>CAMFNB010000086.1 GCA_945965275.1 uncultured Clostridia bacterium | reverse complement strand
TTCTGCGGCTGCTGACGGTGTAGGTGCTCTCATATCCGCAACAAAGTCGGCTATGGTGAAATCTGTTTCATGTCCGACTGCCGAAATAACAGGAATTTCCGATGCGGCTATTGCTCTTGCTGTTTTTTCTTCGTTGAATCCCCAAAGGTCTTCTATTGAGCCCCCGCCTCTTCCGAGGATAATAACATCACAAAGCCTGTGGTCATTAATGAATTTAAGAGTGGCTTCTATTCCTTCAGCCACACCCTCACCCTGCACGGCTATGGGGAAAAGTCTTAGTCTCATATTCGGAAATCTTCTGAAAAGAACATTCCTTATATCCTGAATAACAGCTCCCGTAGGAGATGTAACAGCTCCCACGATTTCAGGAAGATAAGGAAGTGCCTTCTTACGTGACATGTCAAACAGGCCTTCCTCGCCCAGTTTCTTTTTTGTTTTTTCAAATTCTTCGTATAGATCGCCCACACCCGCCTGCTTCATGGCATTTACGTATAGCTGATATACTCCGTCCCTTTCATACACGGATATACTGCCCTGCGCCTCAACCTTCATTCCGTCTTTCGGTTTGAAAGTAAGTTTTGATGCCTGGCTGCGGAACATTACACATTTCAGAACGCCGCCTGCGTCCTTAAGTGTAAAATAGCAATGCCCGGAGGAATGCAATTTGAAATTTGAAATCTCACCCTCAATTGCCAGATTTCCCAGTGTCGGGTCTGACGTAAGCACTGCCTTTACGTAGTTATTTATTGCTGTTACCGTAAATTTTTTCACTGCTCTTTTTGAACATTTCCGAGAATGCCGTTGATGAAAGAGCCTGCATCGTCATGGCTGTATGTCTTTGCTATTTCCACAGCCTCATTGATGCTTACGCTTTCAGGAATGTCTTCTCTGTATTTCATTTCATAGATGGCTGTTCTGAGAATCTCCAAATCAAGTTTGGCAATTCTGTCAATCTGCCACTTTTCCGAACGTTCTTCAATTGCTTTGTCCAGTTCTTCTTTGTGTTCTCTGATTCCTGTGCTGAGTTCTTCGATAAAATCCCTGTTTATATCTGATGCGGGAGCTCCGTCGTAATTACTCAGGAATGAGTCCAAAGTAACATCCTGGAATTCGCATTCATATAAATACTTGATTAAAGCTTCACGTGTTGCACGTCTTGATCCTTTGTTTCCTGTACTGCCCATTTTTCTTCTGCCTTTCTATCTGTAAGATCCCGGTGGAAGAATCTTATCCAATATGTTTTTAATAAAGTTTTTGTCTGACTTAAGCTTTTTACCGATAAAGAGACCGGCGCCAATGCACAAAGCCACGATGATTGTATTCAAAACGCCCAGGAACACAAGTGAAAGTCCGATAATGAGACCGATGATTGCTCCCGTCATTTCATAGTAGTGATTTTTGTAAAACCTGTAAAATTTTCTCAGCATACTCATCACTCCTGATTGTTTGCGGCAACGCTTTCAATGTTTACGTTAATGCTTTTTACCGAAACATCCATTGTTGCCTCAACTGATTCTTTTACTCTTATCTGAATGCTCTTACAAAGCTCCTGAACATTAACTCCCGGTAAAACAGTAAGCTTGATTTGAATATTTGCGCTCGTTCCTTTGAATCTCACTTTTGCCTTTGCGTCCTTTACCCCGGTGAAACGTTCAGAAAGTCCGAGAGCAACATTTTCAATTGAATATGAAGATATTCTGACGAGGCCTGTTTCAGTTTCAGTGCTGAGATATTTTGCACTTCGTCTGCGGCCGATGCCTGCAATCAACACAACAACATTGATTACAAGGAATATGAGTCCCACGGTAAAAAGAAGAATGTCATATTTGTTTGACTGGTAAAATGTTTTGTTAAGGAAGTCAATAATAGCAGCCATGATTGATTTGTCTCCGAACGGAGAAATCATCACAACGCCGAAAAACACGGCAAGTAAAAAGGAATATACGGCCACAAGTATTCTGAATAAGTAGTTCATTACTGTTCATCCTCCGAATCTTTTACGGAATCTGTAAATTCTATTCCCTGAACATGGATATTTACTGACGAGACTGTTATACCCGTGAGGGATTCAATCGAGTCCTTAACCTTTTCCTGAATATTCCATGCCACGTCGGGAACTCTGTATCCGTATCTTAAGATAACATAAAGATCCACGTCTCTTTTGTTGTCATTTGTTGTCACACGGACGCCTTTTGCCAGATTTACCTGTCCCAGCGCCTCAACTATTCCGCCGGCTATGCCGGAACTCATTCCGGCAACACCCTCAACTTCGGTTGCGGCAATGCCTGCAGAAATTGCAATTACTTCATCAGATACTGAGTTTTCGGTATTTTCAGTCTCTTCGCCCATGATTTCATTATTGATTTTTGAATCAAATTCTTCAGCCAAAATAACCTTCCGAATAATCAAAATATCTCATTAAAATTAAAGCATTTTACAGGTAGAATGTCAAACAAAATGGGGTTGTATCGCACTGACTTTTAATGTATAATATTGTAGCTGTCTCTTATACACATCTCCGAGCCCACGAGACGCTACGCTA
>CAMFNB010000085.1 GCA_945965275.1 uncultured Clostridia bacterium | reverse complement strand
TTCCTATGTTAAAAATATCACCGACACTGAGATTTTTTGTCTTTGTTTCATCAAGGATAAGATACGGTCTTAAATATACAGGCTCGTTGCGGACTTCGTACGAATTATAATAGTGCTCTCCTTTTCCTTTGCAAACAAGGCAACCACGCCACCAGCATTGTCCGATTACCGGAATCAATTTTATGCACCTGAGTCCTTCTTCATAAGGAAGATTTTTTAATACGCCGAGAACCGTAATTTCTGCAACAGGCTCCCCGCGTTTCTTAACGCACTCATATCTGTCTGAATATACTTTGTCCAGTTTGCTCTTTAATTTTCTGCTTTCACCTTTTTTTACAAAGCACCTGTCCTTTGCCTCTGTCAGAAGTTCATTTGCCATCTCAAGCTCTTTTTTATTCATGAGAGGCACTATATTTTTTATTTCATTTCTTAATTGTTCAGACTGCATAATTTTCCTTTGTTTTTATTCTTGTAACCTTGCCCCAGGGCGGTGTTATTTCTTCGTTGTTTATTATCCACAGCACCGGTATGTCATTTGCTTCTTTTTCATTGGGAAACGGAGCACATCCGTCTGTCAGAATTACAATGCTTACGGGAATTTTGCTTTCCGGAATCATCTTTTTCTCAACGTATTCAAAGACACAATGGAAGTTCGTTCCTCCGCCTCCCTCAGGTCTTATTATCTTAAATTCGTTCTCATCGGTAAAAGGTTTCGGTTCCACCGCTACTGCATCAAAGAAGCCCAACCATCCTGACAGTTTTCCGTTAAACTGGTCAATGGCACCCTTGATTTCGGAATAGCATTCCGTAATCATTTGATCAGACATTGATCCGGATGTATCAACCATGAAAAGAATGTCTTTTACAGATTCGTCAGTTTCATTGAAGTCCGGTAAAAGGAATGGGCTGTCCTGCATTCTTCTGTCAGGCGGATCGAAGGAATAATCATTGATTTCTTCCTGAATGAAATTATCGAGAACTGTCTTCCAGTCTGTTTGCGGCTCTGTCAGTTCGTTAAGAATTCTTGCTGCACCTGCAGGAATAATGCCGCAATCTTTAGAACCATACCTTATTGATATCTGTCTGGCAATCTGTGTTGCCTCTATCATTCTGTTAAGCCAGGTTTGACGTTCTTCGTCTCTGCTGTCAGCTTTTTCATCTTCTCCCCGCCAACTGTGTTCATTATATCCTGAGCCCTGTTCCGAATTCGCACCATCTTTGCCGTCACCTTTGCCGTCGCCTTTGCCGTCTCCGTCGCCGTCACCGTCAGAGTCACTGTTGCTCTCATCATATCCGTCCCAGTATGAGTGATCGTCATTAAAGCCAGGCAGGTCACAGTTCTCGCCTTCGTCTCCCTTGCCGTCTCCGGCTCCGCCCGGCATATTGCTGTTCCCGTTGGAATCCTGCTGCTCCTTTTGGGCAAGCAGTTTTTCATACACCTCTTCAGCCGTAAGCTTCCAACCCTCCTGCCTGCTCACGTTGTTATCATCGATTGTGTGCAGGCTTGGTTCTCCGTCAAGGCTGATACTGTTCACATCATCGTCAAAGGAATGCATGATGTTCGAATTAACAACAATGTCGCATGCAACATTGAAAAGAAAATAGTCATAATTTTTTTTATTTCTTCCGCAGTGGTCAAGAGCCACATGAAGAACCTCATGCATCAAAACAAACTGAAGCTCCTTGTCTGAGATTCGTTTGATAAAGTCAGTGCCGAAAACAATCCTTTTACCATCCGTGTATGCGGTATCGCATTCGGGATCAACGGCAAACTGCATATGAAGAAGAAGCACAGCGTAAAAAGGCTGTGTTCTCATCAGTGTGATTCTTGCATTCTGAAGTCTCTTTATAATTTTAAGGGTTTCTTTATCAAACATTTCCGTTTCTCATTTTTGCTCTGGTTTTTGCAAGTTCCATGTATTCAGGAACACTTTTCAGGAGAAAATCTTCATAATTCTTATCTATGTCACGGTAGTTCTGCATAAGAAGCTCGGTAAAATCTGCCGGAAGTTTCTTGGCATATGAAAGTGAGTTTCCTATGGCAAGAGCGTTATTCTTGTGATCACGTGCATAAGCAGACATCGCAGATATGAGTGCATACATTCGGTCTGTGCCCTTCGGATAAACGGCTGAACGTCCCGCAAAGATATCTTCCATATCAGGAAGCTCTGAATAGATTTCGCACCATGATTTGAATTCAATGCCGCAGCCTACACCCACAAGTCCGGTGATAAGCGGATATACCTTTGATATATCATCACTTACATTATTTAAAATATTGCTTACCATTTCCCATGAACGCGGTGTTGCGAAAGCAAGGTCGTCATTTGTCGCGTCAAAGCCGAACAGTCTGTCTGTTCTGAACGAAAGGTATCCCAGCACCTTCGGATTTATTCCCGAATGAACGGCCCACTTTTTCCAGGATGCGAAACTGCCTTCAATTTCGATATGGAGAAGTCGGTTTGCAAGAGCCTTCGGCATTTTGAAGGAAACAGACTTATCTGTCACTCTGTTACCTGCCGCAATTACAATGCAGTTGTCGGGAAGCTTGTGTTCGCCAACTACTCTGTCAAGAGTTATCTGGTATGCAGCTGCCTGAACCGACTGAGGTGCTGCTGAAATTTCATCCAAGAACAAAATATTCACCACATCGTCAGAAGG
>CAMFNB010000084.1 GCA_945965275.1 uncultured Clostridia bacterium | reverse complement strand
TTTTCAGGAATCCTCTTATATATTTCCTCATATTCCTCATCTCTGCCATATACTTGATTTTCATTTAGATACAATATAAAAGCTCTTATGCAAGATCTGTCCTTGGCAGAAATTTTGCTATTCTTTTCTATTGCAATATCATCATAAATTTTCGCAAAGTAATTCAAGTATGAATTCATTGACATCCAAAGACTTATGAACCTGTCAATTTCGTATTTTTTTGTTTTTGAAATAATAAGGGAAAATAACGAACAACATAAAAAATCATTGCTTAATTCCGTCTTTGTTTTTTCAACTAAGTATTGCATTACTTGTTTTTTCTTTAATTTTTCAGGAATCAATACATGCTTATCAATCATGGAATACATTTTCGGAACATTGTCCTTCGAGAATGTTTTTTTCACCCCATTAATTTCTACCGCAACTTTGCTAACCTTTAATTCCGTACCAAAGAGAAGAATATGCACAAGTATAATTTTTTTATACAAATCCATAAACAGGCGATTTCCTTTTGCCAATATCTCTTCGTGTGTTTTTTTCTTTGACATAAAAAACACCGCTTGACATTTATCCTTTGATACTTTGATTAATATATTCTTGGTGCCGCCATAGTTAAAGTTAAATTTATTGTTTCCTTTCGGAAGAGAATTAAAAGTAATCTTGTATTCGATTTTTCTCATTTCAACAACTTACACTTCTGATTTCTGTTATTAATCAAAATAACTACTTCGCTTGCTGCAGCCTTTACCTTCTCTGCATCCTCTGCATTTACCGCATCTGCAAGTTCATTGAACTTAACAGTAATCTGAGCTTCTGCTGATGCAAGTGCATCATTGCTCATAGGATCAGAGTATCTTACTGCCTCATACACTTTCTCGCATTCTTTCTTGATTTCATCTGACTTTGCTTTAGCAACAAGGTCATTTGCATCAACTGTGAGAGACTTAATAAAGAATGTCTGAACCTTTATTTTTTCGTCAATCTTTTCTACTGCATCTCCGGCTGCTTTTGCCGCAACAACTGCAATTGCAGTAATTGCAAGAACGATAAGATTAACAACAGCTGCAATCCATGAAGGAAGATTCGGAACTGCCATGCAGATTGCTCCTGCAATAAGCATAACAATCAGTCCTGTGTAACTTACTGATACAAGAGAAACTCTGTAGAACTGCTTCTTAAGAGTGTCAGCTTTGAATCCGAAGAATGAAGCAATTAACTGACCGATGAAAGCAACATCAACAAGAGCATATGCTGTCCAGAAAGTTGCATCATATTTTGATAATCCACCGATTTCGCTTGGTGTGATAAAACAAATTAAATTGAATAACACAAAAAGAATTGCCCAACAAATTGCATATATTTTAAATTTCTTATTCATCTGATTTTCTCCTTATAACTTTTCTCCGCACTCTAAACAGAACCTGCCGCCTACAGGAACATCTGCTCCGCACTTAGGACACTTTCTTGCAAGAGCGCTGCCGCATTCCATACAAAACTTACCCTTAGGAGTCTTTGCTCCGCATGACGGACAAATGATTTCATCTGCTGCAAGATTAACTACTTTTTCTCCGCACTCTAAGCAGAACTTTGCATTTTCAGGAAGCGGATTTCCGCACTTTGCACAAGTAACTGTTGTTGCCTGTGGAGCTGGCTGCTGTGCCTGCTGTTGTCCGTTCATTCCTGCAAAAATTCCGCCAAGCTGACCGCTCATTGCACCTGCTGCCTGAAGGCCAACTCCGAGGCCAATGATATCGCTCATAGTCGAACCGCCGGCTCCGCAGTTTCCGCCCATATTGCCGATACCTTCTGCATATGCCTTCTGAACTTCTGCCTGAAGAACATCCTTCTGATTGTATCCCTTTGCACGCATGATTTCTGCTTCTGCAAATCCGCCGGCTTTCATTGCCTCTGCCTCTGCACTTGCTGCGATGACCTTACGTTCTGCCTCTCTTCTTGCAACCTCTGTCTGAGTTGTCTGTCTCTCAAGTTCGATTTCTCTCTGAGCCGCAGTGATTTCTGCCTGTGCTTTTGCCTGAGCAGTGCGTACTGTTGCCTCAGCCTGTGCCATTCTTGTCTGAAGGGCAATAGTATGAAGTTCTCTGATTTTTTTGAAATTCGGATCGTCTTCAGGAAGAACGATTGTTGTTACATAGAACTGAGGAATTGTTAAACCGTATTCTTCGAATCCGGGCAAAATCTTTGAGTGAAGCGCCTTTGAAAGAGTTTCAAGATGCTCATCAATTTCAAGGATGTTTATATTCTCCTGCTTGATTGTTGTTGAAAGATTTGATTTTACCTCTGTTGAGATAAGAGGACGGAAAGAATTCTGAAGTGACTTTGTAAATCCTGCCTGGTCTCCCCATGCAATTCCCTTCATTGTTCCCACAAGCTTAATAAGCAGCTTTCTGCTGTCAGAAACCTTAAGATTCATTGAACCGCTTGCTCCGAGTTCAAGCGGAACCCCTGACTCAGGATCAATATATCTGACCTTTGAATCAGTTCCCCATTTGACGTCCATCTGGACAGTCTGATTTATGAAATATACTTCACAGTGAAAAGGCGTTTCACCGCCGGTTGTTCTGTTAAGAAATTTTCCGATTTTAGGAATATTCTGTGTTTCAAGCGTGTGTCTTCCGGGGCCGAAGAGATCAAGCGCTTCTCCGTTCATAAAGAAAACAGCCTCTTGTGATTCATGTACAATGAGCTGCGTCATTGAATTAAAATCTTCGCAGGGATGTTTCCAGATAAAGGTTGAATTATCGCCTTCATACTTGATGATGTCAGCAATTTGTGCCATGTTAGGATACCTCGTTTTTCGTGGGATTTCCTACCCATTATATATATACTGTCTCTTATACACATCTCCGAGCCCACGAGA
>CAMFNB010000083.1 GCA_945965275.1 uncultured Clostridia bacterium | reverse complement strand
GAGCACCTGCCTTTTAAGCAGGGTGTCCGGAGTTCGAATCTCCGCTGGAGCACCAGTTTTTCGAGGCAATTTCGCATGAAATTGCCTCGAAATTGCTTTTTTCGGAACTTTTTAGCAAACTTCAAATTTTTGAATTATCGTAATGTACCGTGTTTTACGGTATTTTTTATAAAAATACGGTACAAACACGGTACACCACGGTACAAATTTCAGGACAAATTCATCTGTCTGATTTTGTTGAAAGTTGCCTTTTTTCTTTCCTCTTCCTGATAGTGCAGATAGATGCGCATTGTCAGCTCCGGAGTCTTGTGTCCGGCAATGTACTGCACCTCTTTTAGGTCAAGTCCGTTCTCAAAGCATCGAGTCAAAAATGTGTGTCTCAGAAGATGCGGCGTAACCTCAAAGTCAATACAACGTTCAACCGATCCATACCGAGCCTTCTTGGTGGGGTCGGTTTTTCTTCTGTTCACGCACTCCCACATCGAGCGAAACGACGAGCGAGTCATCGCCTGTCCGTCGGCTTTCGCGATTACAAACATAGACTTTGACTCCGCCTTCATCTTTCGAAGCTCTGCTTCGAGTGCGGGTGTAATCGGAACATCGCGAATACTGCAGTCGGTTTTCAGATAGTCGTTAAGCTGAGAGCTTGTGTCGTTGAACACGAGATTGCGGCGGATATAAATGATGCCGTCCTTTAAGTCAACACAATCCCATTTAAGCCCGCATATCTCTCCTCGACGCATTCCTGTATTCAACGCGATAAAAACGAATAGGTAGGCTCTGGTGTCCTTCAGAACGTCAAGCAGAATCGCTTCGTTTTCTCTTGACAGCGATTCCTTCTTTGCTCCTGCTATCCCTCCTGGCTTCATTGTAATCGGGACAGGGGATTTGATAAGCAGACCGTTGTCAACGGCGGAATCAAATATGTTTCTCAAGGCCTGAAGAGTCTTTCGGTTCAGTTCCTTTGACTTCCCCTCAAGCTCATTCATAACCGCCACAATATGTATTGCCGTAATACTGCGAATCGGAAGATTGCCTATGTATGGCAGGATGTGATTGTTCAGCACATTCTTGTAATACTCTCTCGTTGCCTGTTGGATATTCGGCTTTTTATAAGCTTCATACCACATAATCGCATACTCGCCAAACTGCGGATTCTCATCAAGCTTAACGCCTGCACGCAACTGCATTCTTGCTTCGAAGATTTTCTTATCAAGTTCTTCTTTTGTTTTTCCGTAGAGATCTTTCCTGCCTCCGCCAGGAAAATAAAGTGTTTTTCTGTATTGTGACATATTTCCTCCTTGTCTTGATGCAGCCGAATCCACAGCAAGGGCAAGAGGATGCCGACATCATTTTAAGTCAGCATACCCTGCCTTGTCAAATCTCTGTGCTATGTTATTCGCCATGTGGTCTTCTGTTTTGGCAAAGTAACTTCCTCAGCAGATGCTTTTCCCTGAAGATAGTCCTCGAGGGCCTCTATGCTCACCAGATACTTCTTACCGACTTTCGTACATGCGATTTTGCCGCTTCGTATAAGTGTGCGTATAGCCGTTTCAGTAAGGCAGGTGCCTTCGTCCTCGGCTTTGAAATAGGCCGCCGCCTCTTTGATTGTCCTTATGTGTGTCATTCATCTGTCTCCTTTCTGCAATGCAGTTAAACTGTTACGAATCAGGCGCTCGATAACCGGACGCGTTCCTTTGCGAGTTCTTCTCCCAAGTATGTCCGCCCTTGGCACGCTCGCTGTTATTAGGTCATGGCATGATTCCCCAGGCTGGGTATCCCTTCCGGTATCGGCTATTCAGTTTTATTTTGAGGGAATGATATATACTCTCTCACTTTACACATAGGAAAAAATCGATGGTTTGAACGAAAAAAACCTGCGATATTTATAAAAAGTTTGCAATTACACATTACGTTGCCCAGTTTTTACTCACTGTGTGTCTGGTCTCAACTTACCGGCACAAGAATTCCCCTCTACTTATTCAAAGGAAAAAGTAGAGGGGTTGGACGAAAATAATTGAGAATAATAACAAAAAAGACTCGAACGAAAAATCCTGTGAGTTAAAAACCTATGTGCTGTTTATATCTCCACATAGTCAATGTTACAAATGTCATAATTTCAGATCTAACATTATAAATTTGTCAAATTATCCTATTTCGTACCGTCAAGTTTCTTGCTGAACTAACACTTTGATGATATAATAATTCTGAATAGGTATGTGCTTTGAACTAATTTATAAGATGAATTGTGTTTTTATGTTCTCGAATAGGAGGCCTTTTATGGGGGTTTTGGATAAAAAGCAAATGACCGAAGAAGACATAAAGCTTCAATACATAACTCCGGCTATTACTGCCACATGGGACACAGGCCACATCACCATGGAGACCAAAATTACTGATGGCAAGGTAAATATTAAGGGAAACCTGGTGTTCAGAGAAAAACCGAAAAAGGCAGACTATGTCCTGTACATAAATGCCAATAACCCCATTGCGGTTGTTGAGGCTAAGGATAACAATCATACCGTGTCCTATGGTATGCAGCAGGCCATTACCTATGCTCAGATGCTTGATGTTCCTTTCGCATACAGTTCAAACGGAGATGCTTTCTATGAGCATGACTTTCTTACAGGTATAGAACGTCAGATAGCATTGGAAGACTTCCCCTCACCACAAGAACTCTTTGCCCGATATAAAGCTGGGGCTAACAGTGGTGCGGGGCTAAGCGATGCCGAGCAGAGAATCATTGACCAGCCTTACTACACAAGCCAGAACACGTACGCTCCCCGCTACTATCAGCGCAACGCCGTAAACAAGACACTTGATGCCATTGCTCGAGGTCAGGACAGGCTTCTGCTGGTTATGGCTACAGGCACAGGCAAGACTTATACAGCATTTCAGATTGTGTATCGTCTTCTGAAAAGCGGAATGA
>CAMFNB010000082.1 GCA_945965275.1 uncultured Clostridia bacterium | reverse complement strand
AGCAGGGCTGTACTGTAGTGGCGGCTCATCCGAGAGGCGGAGAATCATTATTCGAAGCAACATTCGGTAAAAAATATGCTGTTGCCATCGGAAACGAGGCAAACGGACTTTCAGATGAACTGCTTAATGCATGCGACAAAACAATCACGATTCCGATGCCGGGAGGAACGGAATCACTGAATGCTTCAGTTGCAGCAGCGCTTATGATGTATGAAGTTAGAAGAAAAGGAGAATAAAAATGGCTTTATATCAGGAATGGGCTGACATGCTTGAGAAACTCAGCAGAGAAGCTGCCAACGAATATTTTGAAAAATACTATGAGACGGAGATGCATGCTTACGAGCAGATTCTCGAAAACAAGGAAAATGTCGTAAAGGGTACAGTTGCAGAGCTTGCAGAAAGATTTTCTTTTGATAACCGGGCTTTCTCAGGATTCTGTGACGGCATCAACACTTCTCTTAATAAGGAACTTGACGTAAAGGCACTTGAGGCTGACACTGAAGTTGAACTTGATATCAACTGGGAAAAGCTTTACTACAATATGCACGGTGCAAAGGCAGACTGGCTCTATACTCTTCCTCAGTGGGACGGAATTCTCACAGAAGAAAAGAGAGCAGAGATTGCCAGGGAATACAGAGATTCTCTTCAGGCTCATGTTGAGCATGTAGGAAGAAACGATCCCTGTCCCTGCGGCAGCGGTAAAAAATACAAGAAGTGCTGCGGAAAGAATGAAGCATGATTAATTTTGAAAATATTGAAGAAATTGCCATCCCTGAATTCAGAAAGGGAAAAGGCGAAACAAAAATGAAACAGATTTCCGACGGAAAGACAAAGATAGTGCAGGTCACACTTGAACCGGGCAATTCCATCGGAAAGCATACACATGACACTAACTGCGAAGTTATGCATATCATTTCGGGAGTTGCAAGCTGTACTTTAAACGGAGAGGATGAAACAGTTCTTCCCGGACAGGCGCACTACTGCCCGAAGGGATCTGAACATTCCGTTGAAAATAAAGGCAGTGAGCCGCTTGTGATGTTTGCGGTCGTTGCGGAGCAGTAACGGTCAAAACAATAACTACCCCCTTTCGCAACATGCGAAAGGGGTTTTTATTTTGCGTTCCTTTATTCCTTTTCAAATGAAACAAGTATTCCGCCCTTTTCGGCATAGAATCCGCAGAGACCTCTGAGCTCGCCGATGACAATATCAGCACTCGGATATGCGGCTTTTATAAGACTTGCAACATATTTTGCGCCGTCTTCATTGAAGAAGTGACTTAAAATAACTCTTCCGCCGTTATACTTGTAAGTTTCAAAAAGTTTAATCAATCCTGCGGAGGCTTTTTCAGCACCTCTGATTTTATCTATAATCTGAATGGTTCCTTCATCACTGGCTCTGCATACGATGCGAATTCCGAGGAGTCCCACTGCTTTGGCTATAATCGGGCTGATTCTTCCGTTATTTGCAAAGTTTTTTACGGATTCGAGCATGAAAATGAGTTCGAAATGTTTGCGGTATTCACGAATTTCAGATGCTATGGTATCGAAGTCCTTTTCTGCATTTATTAAATCAATGAGCTTTTCAACAATAAGTTTGAGGCCCGGTCCTGCTGACAAAGAGTCAATTACACAAACCTTTTTACCGGGGTTCTGTTCCTCATAGATGTCTTTTGCTGCGCAGGCGGCATTGTAGCTGCCCGACATTCCTGATGAAATTGCTACGCAGAATATTTCGTCTGCATCGCCGAAAGCACTTACGTATTCATCGGGGCTCGGACAAGCAGATGATGATTTGCCCTTGTATTTTGACATTTCGTCAGACATTTTAACGAGATCAAGGTCTGCATTATCCACATATGTTGTATAATCGGTTACTATCTTCAGCGGAGCACTTGCAAAGGGCATATCGCCGAGTGTAAGTATATCCGAAGATGAGTCTGTGACAATTTTTCTTTTTATTGGCATGGTTTCTCTCCTTTTTTCATGCTGCTTCGATAGTATAACGGAAAGTTACCTTATTGTAAAATTATTTTTATAAGCTGTAAACAGAAATAACAAACAGAGGCTGAAAATGCCTGTAAATACGGACGAATCGTCACATACCCCCGTATTTCACACTTTTGTAAAATGATGTATAATTCAAAAAAAGGAGATTTATATGGAAAAGGAATGCTGCAAACACAGAAAGACCCACAGAAGTCAGAGGGATGTTGAACTCCTCACAAACAGACTCAGCAGAATCGGCGGACAGATAAACGGCATCAAGAAAATGATAGCCGAGGATGTATACTGCAACGACGTACTCGTGCAGCTTGCTTCTGTTGAAAGAGCGGTAAAAAGTGTTTCGAACATAATTCTGGAAGACCACCTTAAAGGCTGTATCGCCGATGATTTGGAAAACGGTAAAATAGAATCCATGGATGAAGTTGTGGAACTGTTTAAAAGATTTAATAAGTAAAGGAGAAATATATCATGAAGGAACTTGAATTAAATGTAACAGGTATTAAATGCGGAGGCTGTGAAAACAGAATCAAAAATGCGGTTTCTGACATTAAAGGTGTTAAGTCAGTGGAAGCAAGCCACGAGACAGGCAAGGTTAATGTGGTTTGCAAAAAAGACATTGACGACGATATGAAGTCTGAAATCATAAATGCAATTGACAGACTCGGATTTGTAACGGAGAAATAATGAAACACATTGTTTTGAATATAGAGGGAATGACCTGCTCTGCCTGTTCTAACGGTCTCGAAAAATACCTGAACAGACAGGAAGGAGTTGAAGCAACCGTAAACCTTGTAATGGCTACGGCCGCAGTTGACTACGATGAAACAAAGGTCTCCGTCGAAGATTTAAATAAATATGTAAGAGAAGCCGGATTCAAATCCGGAGGCGAACGTTCCAAAACAGGCAACACCAAAACAGCCTTTTATCTTATTATTGCCTTCGCGGTTCTTTCCGCATTTCTGATGTATATCGGAATGGGCGACATGGCCGGATTACCGATTCCTTCGTTTTTAAATAAGATGAACAGTCCCGTGACTTATGTAATCCTGTTGATCGCCTCCTCCCTCGCAGCACTTGTCTGGGGGTTTGACATAGTAAAGAACGGAATCAAGAACCTTATTCACGGCATGCCGAATATGGATTCTCTTATATGTGTCGGTGTAATTGTTACATTCATTTACAGCTCATATAACGCATA
>CAMFNB010000081.1 GCA_945965275.1 uncultured Clostridia bacterium | reverse complement strand
TTCCGAGAGAAGTTGAAACAAGATGTCCGATGTGGAAGGGCTTCGCGATGTTAGGTGATGAGAAGTCAACGAGAACCTTTTTACCGTTACCCTCATTTGACTTTCCGTACTTGTCACCCTGCTCTTTAATTTCCCCGAGTACATCCTTTGCAACCGCTCCTTTATCAAGGAAGAAGTTAAGATATCCTCCCATGACCTTGATTTCGGAAAACATTGCTTTGTCTTCATCTGTGAGTTTGTCACAGAATTCCTGTGCGATAAGCGGAGGGGCCTTGCGCATTGTCTTTGCAAAAGAGAAGCAAGGAAGCGCAAAATCACCCATGTCCGGGTTCGGCGGAACCTCAATAAGAGCTTTATCTACATTTAATTTTTCAGAAATAATCTTTGCGTAATCCATATCAACCTACAACCATATTAATGATTCTTCCCGGTACAACGATGAGCTTCCTGAGCTCTTTGTCAGCCAGAATTTCTTTTACAGTGTCAGATTCCTTTACAAGAGCCTCAATGTCTTCCTTAGAAGCATTTGTCGGAACCATGATTTTTCCTTTTACCTTACCGTTAACCTGAATCGGAAGCTCAATTTCGTCTTTTACAAGAGCTGCAGGATCGAACTCAGGCCACTTCTGCTCGTAGAGACACTTCGTGCCGAAGCCCTGAAGCTCTCTGATTTCCTCAGTAATATGAGGAGCAACAGGGTTAAGTAAAAGAATGAGTGTGTGGAGGTCGCCTCTTGATAAAGCACCCTTGTCATAGAATTCGTTTACAAGAGCCATCATTGCTGCGATACCTGTGTTGAACTTCATTCTTTCGAAGTCTTCTGATACCTTCTTGATTGTGCTGTGAACTGATGCCTTATGTACGTTTGAAATCCCTTCCTCATCTGTAAGGAGATTCTGAAGTTTCCAAACTCTCTCTAAAAATCTGTAGCATCCCTTGGCACCCTTTGTTGACCACGGAATAGCCTGGTCAAATGCGCCCATGAACATCTCGTATGCTCTGAATGCGTCAGCACCGATTTCGTCAACAACATCGTCAGGATTGATTACGTTGCCTCTTGACTTTGACATTTTCTCGTTGTTTTCACCGAGAATCATACCGTGAGATGTTCTCTTCATGTACGGCTCAGGGCAAGGAAGCTCTCCGCAGTCATATAAGAACTTATGCCAGAATCTTGAATAAAGGAGGTGGAGTGTTGTGTGCTCCATACCGCCGTTGTACCAGTCAACAGGAAGCCAGTACTTAAGAGCCTCTTTTGAAGCAAAGGCATTATCATTGTGAGGATCACAATATCTGATGAAGTACCATGATGAACCTGCCCACTGAGGCATTGTATCTGTTTCTCTTTTTGCCGGAGCTCCGCAGTGAGGACATGTTGTATTAACCCACTCAGGAACTTTTGTAAGCGGTGACTCACCGTCATCTGTCTGCTCATAGCTTTCAATCTGAGGAAGTTCAACAGGAAGCTGGTCCTCAGGAACAGGAACCCATCCGCACTTCTCACAGTAAACAAGCGGTATAGGTTCGCCCCAGTAACGCTGTCTTGAGAATACCCAGTCTCTCAGCTTAAAGTTTACTTTTGAATGTCCCACACCCTGCTCTGTAAGCCATTCGATAATTGTCTTCTTGGCTTCTGCAACAGTAAGTCCGTTTAAGAACTCAGAGTTTGTGAGAACGCCTGTTGCAATATCGGTAAAAGCAGCGTTCTGAACATCTCCGCCTGCAACCACCTCGATAATCGGAAGATTAAATTTCTTTGCGAAATCCCAGTCTCTTTCGTCATGTGCGGGAACGGCCATGATTGCACCTGTTCCGTAAGAGATAAGTACATAGTCAGATGTCCAAATCGGAATGTCTTTTCCGTTTACGGGGTTGATTGCACGAATGCCTTTTATCTCAACGCCGGTCTTATCCTTTGCAAGCTCTGTTCTTTCGAAGTCAGATTTCTTTGCTGCTTCTTCTTTGTATGCAATAACTTCATCGTAGTTTTCGATTGAGTCCTTGAGTTTTTCAATAATGGGATGCTCAGGTGAAATTACCATGTATGTCGCACCGAAGAGTGTGTCAGGACGTGTTGTGTAAACAGTAAGAACATCATCTCTGTCCTTAAGTTTGAAGTTTACTTCCGCACCCTGTGATCTTCCGATCCAGTTTCTCTGCTGCGTCTTAACCTTTTCAAGATACTGAACATCATCAAGTCCGTCAATGAGCTTCTGAGCGTAGTCAGTGATTTTAAGCATCCACTGTGACTTTACTTTTCTTACTACTTCTCCGCCGCATCTTTCGCAAACGCCGTTTACAACTTCTTCATTTGCAAGGCCTACCTTACACTTGGTACACCAGTTAATAGGCATCTCTGACTTGTATGCAAGTCCCTTCTCAAATAACTTTAAGAAAATCCACTGTGTCCACTTATAGTAGTTCGGGTCAGTTGTGTTTACTTCTCTGTCCCAGTCAAATGAGAAGCCCAATCTGTCAAGCTGCTCTCTGAAGTGGTCAATGTTTTCCTTTGTTACCTTTGCCGGATGAACTTTGTTCTTGATTGCGAAGTTTTCTGTCGGAAGTCCGAATGCATCCCAACCCATCGGGAAAAGTACATTGTATCCTTCCATTCTTCTCTTTCTTGAAATGATATCCATCGCGGTGTTTGAACGCGGGTGTCCTACATGGAGTCCGTGACCTGACGGATAAGGGAATTCAATAAGGCCGTAGAACTTTGGAAGTGTGTAATCTTCCTTAGCTGCGAAAGCCTTGTTGTCCTTCCAATATTTTTGCCACTTCTTTTCAATAGAAGCGGGATTGTAGTTTTCTACTTTAACATTTTTACTCATAACATCCTCCGATGTGAAATTTACATACTCTATAAGTATATCATATCTTGGAAGATTTGTAAGGTGTAAGTTGCAAGAATATGACGTTGACTGAAAATATGATAACAGATAATATAAATTTATAAGGTGTCAACAAGATTGCTGTCATAACGATGAAACAACAGACTTTTTCGGAATGCAGCCTGTTGCGGAGTTCAACCATGGGTTATGCGATATCCGCAAACCGAATAGGTTAAATACTGAACAAAAACGCTTTGGGCCTTGTTAAAAAACAGGGTCCATCATTTTTAAGAGAATGCTTATGGATTTACTTGGGGGATCGTCACTGAAACAGAATATCAGTAGGCCAAAAACCATTTGTTTGCTGACAATAAAAAAGTAGCCAAAACTTTCTTTTTTGCAACTACTTGGGAACAGCGTAAGTTGGGAGA
>CAMFNB010000080.1 GCA_945965275.1 uncultured Clostridia bacterium | reverse complement strand
GAAATATTTGAAGCAATAGCTTTTCTTTCAAGTTCTATTCCGTACTCCTGTAAAAGTTTTTCGGATATCTGTCCCTGTGTCATCGGATGATCCGCATCACTGTAATCCTCAAGTATCTGAAGAATTCTCAGGAGTGCGAGTTTTTTTGATTCGGTGGCCATACGCGATTCTCCTTAAGTTATGGTTTGATTATAAATTCACCTTGTCCCTTTTCGGTACAAGGTGAATTTGTGCCTGATTTTTTATTAAATATCTATCCACATAGCAGGGCGGACATATGTAAATCGATTGGTATTATCTTCTTCGAAAATATGATAATCAGTTTCGTGGAATGGTCCTAAGAATCCCATTACTGCAGTAGTGTAATATTCACGTCCCGCAGAGCGAAGCCAAAATTGCTTATTGTCTTCCCACTCATCCTCCTCATCACCGTTTTGCAGTGCATACTGAGTCGGTTCTGCTTTGATCCACTCATCCTCGGTCAAAAGATTTGTTGCTTCAACTACGCTGAGTAAAAAGATATGGTCTCTTGATTCGAGTCCCGGATATCTTCCGCTGTAAATACTTTCGCCGGGATCAACAATTACTTCTGATATCATTTCTTTTTCTTCATCATTAAAAGCTTCTTTGTAAAATACTTCATTCAGCCATCTTCTCATCGGGCTGTTGTTCCATGTAATCTCTCTTTGGCTTTCCCAGCCATCGGAATCAAAAGGTCTTCTGTCCAAAAGTTTTTTAGAAATAACTCCTAATTTGAAATCAGTTTTTTTGATTACAATCCATTCAATAGGTGCTACTGTATCCGCAGTATCATGGTATCTTCCGAATTTAATAATGTCTCCGACTTTAACTTCACTCATTTTCTTTCCTCCTTATTTCCAACACAAATAACAATTGCTTTTTGTACTTCGTAATTAAGCATAAGTATGCCTCCTTCATATATTTCCGATTTTTGTATATTACATAATATCAACATGCTCGTTTCAGTTTTCGTACAAGCTGTGTTGTATAATTCTCTCGGAGGAGTTTTTTGAAGTAATATTGGCGCCCGGCTTTTTTATTTCTGCTCCTATACTCGCAGTATGTTTACCACAAAAACTTTCAATATTTCACCACAATTTTATGGTGTTTTTCTGAAGATTTTTGTGGTGTTTGTGATACGGGGCCTTACACAGCACCCATCATCGCAGCCACCTTGCTCTCAGGCACAATTTTCGTGCCCCAGACAAATGACTGTGATACAATCGCCGGATTTGCTCTGTCTCCGACTAAGATATAGTCGATAGTGCTGTCAACGGAATTGCTTACATTCGCACCGATGAGCTTTAATACTTCGCCCATTGTCGCTTCGTCCATTCCGTTTATTATTCCGGTAATGCAAATGTTTTTACCGGCAAAGGCACACGGACCGCCACTCGGAGCAGCCTTCTTTGACCTGTCATTAAAATTAAGTTCCTTAATAAGGGGTTGCCAGAGTCTTCGTTCATTTTCGTTTTCGTACCACTTATAAATATTACGATGTAATCCCTGCGTTATTCCGCCTATATGGAAGAAAGCAAACTTTTCTTCAATCGCCTGAACGAACCTTTCCCATGAACCTTCAAAGTATTCATCAATGGCTTTGGCTGCATTGCGTCCCATTCCGGGAATGCTGATACCTACAAGAAAAGATGAAAGCTTGCAGTGTCTGCTTTTCTTCACGCTTTCGACAATTCTCTCATATGTTCCGTTTCCCATTCCGGGTATGTTCAGAATATCTTCTCTTTTTTCCGCCAGCTTATATAAATCCGCATAGCAGGTCAAAATGCCGTACGACATCAGTTTTTCAAGAACCGTAGCATTGATACCGTCAACGTTCATTGCCTCACTGTCACAGTATCTTGCAATCTTCTGTGCATTTCTTGCAATGCAGTTTTCGTTCGGACAATACAGATTCTTTATGCCGCCTGACGACAAGTGTATTTCAAGAGGACTTCCGCAGCAGGGACAGTACTTCGGTATTTCAAAGGTTCCGCTCCTTGTAAGATTTTCATCAATCTGCGGAATAATCATATTCGCCTTATACACGGTGATTTTATCGCCGACACCTAATGAGTATTTTTCGAATGTCGAAAGAGAGTGCATGTCTGCTTTTTTGACATAGCTGCCGTCAATTAAAACAGGGTCAAATCTTGCAACTATGCTGACAAGACCGGTTCTCGTGGTTTGAAGAACCACGCCTCTGAAAACGGTTTCATAAGAATCGTCGGCCCACTTAAAAGCAATCATGCGGTTCTCATGGTGTGCAGTTGAACCCAGACTTCTGCCGTATTCCAAGTCCTGATATTCCACAATGATGCCGTCTGCAGGGTACGGATATTCTTCGGGTGCAAATCTGTTAACGTTGGCTTTGAACGAAGCCTCCCCTGCGACTGCTTCGAAAAGTCTGTGGCTTACAACATTGAAACCATTCATTGAAAGAAAATCAAGTTGCTGCGTTTTTGTTTTTTCCTTATCGCCCGGAAGCATAAGTTCAAAAGCAATGAAATCAATATGGGAAAGTGCTCCTCTGTCAGGAACCGCCGAACGAACATAGGCAGCCGCTGTATTTCTCGGATGTGACATGTCCTTGTTTCTGTTCAGAAGGTCGAAATCAATCCATGAAAGCACACTCTCGCCACGGACCTCAAAATCTTCAAGACAGGAAACCTTCTTCGGAATGCCGCGAAGAAATTTTGCGGTGTGGGTTACATCCTCTCCCACAAGTCCGTGTTCACCTCTTGTGATTGCCTGTTTGAATTCTCCGCCGCTGTATCGAAGAACCAATGTATGACCGTCAAGCTTCCACGAAAGAACAACATCCTTTTCACCCACAAACGACCACAGTTCATCAATATTTTTTGTCTTTTTTGCTGACAGCATCGGTTTCGTGTGCTGAACCTTCTCAAGGGCATCACTGTTTTTACCGCCTACGTTCTTTGTGGGCGTGTTTTCAAAAAGAACGCCTGTCTCTTTTTCAAGAGATGCAAGTTCATCCATAAGTGCGTCATATTCTTTGTCGGACATTGACGGATTGTCGTCCCGATAATATTCGACATTTGCATTATTTAAAACTTCGACAAGTTCTTTGATTCTTTCTACTTTGTTCATTCATTCACCCTTTAATTGAATACTTTTCTCTGAATTTCTCATACCATTTTTCCACAAACTGCAAAGAGTTCACGATTTCTGCAAAACTTATTTTAACCGTCAGAATTCCGCATTGTATTGCAATATTTTTTTCAAGCAGTTTAAAAACACTGGTT
>CAMFNB010000079.1 GCA_945965275.1 uncultured Clostridia bacterium | reverse complement strand
TTCCTACCCATTATATATATATATATATATAAATGCAACTTTTTGGGGATTAATAAAACATACCTCAACAAAGTGGACAAGATCTGTTTTATATAGCCAAGTAAAGCCAATCTCTCATCGCAAAACAGAGCTGCCTATTTAGGCAGCTCTGTATATCTACATACGATGTCTTATGCTTTTGCGCAACAATACACTCTCTCGGATATCCTTCATCCCAACCCGTTCAAATACTTCTCCGCATTCAGGTACTGAATATCTCCGATCTTCTGATCTTTTCCGCGATATATAACAAATTTTCCTGATATTTTACCGAATCTACGAGTTATCAGGGAAAGTCTTGCTTCATCTCTAAGATATCTTGTCTGCCGTTCCGATGCCTTATCACTGTGTTTGACTTCGTAAATGCAGCACGTGTTGCTTACTTGGTTGTATACAACTAGGTCATACTCCCCGCCGTCATCAAACTTAAACTTAAACACCTCCTCTTCAGGCTTTGCCGCAGTGCTTGTTTCGAAAAGAACAATATCCTCAAGCATTCTGCCTTTTACATCTTCTGAAATCTTTTCAATGATATGCTTCTTTTCCTTCTCGGGCCTTGCATTAAAAAACTCATCCTGCAACAGAGAAAAAACAAGAGCCTTGGTAATTGAATATCTCATTCCGGGTTGTGTGAATACCATATGTTCTCCTCTGCTTTTTGATTCATAAACCTCGGTGCAATTTGCGACAAGGTCAAGCATAAGCAAATACTTTTTTATTTTCTCCATATGCTCTTTTGTTATTTTTACAGTTGTTTCGCTCTTTTCCTTAATGTCGATAACCGCCTTTAAGCGCTCAACTACTGCCTTTTCATCCACATCATACAGCACGGTTGCAACTTCTGCAGGATATTCATGCAGCAACAGTTCTTTTGCCGAACCCAAATCGTGAGACTTAAATTCTTCCTGCACAGTCCTCAGCAGGAACTGATGGTTCATCATTTCAACAACGCGATTAATAACATTGGTAAGCTCTCCTTTGTCATAAAGGTCACGCAGCTGATTGAAATATTCGCCGTTTCTGTCATTTTTCAGAGTATGCTGTATGTTACGGCTGATTGCCGAATCAATATATTTCCTTGTACTCTCGTTGTCTCGGAAAGAGACCTCCTCAAGAGCTGCATCAGGATCGTCAAAGCTCATGTTCTCTGTTTTTAAAGTACCGCCGTACTCAATATATGTATCCACTGACTTTATTCCCAGCAGTCTCGAATATTCTCGGAACGGAATAAAAGAGGTATGAATCATAATATTTCTGTCATATAGTTCATCCCTGCTCGCCATCATAAAACCCAGTGAGTCAGTACCTGAAAGAACAATTTTCATTCCCATTGTCGCAAACAGGTCAGAAAGCAGCGCTGCCGTGTCTATAAAGTCGTCCATCAGCGTTACTTCATCAATAAAAACATATCTGTAACCTTTTTCATACAGTATATCAAGGTCCTTTGTCAGCATTGACATGTTGTCTGTCGTCTTGATTTTAATATATGCCGTTTTATCAACAGGAAGCTCATTTATCATTTGGAAGAGCAGGGTTGTTTTTCCCGTTCTCCTGAGCCCGTAAAGGACAGCTACTTTTCCGTCATACTTACCTTCGGTAAAAATCTTCAGTGTTTTGAAGCAATCGCGCTTATTGAAACCTGCAACTCCCGCAGTAAGTGCTTTCAGTTTCTCATCGCATACCACACTTGTACGATATTCACCGGCACCGTATTCCAATCTTCTCTCTGATACAACGTTTCCGAATCTTTCCAGTTTATTAAAAATCGAATGATACCTGGCTGTATTTTCTTTATCCGGGTTATTTTCGTAAATCTGATAATTTCGAGTGGACATGCCAAGATAAAGGGCGCACTCTTTCTGATTAAGCCCCTTTGAAATACGAAGTTCTCTTAAAGTCATTGTCATCACCTCATTGTAAGTATACTCTGTGCAGGACAACTTCTCAAGAATATTTCGTATTTATTTCGTGTTTTTTTCGTATTTTTTCAGTTATAGCTTATCCGCATCGCCGAATGCGGCCGCCAACAGCAACTACTGTCCGAATCAATCTTTTCGATAGCCAAGTAATGCCAATCTCTCTTAGCTTTCACCGTGAATTTATCCTGTCTGTTTATTCCAGTATTCCGCATCTTTCCTCTATCAACTTCGCAAAGCGTTCCTTCAGGATGTCGGATATCAAAGATTCTTCGCACATTTCAATATACTTCTGCTTCAGCGAAATAATCTTCTCAATCATCTTTTCCGCTGACACTTTTGCAATTCCGCACGCTTCCGCAAAAACCATAAAATCTTTTTTTCTGAGTTTCACATTCCTGCCGTTCATTGTAAGTGCAAATTCTTCCTTATCTTCCGGCATTATTACATTAACAGGCAATAAATCATATGCCGGGGACAAAACATAACAGTTGTCCCTATCTGCTTGCTCGATAAGAGAAAAATTCTTAAGATGCATATCTGAGTTGCCCGTCACAAAAGAAAACACAAGGCGCATAAATAATTCCGTCATATCAAAACCGGCTCTCGATGAATAACGGCTTATGATCTTTGCACATCTTTCATATGACCCTTTGTACTTCTCTGCCGTAAGCCTGAGATCCAGCTGGCAAAAATCTTCCATTGCAAGTTTTTTCACGACTCCTGCATCAAATTTTCTGTCGACTCGCTTGGTAATATATGCCATACTGTCGCTGCATTTTATCAGTGCATGAGGCACTGTTGAGATTCCCGTCTCCTCTGCCATACACATAACAAGATGTTCCGCCTCAGGAAGATTTTCAAATTCTTTTGTCTGGGGCTTCAAAATATATCCGGTCGGATAGCCAACAAGAGTAAGTCTGGATTTTCTTCCGTCAGAATGAAAATAAAGTGACAGTTTCTTTTGCACGCCCGGAACGGTCAGTCCTTTAGAAGTGCTTTCTTTTGCAAGCTTTTCCAATGTTTCTTCCGAAATATTCGGTTCCGGAAGCACCGATGTGCCGAAGAATTTCTTTATGCAGCTTTTGTGCCATCCTGTATTGTTTTCTTCTTTAAGAGGTTTACCGCAACATAAACAATTCATACTTTTTCCTCCGAAATGCTCACCTTGCCGATGGGATCCCTGCACGAAACAAGAAGCAGCCCGAATCTGTCCTTTGTATCAATTTTCCAGTTACGGCCGGCAACTTCCAAAAGCCAGCCTTCGGGAATCAACCCGTCAAAAAACGGAAAGAGAATTTTAGAAACATAGGTTTCTTTTTGAAGAGGAAGTGTTAATGATACAGCCGGACCGGCGCTGCTTAAATATTCTTTGTCATAAGAAAAAGAATACCCGTAATCCGTTTCGGAAAGGGTTCCGGCAAAAGCATCTCTTACATAAACAAAAGCAGTCCTGAAGTTTGCCATTATTCATTTTCCTTTCTTGAATACGAGGCCTCCATACCGAACATATTCAAAGCAATATTTACTTTGTCCATGCGAACGGTCTCCTTTCCCTGTTCCAGTTCACGAACAAACCGGAGCCCCAGTCCTGAACGCATGGCAAATTCCTTTTGCGTTAAATTTGCTTCTTTTCTGCTCTTTTTAATAAATTCTGCTATCGGATTCATCGATACATCTCCCTGCTGTTTCTTGTAAAGATAATATACCCTTTAAGGTATAAAGTCAATCATATTTATATAAAATATACCCTTTCGGGT
>CAMFNB010000078.1 GCA_945965275.1 uncultured Clostridia bacterium | reverse complement strand
GAGTATGCTTTCGGCAAAAGCACTTTGTGATACGATTTCTCTCAAATCTTTTTTTGTTATCGGTTTTCTCACTGCTTCATTTAAAACCGCAGCAACCGCGTTATAGTATGCACTGTAAAGTTCGCTGAAAATCATTGATTCTCACCGCCTTTCAACTCATACATGGAATACATTGTCTCAATATCATCCTTAAACTGCTTTTCAAGTTCTTTGTTGGAAATACTGATTTCCGTGATTCGGCATATGAAGGTTCGTATCCACGGGATAAGTTCGCCGGCATCAAATACATCAGCTGTGAATTTACTTTCATTCACGCTGATTTTTTCAACGGTTCCGCATCTTTTTTCGCGCACGAGTCTTTGGTGAATATGAATTTCATCCGCATCATATCTTACCGTGAATTCCACATGATCGAGTTTCTTGGCTCCTGGTCTGTGAACAGTTACGCCCCACATGTGCTTTTGAATCTCATCCAGTTTTTCGCGCTGTATTTCAAAGTCTTCGTCGGTGTCATTTATTTTTACCGATATTATGTTATCTATTCTGAGGGATATAATACGGTTAATACGCGGATTGTATGCCATGACGTACTGTCTTCCGTTTTGTGCGCTTATCATTATTTTCAGCGGCGTTATTTCATTTTCGGATATCATCTCTCTGTGCCTGTTAATCGATACGACAGTTATCTTCTTCTTTTCTGATATTGCCGCAAGAAGAGCACAAAGAATCTCGCTGTCCATTGTTGATGTAATGTAATGGTGCTTAAATGCAAAAGGACTTTCGTTTTTCTTTTGTTTGTCAAGAAGATAAGAACCGATTACACCGCAAGGGGCAGCTTCAGAAAAGAAATCAAGCACATCAGAGTTCGGAATCTTGGTTTCTTCTGCTCTTTTGTAGTACATTGTCTTTCCGATTTTTTCGGATACGATTATTCCTTCAGAAACATACTCCTTCAGTTTTTTTCTTATGGTTGACGCATCAAAAACCTTAGGTTCCTCAAATACCTGAAGTCTGTTGTCAATTTCTTCTGTTATCTCACTTAAAGTCTTACTGATTTCAGGAGCATAAAGAATATCAAAAAGCAGAAAATGAAGTGTAATGTCTCCGTCAGTGAAGCTCTTTGTTTTCCATGCAGCAAAAAGAGGGTTGTGTTTTGTGACACGACTGTCTATGGAAAGGAAAATGTTCTTGCCTTCAGGAGTGCGTCTGAACTGCATATAGTCACCGAGCCAGCTTTCAACTCGTCTTCGCTCGTCATCATATGAACGTGCGCTTTTCTTTGTATACTCATCTCTGGTCTTGAATCCGTATATATAAAAGTCACGAAGATACTCACGTATGTTGTTAAAGTTTTTTATCAGTTCACTGTATGCCATGTTCCCGCCTCCTTTCGTATGATGTCTTAATATTACATTTATCTGTAGGTTAAAGTAAATCATTTGTTATGGGACATAAATGGGACAGAAGGATTTTCCTTCTCATCCCCACACCGCCATCACCAGCGTTGCCGCAATCATCAGAAGCAGTCCGATAAGTGCTTTCATTGAAAGTTTTTCTTTGAACACAAAATATGAGAATACGATTGAGACAACAATCGAGAGTTTATCTATCGGCACTACCACACTTACAATGCCGTTTTGAATCGCATAATAGTAGCATAGCCATGATGCACCTGTCGCAACGCCCGACAGTCCTATGAATAAAAGTTCCTTCTTATCCTGGGTTTTTAAGAGCCTGTGTTTGCCTTTTGAGAATACAATTACCCAGGCCATCACAAGTACAACACCGGTTCTTATCGCGGTTCCGAGATTCGACTCAACTCCGTCGATGCCCACTTTCGCAAGTATTGAAGTAAGTGCGGCAAAGACTGCCGATCCGATTGCATAGGGAAGCCAGCTCTTTTTTGATGCTCCGCCTTCTGATGCCTTCTTTTCAACCATGAGAAAAATACCGACGCCGAGCACTGCCGTTGCCGCAAGTTTAAGCGGCAGGTTATTTGTCTCACCGAATATGACGATTGCAAGAATCACTGTGAGAATCGTACTTGATTTGTCTACGGGAACAACTTTGTTTATATCACCCACTGAAAGTGCCTTGAAATAGCAAATCCATGATGCTCCGGTAGAAAGTCCCGACGCAAGAAGAAGGATAAACGACTTTGTTGATATTGTTGCTATGGTTCCGGCGGAACCCACAACTAAAACCATTATCCAGGAGAAAGCAAGAACCACAATTGTTCTGAGTGCGGTTGCCACATCAGAATCAGTCTTCCTGATTCCGCACTTTGCAAGTATCGATGTAAGTCCTGCAAAAAAAGCTGACAACACAGCCATCAAGAGCCAGAGCATTGCGTTTTCCTCCCGGTAAAATCTTCGCATATTATATCACAAAGCGACACGAGTTCAATTCTCGTAGGGGGCAAAACCATCAAAAAGTCACATATTTCACACGCAATGCTGGTTGTTTTGTCCTGATTTTGCTGGTTTTTTCAGATTGCCTCGAAACTTAATGGCTCGTAACAGTAAAAAGGAAGTGGGAAATATAAACATAGTTGTTAATCTTCCGATTCTTGATGACTATCGCCATACTCTTTCCTCTTTTCAGTTTTTAAAATTATCATTGAGCAACATCGAAGCACAGTCTCCCCTTGCAATCACTCTTCCGTAAAAATCCTTCGTAGTGTTTGTTCTGGGATCATATTTGCCACGAATTCTTCCGTAAAAATCTTTAACTGTTTTCTCGCCGTTGTCTTTTGTAATAATATAGCCGATTATCTTTCCGTAAAAATCTTTTATTGTTGTTTTTGTTTCCATTATTGTTCCTCCAAAATTCTTTCCATTTTTTCGTTGAATGACATTATTTCTTCAATACGCCTGATCAGCTTCTCACGTTCGCTGTCCGGAGAAAGCAAATATATATCCGGAAAATTATTGAGAATAAACTTTGTTACGGACTCACTCGTTGACTTGACGGAAATTTTTACAGGATACTTTAACATTATTTTTCTCATCATTGCGGTATTAAAGTCGCAGTTTAATACTGCATCCTTTCCGCTTTTGATTTCATCAAATTTCTCAACCTTAATGTCTTTTCCGAATTCTGAAACCACGGTGTCAACCGTGTATCCGCTGCACAGCAATTCAAAAGTTTCAAGTTCACTGTAAAAAAATTCAGTCAGCATCGGAAACTCACTCAATGTAAGTTTAGGATCAAGTGATGCTTTTATTTGGTTTATTCTCATTTGCGGAATAGCTTTCGCTCTTTTTAAAACTGTAATATCGCACATCCTGCTCAGCTTGAACACCTTGAGCTTTTCTTTTTCACTGAGCGCCATAAGATAGTATTCAGAATTGTTTATAATCATCTGTATTGGAGTGACCTCGTGACAGGAATACAATTCCAAAACAGCCTCACTGTTATATTTTTTATAGGCAAAGGAAATTTTCTTTTTCTTTTCCATTGCCTCCGAAATGATTTCTATATTCAGAAAAATTGCCGGGCTTTCCTGTTTGCGCCAATCCGGAGCCATATGAATATGTTTGATATCCGTGTAGAATTTTTTATTTGAAAGTTTTGCAAGCTTATCCACAAGGTCCTCAGTTTGCTTCTTAGGTACAAATCTGCTGTAAATAACGCTGTCAATCAAAAGTCTGAGTTCGGAATCCTCGAATGTACGTGCCACAAGATAGCATCCAACCGCCATTGTTTCTATTTCATAACCCGCTTCTTTTAAAAGCGAAATATTTGAAGCAATAGCTTTTCTTTCAAGTTCTATTCCGTACTCCTGTAAAA
>CAMFNB010000077.1 GCA_945965275.1 uncultured Clostridia bacterium | reverse complement strand
TATCTTATGCAGGCTGTTCAACCTGCTTTTTTTCTTTTTTAACACGAATGATCCAGAAAACAACCGAACCGATAATTGTGAACAATGCAATCCACTGTGAGGTTGAAAATGGACCCCAGAAGCCCCTGTAAACATCTCCTCTGAGAAATTCATCGCAGAATCTGATAACGCCGTAAAGGATAAAATACAGCTTTGTGATATTACCTTTGAATTTGCCTTTGCAGAGCAGAACAAACAACAAAGCAAACAGTGCAAAGTTAAGTGCCACTTCCAGAAGCTGAACCGGGAATCTTGTGACACCATTTGCATCAGGTGCAAGTGAATCCTGCATAACAAAACCAAAAGAACTTTCAATTCCGTAGCAGCATCCGCCGAGGAAACATCCGATTCGGCAAAAGCCGTGGAAGAGGGGAGCAACTGCTCCAATCAGATCCATGCCAAAGTCAGTCTGCATTTTGAGTTTTTTCAAGGTGATATAATATGCCAACATACAGGACAACATTCCTCCGTAGAATACTGAACCACCAAAAATCTCCGCAAGACACTGAAAAAGAAATCCCAGAGAATCAATTTTTTCGAGGTTGGTCAGAACAAGAAGGATGCCCTTATAGTTTACAATTGCATACAAGAGGTGTGAACCAATTAATGAAGCACCACCGCCTATTAACAATGCTATTAACAAATTATTTTCGTCATATTTTTTTCTCTTTGCATAGTTTACTGCAAGTATTCCTGCTGCAAAGAGTCCGATTATTGCACAAAAACCATAAGTGCTTAATTCTGCATTAAAAATAGATATTGACGGAAACATAAAAACTCCTAAAAAGAAAAATCCGGGGTAGTTTCCCCGGATTTTAAATAATACATAAAATCAACCAAGCTGGCTGAGAGCATCGATAGCACTCTGGTAGTCTGATGTTGAAACAGATGATGCACATGCACATGTGCAAATTGCACAACCAAAACCAAGTACACTAAATACAATTCCGATTATGCCGCAAATCATACCTGCAGTTGCCATTCCTGTGAGCTTACCGCCTTGCTTTCTTCCTTTGATACCCAAAACAAGAGCAACAATACACATTGCGAGAGTGATGAGCGGATAAATTGCTAATGCAGCATTAGCTAAAGCACCCAAAGAAGTGATGAAAGAAGTAAGACTCCATCCTAATCCGGTTACACCAAGTGCAAGTGAAACAATCTTAATTGCGAGACCGCCATTTCCCTGAGGTGCCGGAGCTGCCGGAGTTACCGGAGTTACAACATTGTTCTGTTCGTCCATAATATTTCTCCTTTTAAATTAAAAATACGTATTTTTGGTGATATACACCATTAAGTGGTTATATTATACTAAAAACCCAAATCTATTTCAATAAAAATTATTGAACAATTTCAACCTCTTCAGGCTTTTCAAGAATTTCAGTCTTTATACTGCCGTCTTCCTGCTTCTCGTGACGTACTTTTACAGTTCCGTACGGAGTAGGGTAAGAACCCTCAACAAAATTGAGATGCCCGAGGTTTGGATTAAGTGCGAGCTTTTTACAACCCGGCTCAACAGGCTTGAATCCGAGTACATATTCTGAAAGGAAGGGTGTGGGACCTGAAGCCCAACCGTGGCAGAGACTGTGACGGAAGCCTGTGTAACAGTATGCACCGTAATCACCATGAAGATCTTTTACTCCCGGAGGTACAAGTTCGTCAATTCTGCCTGAACCGTCAAGCCAGTCAAGATTGAAGTCTTCCCAGAATGTTGTTGCACCGCGGTCAATCATGGCACCCCAGTATGTACTGATATATTCAAGAGCACCTTCTACATTGTCAGCCTTAGCCATTGCCTGGAGTACATAGTATCCTAAGAATGTTGAAAGTCCGTGAGCACCGTCAACCTCAATGATTTTGTTCATTTCATATGGGTCTGCAATTCCTGATAAGCTGAGGAGGGCAGCCGCTGATTTATTTCCGTGTGTTGCCGGAACGTGAGAACGAAGGCATGCAACTGCTGCTTCGCAATTCTGAGCCATATCCTCATCCCCGAGCTCTCTTGCAAGGAAAGCACCCTTTGAAAGACCCCATGTCAGGATTCCCTGAAGACCTGCATGAACGATATTTTCATCGCCGTATGTAGGCCAGTCAATAAATCTCATAGGAGGCATGATTTCTTTGCCTGTTTCTCTGTCAACGAAAGAGGTGAGAACACCGAGAAGTCCTAAAAGATAATCCTTCTGCTTTTCAAGAAATTCTCTGTTTCCGTTGTGCATATACCAGTCATGTAAAATGCATACCCACCATACCGAATATGATGAGATGTCATTCATTACCTTCGGAAGAGGAGTTTCGTCTTTTGCAAGCTCCAGACTTGCCTCGACTGAAGGGTCAGCACCGAAGACTGCCTGAATCGTGGATGTCTCGGGATGCATATCTCCAATCCATACAAGACGGTCACGCTTGATTCCGTCCCAAACATATTCCTGCATGTTAAGATGCATTGTATATGCACCGGTATTCCAAATCTTGTTGAGTCTTTCGTCGTCTGAAACGAAAGAACCCTTGTATTCAAGCTCGCGGTAATATGCCATGCCTTTAACACCTATGAGTCCGATGGCTGTGTTTAAGTCAAGCAAGTCAATTCTTACAAATCTGAAACCCGTAGGTCCGACTTCGTTTCCGCTGAGATTACCTGAGTTGATTACGATGTCTCTGTTTATATGATCATTAACGGCATTCTTTTCTGCATAGAGCTTATCTTCCATTGTTTCCATTACGGATTCACCGAAACGGATTCTCAGGTTTACTCTCTGAGCTGTTGTGTCTTTGAGAAGAATTTTGATTCGGCCCTGAAATTCAACACCGAAGTCAAGTACGATGGAAGCCGGCTTGTTTTTGCTTTCCATGATGCAAAGATCATCAGCAAAAAGATGCATCTGAGGATTAACATCTCTTAAAAGCTTGTTTTCGTTTGTTATAATTGCACCGTCTCCGTGGTTTGTCCAAACAATTCTTGTCGGTGTTAGAAAACGACAGACACGATTATCTTCACGTGACTTATCGAAAATTTCCTCTTTTCTTAAGCCATATGGAATAAAATTCTTATCCATGAGAACCTCCGTATTATCAAATATCAAGAGATGAGAGAACTTCTTTCATTGCGTTTCCGCTCTTCTGAAGCTTAACAAGCTCTTCGTCAGTAAGAGGCGGATTAACAAATCCTTTGATACCGCTTGAACCGACAATACACGGAAGAGAGATACAAACATCATCAATTCCGTATCTGTTTTTTACAAGTGTTGATACAGGAAGAATACTGTTGCTGTCGCCTGTTACACATTCAACAATTCTTTTTACAGTGAGCGCGATTGCATAGTATGTGGCACCCTTCCAGTTAATAACGCGGGCACCTGAATTTCTTACCTGTTCTTCAATTTCATCGAGATCTTCAAGTTTAACGCTTCTGTATTCTTTGCATACGCTGCGGCAATATGTCTGTATGTCGATACCGCCGATTGATGTGAGAGACCACGGAACCATTGAAGAGTCACCGTGCTCACCGAATACATAAGCATGTACGTTTTTAGGGTTAATCTTAAGTCTGTCAGCAAGGTCTGCACGAAGTCTTGATGAGTCAAGAAGTGTACCTGTACCGATAACTCTTGAAGGATCGAGGCCGAAGCACTTCGAAATTGTGTAAGTAAGAATATCAACAGGGTTACTTACTACAATATAAACTGCATGAGGGGCATATTTAACAACCTCAGGCATAGCCGATTTTAAGATGTTTACGTTTGCCTGAGCAAGGTCGAGTCTTGACTGTCCCGGACGTCTTGCCATACCGAAAGTAACAATAACGATATCAGAACCGTTGATGTCAGGATATTCACCCTGATAAATGTTTACTG
>CAMFNB010000076.1 GCA_945965275.1 uncultured Clostridia bacterium | reverse complement strand
CATCCGAAGTTCGGACAACCAAGTGTTGAAAATGCAAGTTTCATAGTTTTCTCCTTAAATAAAAAAATCTTCCGCCTCTTATATGCTAAGAGACGGAAGTTAAATCCGCGGTACCACTCTTATTGGTAAAATATCTTTACCCAACTCTGCGACATCAAATTTAATGTCTGCCACTTTATACGGTTGGCAACCGTCCGAGACTACTTACAAATCATTGTGTTTGAATCGGCAGCTCCGAGGCGAGCTCGACTTAATTCCTGACATTGCCTCGCAGCATCCGGCAACTCTCTCGAATCGGTGTAGAAAGTCTTTTTCCTCTTCATCGCTTTTAATTTATTGAATTGAGTTGAATAATATCAAAATCCTGATGTATGTGTCAACAAGAAATTTATATTGGCCATTATTCTTTTTGTTTTTTACCGGGATAATGGCCTTTATCTCATTCTCTGTGTATTGGCCATTATCTCCCCTGTAAAAAGAAAAAATAATGGCTAAGCAAGTCATAAAACCTCATTTAGCCATTATTCGCATTGCTTTTTGTTCAGATAATGGCTAAATTCCCGGAAAACTGCCCTTTAGCCATTATTCGCAGTTTTTTCATAACAGATAATGGCTGTCTTGTCGTCAGACATTAACAAGAGGATTCCATTTGCCTTTTTTGTAATATATCCACAGCATGGCAAGAAGTGCGAGATTATGCACAATCATGCACGCCCAGGCGGAAATCAGTCCCAGTCCGATCAGATTGATACATATAAACGTACCCAGAATTCGAATTCCCCACATGGAGCCGGCATTGAATATAAACGGTCTTATCGTCTCGCCGGCGCCCTGCATTATTCCTTCCGTTACGATTGACACTCCGTAAAAAGGTTCCGATAAAGAAACCATTCGGAGTACAATTGAACCCATACGAATTACTTCGGGATCGCTTGAAAACAATCCCATCATAAAAGGTGCGAAGGCAAACAGCAGTCCACCCGAAACAATCATCATTACTATTTCGGAAAGGAATATCATTCTTGATGTCTCTTTGAGCTTTGTCTTTTCCTTTGCACCTATGGCATTTCCGGCAAGAGTTGCCGCTGCCGCCATCATTCCGTAGCCCGGAACATAGAATGCCGACTCCACTGTGTTGGCAACAGTATGCGCCGCCGTTGAAACCTCTCCCAGCGAATTAATAAGAGAAGCAAAGACAACGTATCCCAGTGATGTGCAGAATCTTTGAAGCATGTTCGGAGCAGCAATTTTAAGAACGGGAGCCAGTATTTCTTTGTCAGGCTTTATGCTGTGACCCTTAGGTGAAATAACAGGATGTCTGAAAAGTACGATTGTGATTATCACACCTCCCACGAAGAACGACACCGCACTTGCCACAGCTGCACCGATTACACCAAGGTCGGCACCCGGACATTTTACGGAGAAGCCGAAAACATCAATCGTTCTTGTTTCAAATATAAGGAAGAAGTTCAGCACTACGTTTGTTATATTCACGATGATTCCGACATACATCGGAGTCTTTGTGTCTCCTGCGGCTCTCAGGACAGTTCCGAATATTATGGTAACTGCTCTGAAAAGCATCGGCGTATATAAAATAAAGAAGTATTCGGATGCAACCGGTCTGAGGTCCTTCTCAACCTGCATCCATGCGGGAACAACACCGCTCAGTGACAGTGTCACCACGGTAAAAAACACTCCCACTGCAAGAGCAGCAAGAACCGCCTGTGATGCTGCTTTTACCGCCTTCTCTTTTTCACCTGCACCCAGTGACTGTGATATGAATGCTATAAAGCCGACACCGATGGCAGATATGGTACTTCCGACAAGCCAGTTTACGGTAGTTGTGGAACCTACCGCAGCAGTTGCCTCCGTTCCGATTGAGCCCACCATGGCCATGTCAACATACTGAACGGCAGTGGCCATAAGCTCCTCTAAAATCGTAGGCAGAGCCAATGCGAATATCACCGGTAAAAGTGAAAAGTTAAAAATTTTTGAGTGTTTTTTCAAATCCATGCCCTATAGTCTATCATATTGTGCAGGCATTGTTAAAGATAGCCGAAAAATATCGAAATATTGCGTTTTTCGGTTGACTTTTTACTATTAAAGTTATAGACTAAACGCATAATTTTTTTATATATCGATGCCAATATAGATTCGGATAAATGGCCCGAATGTTTCTACCGTGACGCCGGTTAGTCACGACTATTGGTTTTCTCTTAATCCTTTATGTTAAGAGTTACTGTATTGGCAGACCTGAAAAGTCTGTTTTTTTATTTTCATTTTTACTAAAGCTGACGTAACAGACTCCCGGAATCGGTGTAAATTTATTTACATAAATTGAAGTTTATTTTTTGGAGGAAAGAAAATGAAAAAGCTTTTAGCAGCAATTCTTGCCGTAGCAATGCTCTTAACATTCTGCGCCTGCGGCGAATCCACAACAGAACCTACAGACGCTCCCGGCGGAGACGATGTAAAGACAGTCAAGGTTGGTCTTATCTGTATCGGTGATGAGAACGACCAGGGATACACATACAACTTCATCAGAGGTACTGAAACAGCTACTGAAGAACTCAAAAAAGAGGGAATTGAAGTTGAATGGGTTATTAAGTACAACCTCATTGAAGGTGACCCGGTTGCAACAGCAAACGAGGAACTTGCAGAAGACGGTTGCGCAATCGTATTCAACAACTCATACGGACAGGAGCCTGCAATGCTTCAGGTTGCTCCTGATTATCCTAATGTTCAGTTCGTTGGTCTTACTAACGAAGGCAGCTGGAAAGACGATCTCGACAACACACATAACGCTTTCTCAAGAATTTATGAAGGCCGTTACCTTGCAGGTGTTGTAGCAGGTCTCAAGCTTCAGGAAATGATTGACAACGGTGAAATCAAGGCTGACGAAGCCGTAATCGGTTATGTTGGTGCTTACTCATATGCAGAAGTAGTATCAGGTTACACAGCTTACTACCTTGGTGCTAAGTCAGTATGTCCTTCAGTTTCAATGAAGGTTCAGTTCGTAGGCTCATGGTCAGATGCTACTCTCGAGGCAAATGCTGCTCAGGCTTTACTTGATCAGGGCGCTGTAATCATTTCACAGCACTCAGATAATACAACTCCTGCTACAACAGCTGAAAAAGCAGGAAAGTTCCACACAGGTTACAATGCTGATATGATTGAAGCAGCTCCAAAGGCTTCTCTTGTATCAACAAGAATCGACTGGACAAACTACTTTGTATACGCAATCAAGGCTGTAGCTAACGGCGAGAATTTCGATCAGGACTACGCTCACGGTCTTGCTGAAGGCGAAGTTGTTCTTACAACACTTAACGAAGATATCTGCGCTAAGGGAACAGCAGACGTTCTTAAAGACGTTGAAGCTAAGCTCATCAGCGGCGAAATCAAAGTATTCGACACAAACAACTTCACAGTTGGCGGCAAGAAAGTAGAAACTGCTTTCGCAATTGATACAGACGGCGACTTCGTTCCTGATCAGGGTGAAGCAATCGTAGACGGTGCATTCGTTGAATCAATGGTTCCCGGACTCATGTCAGCTCCTTACTTCAACCTTGCTATCGACGGTATCATAAGACTTAACGAAGCATACTAAAAAAGGCAAAACTGATATATGGGACTTCTCGGAAGTCCCATATATTTTTTTATTTTACCGTCACGAATTGACACAAACGATTTTCGTTGAAAAGGTTTACGTGAGTCCGCGACGGACTTATTCTAAAAGGAAAGGATGATATTCTTTTGCAGGAAAATTATGCAATTGAAATGCGGGACGTAACTAAGGTCTTTGGTTCAGTGGTAGCCAACGACAAAGTTAATATGAAAATCCGCAGAGGAGAGATTTTATCTTTATTGGGAGAGAACGGTTCCGGTAAGACAACTCTTATGAACATGCTCTCGGGTATCTACTACCCT
>CAMFNB010000075.1 GCA_945965275.1 uncultured Clostridia bacterium | reverse complement strand
CACCTAAGCCTTCGTCGGCAGCGTCAGATGTGTATAAGAGACAGCGCGATTGCGGGAATAGTTGTTGCCGTGGTTTTGGGAACCGGCGGCGGCAGCGGCACTCCTGCCGAAGCACCGACTCCGGAGCCTACTCCGTATGTTGATTACAGTAACAAACACATCAAGATTACCGCAAAAGACACAGGATATGATGTCTATTCTCCTTTAGAAGGAAGCGACTGGGGATACAGATACGGGCCTTCAATTCTTTTAAATGATGACGGTACGATGGATGCGTGGTTTGCATCTCCCGGAAGCGGAATCGAATTTGACTGGTTTACTTACAGGCACTCATCTGACGGCGGTGCAACATGGTCAAACGAAGTTGTGGTATTAACCCCTTCCGGCGGCACTCTGGACGAGCTTTCGGTTTGTGACCCTGCACATATGAAAATCGGAGACTACTACTATCTCGGTTATACATCCACAATTGATGCAACCGGCGGCGGTCTTTGCAACAGTACGTTTGTTGCCCGTTCAAAGGACATAAAAGGACCTTATGAGCATTGGGACGGAAACGGTTGGAGTGAGGCTTCCTTCCCCATTGTATATTTCAAAGGAACAGGCAATTCATGGGGCGAAGGTGAACCCAGCTTTGTTGTGCTTGATGATGTGATTTATGTATATATCACTTTTACAGGATATGACAGAACGAACAAAATGATTAAGTACACAAAGGTTTATACGGCTGATGCGAAGAATGAAAACTGGCCGTCAACTCTTGAGTACAAAGGATGTGCCCGTGAATATTCCGACGGTGATGTTGACGGTTACACATTCAAGGATGCCGACTCAATGGATGTTGCTTATGTGGAGAAATATCACAAGTTCGTCGGCATCTGCACAAACAGACGCTTTGGCACTGAAAGCACCATTGTGTATTACGAATCAGAAGACGGAATCAATTTTACCAGAATTTCCGAGCTTAACACAAACATCATTGCAGGATGTCATAACTGCGGTATCATGAAGGATGCGTCAGGTCACATAAAAGAAGGTGACAAAATGCTGATCGGATATGCATATGCAGGCGGCACCGGAAGCAAATGGGGACTTTGGGCAACACGTTTCGTTGAAATCGATATTACCGTAACTGATGACTTTGACAGAAGCGACGAAGCAGGCAAGCCTCTTGATCAGGGAATCGTTCTGTCTCAGAAACCGGAAAATCCGTGGATGATTAACTTCATGACTTCCACCAGAGCATATTACAAGACTGTAAACTCTTCTCCGTTCAAGCTCAATTCATATGCCTTTGATAATACGTACAAGAAAAATATAATCAAAGACATGAACAACATGCAGTTCTCCGATTATGATGAGAATGTAATAAAAATTGACGGAGGCACGATTACGGTTGTCGGAGAAGGTACAACTTATGTTACAATAAAATACAACGGATTCACTTCAAAATCCAAAATAGTTGTAAGTCCCGCCGGAGCAACAGAAAAAATGCCGCATCCTAAGATTGTGAAAGCAATCCCGACAGCTACGGAATACAATGTTTCTTTAAACGGACTGCAGGAAGCATTCCAGACAAGAATGCTCGCCTACTTTGAAAACGGAACATTTTCGGAGCTTTACAACAGAGCCGGAGTAAACTATAAAGTGGAAGTTAATGTGGCTGATCCGTCAGTCTGCACAGTCGGAAACGACTGCATTATCATTCCCAAGAAAGTCGGCACCACCACAGCCACTGTTTCCTGTGAAGGAACAAGCTATCAGATAAACATTAACGTAACAGAATAAGAAAGGCAGGAAAATATGAAAAAAAGAATTCTTATGTTTTCAGCGATGGTTGTTTTTCTTGTAATTGCAATGACCTTTGCAGCTTCCGCAGCAGAAAGAACAACTATCAAAGTTTCGGACAGAAGTTTCTACGAAGATGAGAACCACACATATATCGTGAACGTTCCGCTCAGCGAAACAGTTGCCGGACTTCGTGATGAAATTATCAACAGCAACGGTATTTCTTTTAAGGATATTAACGGAAATGCCCTCTCAGATACCGACGTTCTCGGAAACGGTGCTGTTGTAAGTCTTTCAGTCGGAGGAAATGTTACTGACACAATGCAGGTTTGTATTCTTGCTGATATCGACGGCAACGCTAAAGTAACATCAGTTGACTACATTTCCGTAAAAAAGGCTTTCGCTCAATCAGACTTTCTTACAGGAGTTTCAAAGCGTGCAGCCGACATCAACGGTGACGGCAGCATCACAAGCTATGACTACCTTAAAATCAAGACATATTTTAACGGTACTTCAGAGATTTGGCCTGAGCCGGTAAGCTATGCCGGAAAATACATGAATCTTGTTATTCCTGACCTCGGATATGATATTTATCAGTGCCCTCCTTCAGTAAGCTACGGTTACAGATACGGTGCTTCAATCATCATTAACGATGACAACAGTTACGATTTATGGTGGGCAACAATCGGCGCATACGGTGAGGCTGACTGGATTTCATATAAGCACTCAGCTGATGCATCAACAAAAGAATCATGGACACAGGAAAAGACAGTTCTTCAGCCATCAGGCTACGGACTTGACTCATTCTCATGTTGTGATCCGGGAGTAATCTATTTTAACGGATATTACTATATCGGTTACACATCAACATCCGACAAGTCCGGCGGCGGTAACTGTAACAGCGTATATGTTGCAAGATCAAGAAATGCAGACGGTCCATTCGATGAAAAGTGGGACGGTTCAGGTTGGAGTCAGAACCCGGTGCCGATTATCACATATGACGGAGCCGTATATCTCAAAAACAGCACAACAGACCACCTTTGGGGCTGCGGTGAACCAAGTTTTGTTTTGGTTGATGATGTGCTCTATATTTACTACACTTTCAGAGCTGACAACACATCAGGCGGCGTATATAACAGAATGTTTGTTGCAACAGCAGATGCAACTGAGGAAAACTGGCCCGCAACAATCCAGAAGCAGACAAGAGGAGGCGTTACAATCAGTGCAAACGCCGATCTCACAAACGACTCACTTTGTGTTGCATATGTTGAGAAATATGACAAATGGATTGCTGTTGCCACAATGCGTCAGAGAGAAGCAAACAGTTCAATCGGCGTATGGCAGTCAAACGACGGTGTAATCTTCAGCAAAGTTAACGAAAAGAACACCAATGTTATGAAATACTGCCACAACATCGGTATCTCAACAGACAAAGAAGGTCATATCAAGGAAGATCACGACACAATCATTTGCTATGCTTACGGTTCATGGACGCAGGGAACAAGCGGAACATGGGGACACTGGAATACAAGAGTTCAGCATGTTACGATTGACATAACAGACAAGTCAGATAAGACAGATAATACATGTCCGAACTACGATATCACTCCGCAGACATCTTCTGCCTCATCAACTGATATCATCGGCCTTACATGTAACTCAGGATATACATTTACAAACTATGGTTACACAACACAGTATCCTAAGTACTACAAGAAGTCTTTATCAGGCGGTTCATTTACTCTCAGTATGTATAAAGTAAATGCGGCAAACTCAAAGACATCTGTTTCTTCAGGCGTTACATTCTCAGGTTATGATACATCAATCATTTCAATTTCCGGAATGACAGTCACACCTAAGAAGGCCGGCACAACCTGGGTAACCGCTTCTTATCAGGGCCATTCCTGTGTAATAAGAATTGATATCGTAAATCGTTCAACGGCCGAAATTAACCTTGACTACCCTGATGTTGTAAAATGGGAAGCTCCTACAAAAGACTACTACATCAGAAAGTCAATTAACGAAAGAAAAGAAGTCCGCGGTATCGCAACATTCACAGACGGAAACCATGCAGAACTTTATAACAGTGCAAAGTGTACAAAGTATCCTTATACAACATATCCTAAGTACAAGGTAACCTACTCTGTTGCAAACACTGCGGTGGCAACAATTGACAGCTACGGTATCATTACTCCGATTAAAGCAGGTTCAACAACAGTAACGGCAACACTGGGATCAATGAGCTTCACTGTTCCGGTAGTTGTATACTGATAAAACAACAA
>CAMFNB010000074.1 GCA_945965275.1 uncultured Clostridia bacterium | reverse complement strand
ATTTCGAGTCAGCCCCGTTATGACCGCTTCGATACGTCTCCAAACAATTGAAAAGTATAGCAAAGAAATGCAATCATTTCAAATATATTATATAATCAGTAAAAACATACATGTGAGGCTTTTATGAAAGACAAGATACTCATACTCGGTGCCGGCGGTTTCGGCCGTGAAGCATCGGAATTTATCAGAAAAGAATATGATTGTGCTTTTGTCGATGACAGTTGCTTTGACAGTACAGTATGCGACATTCCCGTTGTCGGTAAAATGTCAGATCTTCCGAAGCTTTTCGGTGAATACAAAAAAGCAGTGATACCTATAGGCAACAGCACGGTGAGAGAAAAGCTTTTTACAGAGTGTCTGAATATCGGGTATGAACTGCCGAATATTATATGTGATGACGTATATATCAGCCCTTATGCAACAATAGGCGAGGGATGCATACTTTTGAGCCGTGTTATGGTGCAAAACGGGGCTTCTGTGGGAAGAGGAGTAATACTTCACCCGAATGTTGAAGTTCACCTTGGAGGCACTATGGAAGACTTCACAATGGCATACACAAATTCCGTAATAATGACCGGAGCAGTTGTGACAAAAGGCAAAACAGTTTCTTCAACCACCACAATCGAAAAAAATCAGACATATTGAATATATTGACCGATGCTTCCGTAAAATACAAAAAGGTCCGCTGACTCTTAATCAGTGGACCTTTTACATTGAAATATCTTACTTCAAAAGTTTGTCGAGCTCAGGTGTAAGCAAATCCTTCATGATTGAATATCCTTGATAATTCGGATGTGTTCCGTCGACAGTGTATTCCATGTTTACTGCAATTCCGTCGTCGCCTAAAAGTGCATCATGGTAATTTACCAGCGGGATGTCATTTTCCTCGCAAAGTGCTTTCAGGTTTTCATTGATTTTGTTTATTGCAGTGTTCATTTGTTCTGGCCAAATTGTCGGAGTAACCGTACACATAATAAGCTTAATGTTGTTTTCCTTGCATGTGCGGATGATATAGTCGTGATTATTTTTAACACAGGTAACAGCCTGAGTCTCGGCTTTCTGATATTCTTCTGTGGTTGTGTCCTCGAATTCTTTTAAAGGCATAGTGTTGTTGAATCCGATCATGCAGACAACAACCTTAGGTTCGAGCTGAACCACGTCAGCATAGAATCTCTGGGCCATGTTTTCTGCAACATCACCGCCGATACCTCTGTTGACAATCGTTCCGTATTCATCAAAGATTGCTTCAGTATCCCAGAAGTGCGTAATTGAATCACCGATAAACAGAACATCAGGAATAATTCCTGCCATATAGATTGACTGGTTTCTGATATCGAATTCGTTTCTTCTTGTGTCGGCATATGCACCGTTTCCAATGTAACCCGGCTTTACGAAGTTTTCAATCTTTCTTCCTTCAACTCTTCCTTGTCCGCAAGAGCACAAAGCAAGAACCATTACAAAAGTGAGTAAAATGCAAATTGTCTTCTTCATTATTTGAGTGCCTCCTTAATCACAGGAGTAAGTTTGTCGATCATAATCGCATATCCTTTTTCGTTCGGGTGAACGCCGTCAACAGCAAGCTCTGTATTGATTGATTTTCCGTCTTCTGAAAGGAAGTCAGGGTAGTAGTCAACAAACGGAATGTTGTTTGCGTCAGCCATTTCTTTGAGCTTGGCATTTACCTTCGGAACAAGCACATCTGCGGGAGCACAACCGAATACGGGAAGAATGCTTTGCATAATAAGCTTCTGGCCGTAGTTGTTTGCCTGCTGAATTATTGATTCATAACTGCTGATGATTGTATTGAATATTTCGTCTTCTTTTTCCTGATACTCAGGGGAAGACATGTCATAATCTTCAAGAATCCACATATTGTTAATGCCGATCATGAGAACAGTTACCTTTGGCTCTAACTGAGTTGAATCGGCATAGAACCTCTTAGCAAGTATCTGCGCAACGTCTCCGCCGATGCCGCGATTTACAATCGTGCCAAACTGACCGAACATCGCCTGTGTTTCCCAGTAGTGAGTAATTGAATCTCCGATAAAGAGAACATCGATATCGGTTCCGTTCATATACAAGGTTTGATTCTTAATATCAAACTCATTTCTTCTTGTGTCTGCCGTGTATTCATCTCCGAAATATCCCGGCTGTACAAATGCCTCAAGCATTCTTGTTTTCTTTTCGGCAGGTTTGCTTCCGCAGCCTGTAAAAAGTCCTGCAAGAATCACAACAGCCAAAACGATTAACATTGCCTTTTTCATTTTAATCCTCGCGCTTTAAAATTTTATCTAATTCAGGTTTTAATATACCTGACATTAATCTGTAACCGTATCCGTTGGGATGTGTGCCGTCCACCGAATAATCCCAACTCATCTTGTCTCCCTCGGCATCAAGCAGTGAAGCATTGTAATCTGCAAGAAGAATATTTCTTTCACGGCAGATTTCTCTGAGTTTTTCATTTACCTTAAAAATCAAAGTGTTGATTTCAGGCGGCCAGAGAGTGGGGGTAAGAGTGCACATTATAAGTTTTTGATTTGCTGCCTCGCATTTGTCGATTATTTCATTCCAGCAGGAAACAATAAGGTCAAACACTTCCTGTTCCTTTGCATGGAACTCGGGAGTTGTTTTGTCTTCAAATTCTTTAAGACAAAGCATGTTGTTGAAACCGATTAATACAACCGCAACCTTCGGCTTTAACTGAAGTACGTCGGCATCAAATCTTTTTAACATAATATGTGCCATATCTCCGCCGATACCTCTGTTGATAACGGTTCCGTATTCACTGAAGAATGAATTTGTTTCCCAAAAGTGGGTAATTGAATCGCCGATGAAGCAAATATCAACCGGAATATCATTAACGAAAACAGTTCCGTTCTTGATGTCAAACTCTTCACGACGTGTGTCTGCATAAGCACCGTTGCCGAAAAGGCCTGGTTTAATTAAATCTTCGTAATTTGCCATTAGGACAGTCTCCCTTCAAAACTGGAGAAATTATATCATTTAATTATTGAAATAGGAAGATTCAAGTGATATTCTACAATAGTTATGACTATTTCAAAGAATGTGGATATGATCAACGGATCATTGACAAAAAATATAATAAAGTTTTGTATTCCTGTAATACTGACTAATTTTTTACAGTTGATTTTTAATGCTGCTGATTTAGTCATAGTCGGACAATACTGCGGTGAAAATTATGTCGGTGCGGTGGGTGCGACACTTTCCGTCATTCACTTGATCATCGGACTTTTCACAGGTCTTTCCGTAGGCGTAGGTGTTGCGGTGGCTCAGGGACTGGGTGCACAAGACGATAAATTCGTTTCGGATACCGTTCATACTTCAGTTCTTTCATTCTTTATTGTGGGAGTTATTTTAACAGGAGTCGGAATCGTACTTACTCCGTCTCTTCTTACCTGGATGAACACCCCGAAAGACATTCTTCCTTTGGCCATAACATATATGCAGATTTATTTTGCGGGTTCTGTTGTAATTCTTTTATATAACTGCGGTGCCTCAATTCTAAGAGCAGCAGGGGACAGCAGAAGTCCTCTTATTTACCTCTTCCTTGCCGGAGTTCTCAATGTAGGCCTCAATATTTTCTTTGTTACCAGGCTCGAAATGGATGTTGACGGCGTAGCATGGGCATCTACGATTTCGCAGACATTTTCATGTATTTTGGTTCTTTTTACTATTGCAAGAAGAACGGATTCCTGCAAACTCAGATTCAGAAAGCTCAGGATTAAAAGCAAGCCCCTTGCGGAGGTTGCAAGAATCGGACTTCCTGCCGGCATTCAGGGAACTTTGTTTTCAATTTCAAATGTTATAATTCAGTCTTCAATTAACGGCTTCGGTGAGCTTGCAGTTGCGGGTAACTCAGCAGCAATCAGCATTGAGGATTTTTCTCTTATGTCTATGGACGGCGTAAATCAGGCAGCTGTTAATTTCAGTGGTCAAAACTTTGGTGCAAAGAAATTTAATCGAATAAGAAAACTGACAATAATATGCCTTGTTACTGTGTCTGTTGTCGGAGTAGTGACAGGCAGTGCCGTTTTTGCATTTGCCAAACCGCTGCTTTCAATTTTTGTGCCTGAATCACAGGAGGCAATTGACTTTGGCTATACCAGGCTTGCTTATTTATGTCTGCCGTATTTTGTGTGGGGACTTATGATGGTTATGACAGGTGTAATAAGGGGCCTCGGTGCATCCTTCGTTCCGATGCTGATTTCAGTACTCGG
>CAMFNB010000073.1 GCA_945965275.1 uncultured Clostridia bacterium | reverse complement strand
AAAAAAAGATTTGAGAGAAATCGTATCACAAAGTGCTTTTGCCGAAAGCATACTCAATATCGAACCGGCCATAACAGAAGAAAGATGGCAGCTCATAACAAATGACGGAAAACCGATAATAAATCATACCCCTGACATGCCGCTTACCGAACTGCAAAAGAGATGGATAAGGGCGGTTTTGGATGATCCGAGAGTAAGACTTTTTACAGATGAAATTGTTTTGCCGGATGTCAAACCCCTTTTCACCGGAGAAGACATCGTGATATTCGATAAGTATTCAGACGGTGATCCTTTTGAGGATCCGAAATATATCAGAAACTTCAGGAAGATGCTTGATGCGATAAAAAATAAATACCCTATTATCCTGACTCTGACGAACAAAAGGGGAAAGGTCATCAGTAAAGTTGTGATGCCTAAATACCTGGAGTACTCAGAGAAAGATGATAAGTTTAGATTAATCGGAACTGGAAACAGATTCGGCAGCACCGTGAATGTTGCAAGAGTTATAAAATGCAAGCCGTTTACCAAAAACTTTACGGATAAATCTCAGCCTGATTCTGATGTATGTAAACGCAGTGTTGAGTTTGAATTGATTAACGAACGCAATGCCCTTGAGAGAGTATTGCTGCATTTTGCTCATTTCGAAAAACAGGCTGAACGGTTGGAAAATGACAAATACAAGGTCACAATAACATATGACAAATATGATGAGACGGAGATTGTCATACGAATTCTTTCGTTCGGACCGATGGTTAAAGTTATGGCACCTCAGCATTTCATTGAATTAATAAAAGAAAGACTTCTGAAACAAAAAAGTTGCGGACAATAAAAGTTCGCAACTTTTTTTCCGCGATTAATCAAATCAAAGGTATTAGACTTATGCATGTCGAAAGGAAAGCGACAGGAAGGGCAAGGTACGCAACACCCAGCCCCCTGCCGAGTCCTTAAGATAAAGAACGTCCCTCGGGAATCAAACAGTAGCACGTGCTTACGGGGCATGGGATAGCTAAAGGAGATTCAAAGCGGTTTGGGATTGACTTTATTACGACAACCAAAGATGCGAACAGCAAAAATTCTTTACCTAATGGTCTTTTACGGACTCCGGGCTCATAGCCCAAGAAAACATTGTCTTGATGAGGAATGCATCTTGTAAGGCGCAAACAGCAAAAAAAGTTACTGAATAAACGCGGATTATCATCCAAATTTTATCAAACTAATGCGCCTTGTTTTTTTAGGAGGCGTCGCCTCCGGTAACGGCTGCGTAAAGGGGATTGTACCCGATTAACGTTCAGCCGAAAGGCACGTACTGCAAAAAGCTCACGGCAAAGCAAGGGACTCAAAATCCCTGTACGCACGTTCGACTCGTGTCAAAGGCGTGCCTTGTTTTTTGAAAGGAGAGAATAAAAATGTTGGATTTTATCAAACAGGAAGAAAATATTACATACACAGAAAAGGGTGCTGTGACACTCAGAACATCAGGTTCAGCGTGTCTTGATCTCTTTGCAACAATAGGAGCACTCAGAAAAGCAAAAGAAAAAGAAGTTATTGTAAGATTCCTGCGTGCATATGCAGAGAACCCTGACACAGCAATGAAAATACTCTTTTTCGCAAGAGACATAAGAGGCGGCCTGGGAGAGAGAAAGGTTTTCCGTACAATTCTGAATTGGCTTGCGGTAAATGAACCGGAGTCTGTTAAGAAGAATTTGGAATATGTTGCATATGTCGGTCGTTTTGATGATCTGCTTTGCTTGCTCGGCACACCATGTGAAAAGGAAATGCTTGAACTTATAAGAAAGCAGTTCGCAGAAGATATGTCAGTTGTAAAAGAATCAGACAAAAACATTTCTCTTCTCGGAAAGTGGCTTCCTTCTGTTAATGCATCAAACCTGAAAACAAAAGCACAGGGCAAAAAAATCGCAAAGGCTCTCGGAACGACGGAGGAGGAATACAGAAAAGCTCTGGTTTCTTTAAGAAAACGAATCAGAATAGTTGAGAATAACTTACGTGAGAAGGACTACTGCTTTGATTATGAGAAGATGCCTGCCAAGGCTATATACAAATACAAGAAAGCATTTGTAAGAAATGATACGGAAAGATATAGGGAATATCTTAAGGCAGTAAGAACAGGGGAGAAAAAACTCCATGCCGAAACACTTATGCCTTATGAACTTATTGATCCGTATCTTGATCCTTGCAGGAATAACTGCAGCTTTTTAAAGGAGATTTCTCCTGAAGAAAAGGAAACACTTAATGCTACTTGGGAATCACTTCCGAAATTAGCAAACGACGAGGATGCTATTGCGGTAGTAGACACGTCCGGATCCATGTATTGTACGGATAATCCCAAACCAGCAGCAGTAGCTTTGTCTCTTGGTTTGTATTTTGCTGAAAACAACAAGGGTGCATTCAAAAATCATTTCATTGAGTTTTCTAAGAATCCTAAGCTTATTGAAATAAAAGGAGAAACCTTTGTTGACAGACTGAGATACGCAACTTCTTTTTGCGAGGTGTCAATTACTAATCTGGAAGCGGTATTTGATTTAATTCTGAATGCAGCGGTGAATAACAAAGTGCCGCAGGAAGAATTACCTTCAAAGCTTGTAATAATTTCAGATATGGAATTTGATTGTTGCATTGCAAGGGCCGATAAAACAAATTTTGAAAACGCGAGAATTAAATATGAAAAGAACGGATATCGTCTGCCACAGATTGTATTTTGGAATGTTGCGAGCAGAAACAGACAGCAACCTGTAAAAATAAATGAACAGGGCGTTGCTTTGGTATCCGGTGCAACACCAAGACTGTTCTCCATGGTGGCAGGAGATGATATTTCTCCTTATGCTGTTATGATGGAAGTTCTGGGCAGTGATCGCTATGCCGGAATTGCAGCATAATAAATAATCATGTAAAAGGAGCAGTGACGGTAAAATAAGTCGCTGCTCCTTTTACCGTATTTAAGAAAGGAAAAATTATGTTTGAGATAAAAGGAAAAATAAATACAGCAATATGTTATGCAAAAGTGGTGGAGGAGGGAGCAATCGAGCAGATAAGAAGAATGTGTGATTACTCTCTCACAAAAGACAGCCGTATTCGAATCATGCCGGATGTGCACGAGGGAAAAGGCTGTACAATCGGAACCACAATGACGGTAAAAGATTTTGTCTGCCCGAACATTGTGGGCGTTGATATCGGATGCGGAATGTACACGGTTAAGCTTGCAGACAAAGATTTGGACTTCAGAAAAATAGACGAAGCCGCGCACTATATTCCTTCAGGTATGAATACATGGGAAGGAAGAATTGAAAAGTTCGATCTTGCTTCTTTGAAATGTTATCGTGCTCTTAAGGATACAAAAAGACTTGCAAGATCTTTGGGAACATTGGGAGGAGGAAACCATTTTATTGAGATTGATAAATCATCGGACGGAACATTTTATCTTGTAATTCATTCCGGAAGCAGAAACCTCGGAAAGCAGGTTGCTGAGATATATCAGAAACTCGCAATTGATCTGCATGCAGGCAAGGCAGACTTTTTTGAGAGGAAGAATGAGATAATCCAATCATATAAGAAAGCCGGTCGAAAGGCGGAAATTCAAAGTGCAATAAATGCCCTTGAAAAACAATATACCAAGGCGGTGCCCGATGTACCTGAGGATCTTTGCTGGCTTTACGGAACATATTTAAATGATTATCTTCATGACGTTGAGGTATGCCAACAGTTTGCGCTCAGAAGCAGGGAAAAGATGGCTGAGATTATTCTTGAGAGAACTGCAATGACGGGAACTGATGCATTTCATACAATTCATAACTACATTGATATTGATGAGATGATTCTTCGTAAAGGTGCCATTGCAGCACATAAGGGAGAAAAAGTTTTGATTCCGATTAACATGAGGGACGGGTCTGTGATTGCAGTGGGAAGAGGAAACGAAGAGTGGAACTTTTCTGCGCCTCACGGAGCCGGAAGAGTAATGTCCAGAATGACAGCAAAAGAAACTCTGTCAATTGAAGAGTATCAAGATGCAATGAAAGGAATATATACAACATCTGTAAATGAGCAAACGATTGACGAGGCTCCTATGGCATACAAATCAATTGATGACATTATTGATGTAATAAGAGATTCGGTGGATATAATTGAAATCATGAAACCCGTGTATAACTTCAAGGCATCAGATGATGACGTTCCGTGGAAAAAGAGGAAGGAAAAGATGATATGACTGAATCGATAAAAATAGAATCAGATAATAAAACAGAGGTGCAGAAGTTCTTTGATTGTGTTTTGAAAATCATGAACGGTGTCGGGATATCAGCTGTCTTTTCGCAAGATATATGCTTCGGTCTGACAGAAGAAGGTGACAGGTTCTATGACATAAGTGATGATGTCATAATCCTTTTTGAAAACGGGATGTGTCTTGA
>CAMFNB010000072.1 GCA_945965275.1 uncultured Clostridia bacterium | reverse complement strand
GCATACAAGCTTATTAACTACCATCAGATAATGCCGTCGGTTAATTATCTCACGGCCCTTATACCGGGCGCCTTCATCATTGCGGTAAATGCATTTGCATATTGGATGGGATATACCGAAAAGGTGCTCCTTAAGAAAAAACCGAAGGGAAAGATCGCACAGGTATTATTCTACGGAAGAAAGAGAAAGAAAAAGAATGAACAAAAGTACAGCTATTGAAGCACTAAAAAAATATACGGAAAGACTTGTTGCTCTCTCAGAGGAGAAAATAACGGCAGGCGAGCAGATCTATGACACAATGGGTGACATGGAAAGCTACGGTGAGCAGGTTGAAGGCCCCTGGGAAGAGGAGTATGCCAATGTGGTTGCTGATATTGAGGAAGCACCGGATGAAGAATTCTTTGAATTTTTAAAGGAAGCTTCAAAGGCTTTTTACGGAGCGCTTCCGTGCTGCATTATCGGGAGCCTTCGTAAAAGAGAAGCTGCAGATGCGATTATCGCAGAATGGCTTAAAAATCCGATTCTTCAGAAAGATATAAATTCATCAACTCTTACTCATGAAGAGGTTGAGGCAACGGACGATGCGTCCTTTGCAATTTTCATTGCCGGTAAAAAACAAAGCGAGAAGGTTTTTGAAGCCCTTGCTGAGACATTCAAAAACTGCCTTACAACCAATGAAATGTTTTTGGAGTCAATCATTACGGCAATGTCTTCAGAGGCGGCTGTACCGCAAATTATGGCCCTTTTAAAGGATGATGACCTGAATTTCTCAAAGAAAGCCGACGCGATGCAGATGATGTGCAATACAGGCGTTAAAAACGATGAAATTTACAGAGAAATGAAGAGAAACTTCAAGCTTCTCTGCAAAGACCCCTCAAAAGAAATCGTCGGTGCAATGCTTATGTTTGACTACGGCGATACACGAATCGTAACCGCTCTTCGTAAGCTGGTTATGGATAAGATTGAGGCAGGTTCAGAAAATCCGAAAGAAGATAATACAAATATCTATATCCTTCTTTCAATGATCAACAAGCTTGGCGGAAACACCAAGGACATGACAGGCGGAAAGAATCTGTTCGAGACCTGATTGGGTAATATATTTTGAAAGAATAAAAAATATGCGGTGTCTTGTTTTACGAGACACCGCATTCTTTTTACCGTTTTTATCTGTCTTCTCTGAAGTAAGCGTTACCGAGACTCTCAGGAGGCTGGTTTTCTTTCTTCTTGCGAAGTGAAATGAGGATAAGTACAAGAACCGTAACAATGTACGGAAGAATCTTGTAAATTTCATCCGGAATAGGAAGATGAACACGAAGGTAGAGAATTGTAAGACCACCGAAGAGCATTGATCCCCAGAGTGCGTTCATCGGACGCCATAAGCAGAAGATAACAAGCGCAACCGCAAGCCAACCTTCTCCGGCAAGACCTTCATGATTCCAAACACCGTTTGCGATTGTCATGATATATACCATACCGCCGATGGCTGAAATACCGCCGCCGATTATTGTTGCAAGGTACTTGTATCTGGTTACGTTGATACCTGCGGCGTCAGCTGTTGCAGGTGATTCACCCACTGCACGAAGGTTAAGTCCGAAGCGGGTTTTCTTAATGAAGACGCCCATAATAACAGCCACAACAATTCCTATGTAAACGAAAATATTTTGTCCGAAAATAATTTTACCGATGTAAGGTATATCCTGAAGAACCTTCGGGAACGGTGAGTTTACGAAATATTCTTTGAGGTTGTTGCCGAGTGCAACATAACCGCCCTCAGTTGTTCTCATGTATTCACCAACGAACTGACCGACACCGGTACCGAAGATTGAAAGGGCAAGACCGGTTACGTTCTGGTTGGCACGAAGCGAAATCGTAATGAAGCTGTAGATGAGGGCTGCAAAAGCGCCTGCGATAAGAGCACAGAGAATTGCGATTAATACCGCGACAACACCGATTGCTCCTTCACCGGCTGCCTTTTCATAATAGAAAGCACCGGCAAGACCGAAAGCACCGCCCATATACATCATACCTTCTACACCTAAGTTAAGGTTACCTGACTTTTCGGTAAGGATTTCACCCATTGTACCGAACATAAGAGGTGCGCCGTTAACAATTGCACTGAAGAGAAGAGCGATAAATGAAGTAATAAATGCCATCATTTTACTGCCACCGCCTTTCCGTCTTTGTCTTTAACTTCTGTTTTGCTGCTGTGTCCTTTGAATACAATTTTGTAATTGATGAAGAATTCGCAGGCGAGCATACAGAACAGGAAAATACCTGTAATGATGTCTGAAATGGAGGTCGGAACTGCCATTGCCGTCTGAAGTGAGCCTGCACCCTTTGTAAGAATTGCAAGAAGGAAAGAAATCGCAATCATCGCAAACGGATTGAGCTGTGCAAGCCATGCAACCGTAATGGCTGTGAAGCCTACGTTGTCGGCTACACCTGCGTACAATGTTTTGTTTGCGCCGCTGACAACCATGTATCCCACAAGTCCGCAGATGGCACCTGAAAGAAGCATTGTACGAACAGTGATTTTTGCAACATTCATTCCGGCATATCTTGCAGTGTTCTGACTTTCGCCGATAACCGCAATTTCATATCCGTGCTTTGAATATTTCATATATACGAACATGAAGATAACGAGTAGAAGAGCAATAATCCATCCGCAGTGGATACCGAATACTTTCGGTAAAATGGCATCCTTATGGAATGTCGGAATAATCTGGCTTCCCGGTTTGCCTTCCCACGGGCCGCCCTGTAACCATTTTACAAGACCGATTGCGATGTAGTTCATCATAAGAGTGAAGAGGGTTTCGTTTGTTCCCCATTTAGCCTTGAAGAGAGCAGGGAAGAAAGCCCAAATCGCACCGCATAACGCACCGCCGATTCCCATGAGAATGAGAAGAACAATTGACGGAACCTTGCCTGCAAAAGTAAGGGCAAAGAAGGTCGCACCGATTGCTCCTGCGGTAATCTGACCTTCGGCACCGATGTTCCAGAACTTCATCTTGAAACAGGGAGCAATTGCAAGAGCCGTACCGAGAAGAGGTACAGCAATCTTTATTGTCTGACGAAGAGCAACGTTTTTACCGAGAGAGCCGGAAAGAATTTCAAAATATGCAGAAAACGGGTTGTTACCCAGGAATAAGAAAATAAGTCCACCGATGATAATCGCAACAAAGAATGAAGCAATTCTGATTGCCCACGCTTTGCTCTGAGGCATCATCGAGCGTTTTGATAAATGAAATAAAGGAGCTTTCTTATTCATTTGATTTTTCCTCCTTTTCTTCAATATTTGTCATCATATATCCGAGCTGATCCTTTGTTGCTGTGCGTGCATCAACAATACCGGAAACTTTTCCGTCGCACATAACAAGGATTCTGTCGCAGAGTTCCAAAAGCACGTCAAGGTCTTCGCCTACGAAGATTACCGCAACGCCCTTTGTTTTCTGAGATGTCATAAGATTATAGATTGTATAAGAGGTGTTGATGTCAAGACCTCTTACAGCATAAGCAGTCATAAGAACTGAAGGGGCGGAAGCAATTTCACGTCCTACGAGAACCTTCTGAACGTTACCGCCTGAAAGTCTTCTTACGGGGTAGTTAACATCAGGAGTCATAACATCGAGATCTTCCTTAACCTTTTCAGCAAGACTGTTGGGGGCTTTTCTCTGAAGGAATACGCTGTGTCCTTTTTTCCAGGAACGAAGCATCATATTCTCTGTCATGCCCATACCGCCGACAAGTCCCATACCGAGACGGTCTTCAGGAACGAAGGCCATTGCAACACCTGCATCTTTAATCTGCATCGGTGTTTTGCCAACAAGCTCTGATGAGTCCTTGCCCTCAGGTGAGTATATGATTGAACCTTCTTTTACAGGCTGAAGTCCCGCAATTGCTTCGAGAAGTTCTTTCTGTCCGGAACCCGCGATACCCGCGATACCGAGAATTTCGCCGCCCATGGCTGTGAAGCTTACATGGTCAAGCTTTGTAAGACCTTCATCGTTAACAACGGTAAGATTTTTTACCGCAAGTCTTTCAACAGGGTTAACAGGCATTGGTCTGTCAATGTCGAGTGTAACCGCATGTCCAACCATCATATTTGTCATTTCGCCGGGGTTTGTTTCGGAAACCATCATCTCGCCGACGAAAGCACCTTTACGAAGAACCGCAACTCTGTCTGCCAGAGCCATAACTTCGTTGAGCTTATGTGTGATGATAACGATTGCTTTGTTGTCATTCTTCATGGCGCGAAGCATATCGAAAAGTTTTTCTGTTTCCTGTGGTGTAAGAACCGCAGTAGGTTCATCTAAGATAAGAATATCAGCGCCTCTGTATAAAACTTTGATGATTTCCAAAGTCTGTTTTTCAGAAACTGACATCTCGTGAACCTTTTTGTCGGGATCAACAACGAAATTGTATTTTGCTGCAATCTCATTAATCTTTTTGCTTACTTCCTTCATGTCGAGGAAGAGTGATTCCTTAAGACCGAGTACAACATTTTCGGCAGCTGAGAGTACATCAACGAGTTTGAAGTGCTGATGTATCATACCGATACCGTATTTGAAAGCATCCTTAGGAGAACCGATTAACACTTCCTGTCCGTTGACAAGAATCTGACCGCCGTCAGGGTAGTAGATACCCGAGAGCATGTTCATAAGAGTTGTCTTACCGGAAC
>CAMFNB010000071.1 GCA_945965275.1 uncultured Clostridia bacterium | reverse complement strand
TATTGTGAAGCAGAAGTAAAAATTACTTCTCATCCCCGCTTCTAATAGCAGCCTGAGCTGCTGCAAGTCTTGCGATCGGAACTCTGAACGGAGAACATGATACATAGTCAAGACCAATCTTGTGGCAGAACTCTACTGACGTTGGGTCACCGCCGTGCTCACCGCAGATACCGAAGTGAAGCTTTGAGTTAACCGGCTTAGCGAGTGTGATAGCCATTTCCATGAGCTTACCAACACCTGTTGTATCGAGTCTTGCGAAAGGATCGCTCTCTAAGATCTTGTTGTCGTAGTAAGCACCGAGGAACTTACCTGCATCGTCACGTGAGAAGCCGTATGTCATCTGAGTAAGGTCGTTTGTACCGAAGCAGAAGAAGTCTGCCTGTGTAGCGATCTGGTCAGCTGTGAGGGCTGCACGCGGGATTTCGATCATTGTACCAACCTGGTATTCAAGCTTAACCTTTGCCTTTGCGATTTCTTCATCAGCTGTAGCAACTACGATGTCCTTAACGAACTTAAGTTCTTTAACTTCTGATGAAAGAGGAATCATGATTTCAGGGCAAATCTTCCAATCAGGATGCTTCTTTGAAACCTTGATTGCTGCTCTGATAACAGCCTTTGTCTGCATCTTCGCAATCTCAGGATATGTAACAGCAAGACGAAGTCCTCTGTGACCCATCATTGGGTTGAATTCCTTAAGACCTTCGATGATAGCTTCGATGTCTTTAACCTTCTTGCCCTGAGCATCAGCGAGCTTCTTGATGTCTTCCTTAGTTGTAGGAACGAATTCGTGAAGCGGAGGATCAAGGAATCTGATTGTTACCGGGTAACCTTCAAGAGCTTCATAGAGTTTCTCGAAGTCTTTCTGCTGTACAGGAAGAATCTTAGCGAGAGCTGCCTCTCTCTGCTTTACTGTCTCTGAACAAATCATTTCTCTGAATGCGTCAATTCTGTCGCCTTCGAAGAACATATGCTCTGTACGGCAGAGACCGATACCTTCAGCACCGAGTTCACGAGCCTTCTTAGCATCAGCCGGAGTATCAGCATTTGTACGAACCTTAAGTGTTCTGAATGAATCAGCCCACTTCATGATTCTGCCGAACTCACCTGCGATTGTAGCGTCAACTGTCTTGATTTCGCCGTCATATACTTTACCTGTTGAACCGTCAAGAGAGATAACGTCGCCTTCTTTATATGTCTTTCCGTTAAGAACGAACTTCTTGTTCTTCTCGTCGAATGATGTGATAGCTGTACAACCTGATACGCAGCACTCACCCATACCACGAGCAACAACTGCTGCGTGAGATGTCATACCGCCACGAGCTGTTAAGATACCCTGAGCTGCCTTCATACCTTCGATATCCTCAGGTGATGTTTCAAGACGAACAAGGATAACCTTAGCTTTCTTATCTTTCTCTACAGCTGCCTTAGCATCCTCTGCTGTGAATACGATTTTACCGCATGCAGCACCCGGTGAAGCACCGAGAGCCTGAGCAATAGGTTTAGCTGACTTAAGAGCCTTAGCTTCGAACTGTGGGTGAAGAAGTGTGTCAAGGTTACGAGGATCGATCATTGCAACTGCTTCAGCTGGTGTTCTCTTCTTCTCGTCAACGAGGTCACATGCAATCTTTAATGCAGCCTGAGCTGTTCTCTTACCGTTTCTTGTCTGGAGCATGTAAAGCTTGCCGTGCTCAACTGTAAACTCCATATCCTGCATGTCTCTGTAGTGATTTTCAAGGATTTTGCAAACTTTCTTGAACTCCTTGAATGCTGCAGGGAACTTTTCTTCCATCTCTGAAATGTGCATTGGTGTTCTTACACCTGCAACAACGTCTTCGCCCTGAGCGTTTGTAAGGAACTCACCGAATAAGCCCTTCTCACCTGTAGCAGGGTCACGTGTGAAAGCAACACCTGTTCCGCAGTCATCACCCATGTTACCGAATGCCATTGACTGTACGTTAACAGCTGTTCCCCATGAATAAGGGATATCGTTGTCACGACGGTAAATGTTAGCACGAGGGTTATCCCATGAACGGAATACGGCTTTGATAGCACCTACAAGCTGTTCCTTCGGATCTGAAGGGAATGGCTTACCGATCTTCTTCTTGTATTCTGCTTTGAACTGCTCAGCAAGTGTCTTGAGGTCATTTGCATCAAGTTCAACGTCAAGCTTAACGCCCTTCTTAGCCTTCATCTTGTCGATGAGTTCTTCGAAGTACTTCTTACCAACTTCCATAACTACGTCTGAGTACATCTGGATGAATCTTCTGTAGCAGTCGTAAGCCCATCTTGGGTTTCCTGACTTTTCAGCAAGTGTTTCAACAACGTCTTCGTTAAGACCGAGGTTAAGGATTGTGTCCATCATACCCGGCATTGATGCTCTTGCACCTGAACGAACTGAAACAAGAAGCGGGTTCTCCTTGTCACCGAACTTTTTACCGGTGAGTTTTTCAAGAGTTGTAACATTCTTCATAACTTCAGCCATGATAGAATCGTTGATTTTTCTGCCGTCGTCATAATATGCTGTACAAGCTTCTGTTGTGATTGTGAAGCCCTGAGGTACAGGAAGTCCGAGGCCTGTCATTTCAGCAAGGTTAGCGCCCTTACCGCCGAGAAGTTCACGCATGTTAGCGTTACCTTCTGCAAAAGTGTAAACATACTTTTTTGCCATTTTTATACCCTCCAATTATTAATAAACAAGTTTTTCTGCGAGCCAAGCTTCGAGATCCGCAATCGGGATTCTTACCTGCTCCATGCTGTCACGCTCTCTGATTGTAACAGCTTTATCTTCAAGAGAATCAAAGTCGAATGTGATACAGTAAGGAGTACCGATTTCGTCCTGACGACGATATCTTTTACCGATGCTTCCTGTCTCATCATATTCACACATGAATTTCTTTGATAGATCATTGTAAATCTTAACAGCTTCATCACCGAGTTTCTTTGAAAGAGGAAGAACTGCAGCCTTAATCGGTGCAAGTGCGGGATGGAAGTGCATTACTGTACGTACGTCACCTTCTCCGACTTCTTCTTCATCATAAGCTTCGCAAAGGAAAGCAAGTGTTGCACGGTCTGCACCGAGCGAAGGCTCGATAACATAAGGTACATACTTTTCGTTTGTTTCGGGATCGAAGTATGAAAGATCTTCTTTTGAGAACTCGATGTGCTGATTGAGGTCATAGTCAGTTCTGTCTGCAACACCCCAAAGCTCTCCCCATCCGAACGGGAAAAGATACTCAAAGTCAGTTGTTGCTTTGCTGTAAAATGCAAGCTCTTCCTTTGCGTGATCACGAAGTCTTAAGTTCTCTTCTTTGATATTAAGGCCGAGTAACCAATCACGGCAGTAGCTTCTCCAGTATTCGAACCATTCAAGGTCTGTGTTCGGTTTGCAGAAGAACTCAAGCTCCATCTGCTCGAACTCTCTGATTCTGAAAATGAAGTTACCGGGTGTGATTTCGTTTCTGAATGATTTACCTATCTGGCAAACACCGAAAGGAACTTTCTTTCTTGTTGTTCTCTGAACATTTTTGAAGTTAACGAAAATACCCTGTGCTGTCTCAGGTCTTAAATAAATCTGTGCCTGTGAATCTTCTGTTACGCCCTGGAATGTTTTGAACATGAGGTTGAACTTTCTGATGTCAGTGAAGTCGTGCCCTCCGCATTTAGGACATGGGATATTCTTCTCTCTGATGTAATCCATAAGCTGATCATTTGACCAACCCTCGATGCTTAAAGCAATTCCCTGTTCTTTGTTCCAGTCTTCTACCAAGTTGTCTGCTCTGTAACGTGACTTACATGACTTACAGTCCATCTGAGGATCGTTGAATCCTCCTACATGTCCTGAAGCTTCCCATACTCTGGGGTTCATTAAGATTGCACAGTCAAGTCCTACGTTATATGGATTTTCCTGTACAAACTTCTTCCACCAAGCCTGCTTTACGTTGTTCTTAAGAAGAACGCCCAGCGGGCCGTAGTCCCATGAGTTTGCAAGACCGCCGTAAATATCTGAACCGGGATAAACAAATCCCCTGTTCTTACAGAGAGCAACTATTTTTTCCATAGTCTTTTCTGCTGCCATCGTTTCCTCCTGTTACTTCTGAGAATCCGGGTCAAGCTTTTCATAAGTTACCTTGTCTTTGTAGATTTCGTTTACGGCAACAGTAACGTTTTTGTTAGTGTCTACCTCAACTCTTCTGAAAGATCCGGCTGTAAGCTGACGAGCTCTCTTAGCTGCAAGAGAAACCAATGTAAATCTGCTGTCTACCTTTTGAAGAAGTTCTTCAACTGGTGGCTCAATCATTGCCATGGTTATTCCCTTCCTTTCAATAATTTGTATTACCTTGGTAGAATAACTTATTTAATATATATAATGCTACAAAAATCGAGTTTTTGTTTACAAAATGTTAATATTCGTCCTCTTATCAGACTTATTTGGCGGATGCACTGTCTCGGCATTCAACCAGGACATAAAGAATCCACTTTGGGAACTTTTTTACCGGTAAAATGAACCGAGAAGAGTTTTAAGCAAAAGCAAATCCACTTTTCGTAAAATGTGAACAACAAAGTGGATGAAAAACTGTTTAAATATCCACTATCCTTTTTTTAGGAAAGGAAAATGGATTTTTGACAGATAATAAATCCACTTTCATGCTGTATTAAGTTTGATAGTGGATCGTAAAGTTGCTTTCAAAGCAAATCAATCCACTTTGCTGCTGCATTTATAACAATAGTGGATTAAAGAAATAACCATCCACCCGCCTAGCGGGTGGTTTTTCATTTTCGGGCATAGCCCTCA
>CAMFNB010000070.1 GCA_945965275.1 uncultured Clostridia bacterium | reverse complement strand
GCTGAAATGTATGAAGAACAATATGAACTTCTTCTTACAAAGATTAAAAATGACATGCCGAATGCAAAAATAATGATGCTTGCTCCGTTTGTATTCAGAAACTGCGGAGAGTATGAGAAAATACACAAAGGTCTCGAGGGCTATTGGCCGGTAGTTGAGAAGCTTGCTGCAAAATATGCAGACTACTATATTCCGCTTCATAAGATTTTTGAAAAGGAACTTGAAGGACATGAACCTGTTGAATTTACAAGAGACGGAGTTCATCCAACACCATATGCACACAGCATTATTGCAAGAGAATATTTAAAAGCATTGGGAATTATTGAATAAAAACTGAAATAAAAAATCTTGAAAGGGTTCGTTATGAAAAGATTTACAGCAACAGTATTATGTATCGCAATAATCGCAACACTTTTTACAGTGCCGGTATCAGCTGAGGATAAGACATACACTTACACATACACTCAGGCAACATCTTCTGAGAAAAAGGACAGCCCAGATCAGCTTCCTCCACAGCCTGAGCCTGATGATTCAGGTGAATATTTCACGTTCCGTGTTACAAATGCTATTTCAGATGACATGATCCTCCAAAGGGATGAAGTCATAAGAATCTGGGGAACCAGTGACTACTGTGATAATTATATCTACGGTACACTTCTTGGCGAGACAAGATATGCTAAGGTACAGGATGACGGTACATGGTGTATTGAATTTTCTCCAAAGAGTTACACAACAACTCCCACAACATTAACAATTTTCAACAAGGCAGGCGTAAAGCAGACATTTTCAAGAATTCTCATCGGAGATGTTTGGATTGTTGCCGGTCAGTCAAATGCGGAATTCACATTTAAAGATATGGAGTCATACTACGGCGGGACTGTTTCCGGCCTTGTAAATGAAGATGACAATATCAGACTTTACTATCAGGGCAAGGGAGATATGTATTCCGCTCCACACGGCCAGTTCCCGAGAACATTTCCCATTAATCCGCTGTACAGATGGAAAAAGACAACACTTTCCGAAGTCAGACGTTTTTCGGCACTCGGATATATTTTCTGTAAAAAGCTCTACGAAGAAACAGGCATTCCTCAGGGAATGGTTGCAGCGGCAGTAGGCGGTGCAAGACTTAATGAATTCTATACAGATGCCGTTAAAGAAGCTGTTCCTTACTGTTTGTCAAATCATGTTGCTGCATGGTTTGCTTACGGAGAGGATCAGGTTATATACAATCTTTACATGAATCCGTTCAAACATATGTCAATATGCGGAATTCTTTTTTACCAGGGCGAATCAGACAATGAGTGGAGCGATGAATATGCAGGCTTCCTCACAAAGTGCGTAGAGGGCTGGAGAGAAGAATTTGACAGCGACTTTGATTTCTATAACGTTCAGCTGACATCACATGCAATGTGCACCGGTTCATTCCCGTATCTTCCTCAGGTAAGAGCTGAGCAGGTTGATGCATACTATAACATTCCGGATTCATATCTTATTACATCAATAGATGCAGGCTGGAAACCGAACAGAAACGAAGACTATGCACATCCTTTTGACAAAATCACACCGGGAACAAGGGCTGCCAATGTTGCTCTTGCGGAGTACTACCACAAAGACGGATACGATCTTAATAATGTGGGTGCATCACTTCCTGAAAAGATGACATGGTCAGCTGATTCAATTCTTATTGATTTCACAAACGTGGGCAGCGGACTTAAAACAACAGGCGGAGAATTAAAAGGCTTTGCAATCAGATACATTGATGATACGACTCTTGATGCAAAGGCGGAAATTGTTGACAAGGATACTGTCAAAGTATCATTCCCGTCATCAAATAAGAAAGCCATCGCCGTTGAATATGCTATGATTCATGACGCAATGCAGACAAACTGCAATCTCATAAACAGTGAACGAGTTGCCTGCCCGTCAATTCGACTCTATAACAAGGAAAATATGAGAGAAGATGATTTTTACGGTTCTCTTTTCCTTGATGCAAACTATACAAAGAGTTCAATTAAAGATTTTACCGGAAACAGCAAAACCAAAGATTACGGAACACTGGGAACCGGAATAACATTTATCGATGATGCAACAGTAGGTCAGAAGGTTGCACATTTTGAAAACGGCGGTGTCAGCTACACTATTGATGACGTGAAGACAAAGAATAACTTCACACTTGAAACATATGTTAAGGTATATGACAGTACTTGGGGTTTGATTTGCGGCACATATTACAAAGATGATGACTGCGATAACTACAAACCGTTCCCCACTGAATACGGTTTCGGCCTTCAGTTCGGCAAAAGCCTGACATACGGCAATGGTTTGGAGAACAACTTAAGTGTTCTTGAAACATGCGGTTACAACGGTGATTATAAACTTACAGGCGGTAAAATCAGAAACAAATGGGTTCATGTGGTATTCGTAAACGACGGAGAGACAGGCAAGCTTTACGTTAACGGGGAACTCAAATCAGAGTCTCCGCTTCTTGCACATGCATATCATAACTATACAAAGAGTAATATCGGAGACTTCAGAGTGGGCGGATATGCATTATGGAATGCGTCGAACTACACAACCATGGACTGCGCATTTGTAAGACTGTTTAACGCACCTGCATCAGAAGATCAGGTTAAAACTTTATATGATGCGAGAAACACAGGCTATTTGCCTGACGAATCCGAAGTTTTAAGAGGAGACGTAAACCTTGACGGCAAAATCACTTCGATAGATTATCTTTCTCTGAGATTATACTTTAAGGGAAGTTTCGAGTTTACAAGCAACAGACAAAAGCTTGCAGCTGATGCAAATGCCGACGGTTCAATCACATCAACGGATTACATTAAAATCAAGAGAATGTTTGTCGGGTTATAAATTGACATAATTTATAATCGTGAATATACTATCATAAATTAATTTGTAAAAAAGGATTTAATTTGGCAAGAGAAAATAAGATAATTCCAAATAAGAAGTTCTTCGAAATCGATGATGATACACCGAATTTTGCAGGAATAGACAAAGTCTCTCCGGTTGTACGAAAACTGAACGACAGACCGGAAAGACCTTCTTTTGACGAACCTGCAATCGAACGAACAACCGCAGGTGAAGCTTATAATGCACCTGCCACAGGAAGAAATCACACAGAAAAACAAGATTCAATGTATACAAGCCACAGAGGGGTACGTGAAATTTCAATTGCAGGACAGAAGGTTGCAATTGACGAATCGTTTTTTACAAGTAAAACGGATACCTACGAAGAACAAATCGTAGTGGCAAGACCCATAGAAGAAATTATTGAAGAAGTGAATGAAGAGGTGCCTGAAACAGAAGGGGAAGCAGTAATCAACGAACCTGAGCCTGAGGCTGTTGATGAAGCTGTTGCAGAGCCTGAAATTATGGAGGAGCCTACTTTGTTTAATATGGACGAGCTTATTGACGCCAGGGATAATTTCGGAGCAGAACCTGAGATCCGGGAAGTGCCTGAGATTGAAGAAGTACCTGAGATTGAGGAAGAACCTGAGATTGAAGAAGTACCTGAAATCGAAGAAGAGCCTGAAATTGAGGAAGAACCTGAGATTGAGGAAGTACCTGAAATCGAGGAAGTACCTGAGATCGAGGAAGAGCCTGAGCTCGAGGAAGTACCTGAGACCCGGGAAGAGTTCGAAGATGAATATGATGACGATGATGTGGAAATCAGAACCTCTTCGGATGACAGTATTTTTATGGATACCGCAGCAGCAACATATACACCTCCTGCACCTCAGGATATTGACATAGACAAAAGCAATGGTGAAGAGATAGTAATCTTTACAAAGAATGAAGACATTGTGAGTGTCAACTCCGAAAACAAACCTTCATACTTCCATGACTATTCAGATGAAGAAGACGAAGATGCATATGTAATGCCTAAACGGAGTCTCGGTAAAAGAGTAGGCGGCTGGGTTGCAACAGTAATTATTGCCATAGTGCTCGCACTTGTCATAAATGTCTTTGTGGTCAGACCGAGTCAGGTTTCAGGCGAATCAATGATGCCGGAGCTCCACAGCGGAGATGTTGTATTCCTTTCGAGACTTCCGTATATGGTTTCGGATGTAAGGCCGGGCGATATAGTTGTAATAGACAGCCGTGTGGGCGAGAGCAGAACGGTATTTTCTCTGTTTGCCGAAGTTATAAAATACAACGTCATAACAAAGATGTTCGGAGTGGAGGAACCGGATTACTTCTATGTAAAACGTGTTATCGCAGTTGAGGGACAAACACTGGAATTTAAAGATGACAAGATTTACAGAGACGGTACGGAACTCTATGAGAATTACATCTTCGAGCAGGAAGTTACAACTTATCCCAACGGAACAAAAATCACGGTTGAACCGGGTTACGTATATGTGATGGGAGACAACAGAAACCACAGTACAGACTCAAGAGTCTTAGGACAAATTCCGTTATCTCATATCATCGGTAAAAAAATGAATTAGTTATAAAACAAGCCGCCGGATAATAAATATCCGACGGCTTGTTTTTTTTTACAGATATTAAAGCTTGGTTTTCTTTGCTGCCTTTGTGAAGATAAACCAAAGAATTAATCCCAGCGGATAAACCGAAATGATTTCTCCCAGTCCTACTGTGAGTGCGTCAAACACATATGTTGCGTAGCTTTCGGAGGCAAGCCAAAATGCCACGGGGACGAGTAATGCGTTAAAAATAACCGCACCGAGTGGTGAAAGCCAGGGAAAACCTTTTATTTTTACCTTCTTAAACCCATAGGCGAACAGACACGAAAGCAAAGTTGCAAGTGTTCCGAATATCACGTCGAAAATTCCGAAGGGACTGAAAATGTTGGCAAGCAAACATCCTATAACAAGTCCCGGTACGGCTTCTGCGTACATGGCTGCAAAAATCATCATTGCTTCTGAAATTCTGAACTGAACAGGACCGTAAGCGATAGGCGAGATTGCCATTGTGAGTACAAAGTAGACTGCGGCGAACATTG
>CAMFNB010000069.1 GCA_945965275.1 uncultured Clostridia bacterium | reverse complement strand
GTTCTTCCTGAAGTCATTGATACCGCAAAAAAATACGGAGTGCCTGTTTTCAGAACCGAAAAGGTAACAACCGAAGCATACAGTAATATTTCCCGATATCTTATGGTCAGACTTGCACCTCGTGAAAGTATTCACGGATGTCTTATTGAAATATACGGCGAAGGTGTTCTCATTCTCGGAAAAAGCGGAGCCGGTAAAAGCGAAACTGCCCTTGAACTTGTAAAAAGAGGACACAGACTCGTTGCGGATGACGTTGTTGAGGTCAGAAAAGTATCTGATTCCACATTGGTTGGAGCAGCACCGCAAAAGATACGTCACCTTATAGAAATCCGCGGAGTTGGCCTTATGGACGTCAGAAGACTTTTCGGTGTTGGCTCTGTAAAAATCACAGAATCAATTTCGCTTGTGGTTAATCTCGAACCATGGGACGAGAGCAAAGATTATGACAGAATCGGTGCCACGGAACAGCACACGGATATTTTGGGCATTGATGTGCCGTCCGTGACAGTTCCGGTTATGCCGGGACGTAACCTTGCCATAATTCTTGAAGTGGCGGCAATTAATAACAGACAAAAACAAATGGGATATAACACTGCGGCGGAAATTATTAAGCGTGCTTTTGAATCGAAAGAACACTCCGACCCTGCAAGGGATTATTCCGGAGATTTCTTCATAAAAGGAAGTAACCTGAGATGACAGCAAAACAATTACTTTGTATCAAACAAATATGCATGGATGTGGTACTTGATGAACCAATGTCAAAACACACATCTTTCAAAATCGGGGGCAAGGCTGACTGCTTTGCTTCACCATCCTCTGCGGAATCGGCTGTAGCCCTTATAAGATACTGCAGCGAGAATAACATTCCGTATTATGTAATCGGAAACGGAAGCAATCTCCTTGTTTCTGATAAGGGATTAAGGGGAGTTGTTATTCATATCGGTAAAAATTTCTCAGACGCGGAAATGTTTGACAAAAACAGAAACTATGGCGCGGATAATATGAAAATTGCTGAGCTTGCCGGAGACAGAAAAGTAATTGCATGTGAAAGCGGAGCTCTTCTCAGCTATATTTCCGCATTTGCTCTTAAGCAAGGACTTACGGGTTTTGAGTTTGCTTCCGGAATTCCGGGTACTGTTGGCGGGGCTGCAGTTATGAATGCAGGCGCTTACGACGGTGAAATGTCACAGGTACTTTTGGGCTGTGTCGCTTATGATATTGACGGCGACAAGACTGTTTTTGTTTCAGGAGATGAACAGCAGCTTTCATACAGAAACAGCATATATCAGGATAACGGTTATGTTGTTTTAAGATGTTTTATTGCCCTTGAAAAAGGAAACAGTGATGACATAAGAGCAAAAATAAACGATCTTTCTTCAAGAAGAAAAGAAAAACAGCCTCTTGAATATCCGAGCGCGGGAAGCACCTTCAAAAGACCTGTCGGAGGATATGCTGCCGCATTAATTGATGAATGCGGACTTAAGGGCAAGCGTGTCGGCGATGCCTGTGTCAGTGAAAAGCATGCCGGATTTGTAGTAAACATGGGCAAAGCATCCTGCGAGGATGTTTGCAGTCTTATAAAAGAAATACAGACAACGGTAAAAAAAGAAAAAGGCGTCGAACTCAAACCAGAGGTAAAAACAATTGGCTGATACTGAAATGTCCTTTGCCAAAGAAGTTAAGCAGCAGCTTTCCAGGGCCGAAGTAAAGAAGTCCGAGCCGGCCGCTTTTGAACTGTATGCAATGGAACAAAGCAAAATAGCATATGAGGACCGACATAGCTTCCTGAAAAAGAAAGCAGGACCGGAATACAATCCCGAAGTTGTTGCAGCATCTCTTAATCTTATGGAAGGAGACAATGCAAAAGGTTTTTTACGGGGTTGTTTTATCGGATCGGGAACGGTTAATTCTCCTAAAAAAACGCCGCATTTGGAAATACGTTTCAAGGACGGTAATCTTGCCGAACATTGCAGGGAGGCAATGATTATGGCAGGTTTTTCGCCTAATATGTCAACAAGAAGAGAATATATCATCGTATATATGAAGAAATCAGAAATGATTGCTGATTTTCTCGGATATATGGGTGCATTCAAGGCATATCTTGATTTTGAAAACGAAAAGGTTTCAAAAGAGGTAAGCTCAGATGCAAACAGAGCAACAAACTGTGATTTCGCAAATATTAATAAGGTCATATCCGCTGCAAGAGAACAATGCAGAAAAATAGAGGAATTAAAAAAATCCGGCAGGTTTATTAACCTGTCGGATGATGAAAAAGCTCTGGCTGAACTCAGGCTTGAGAATCCGGAGTGCACACTTGAAGAACTGGGTAAAATGCTTTCACCAAAGCTTTCAAAATCAGGTGTTGCACACCGAATGAAAAAAATCACTTCTTTTTATTAAAACTGTCTTTCAAAGAAACTGTCCTGTTAAATACAGGCTTTTCTTTTGTGTGATCATCATCTGTTGAGAAGAATCCGTTACGAAGGAACTGGAAATGAGAGTTCTTCGGGAAGTCTGCAAGGTACGGCTCAACAAAAGCATTTGAACAAACCGTAAGAGAATTCGGATTGAGTTTATCCAAATATGTTTTACCGTCTGAATCATCCATCGGATTTTCGTCTGTGAAAAGCTGATCATAAAGTCTTACTTCTGCGGGAACTGCATTGTGTGCCGATACCCAATGAATAGTTCCTTTGACTTTTCTGCCTTCGAGCCAACCGCCCCGTGAAGCAGGGTCATACTCACAGTGAACAACAGTTACGTTTCCGTTTTCATCTGTCTCATAAGAAACACATTTTGCATAGTAAGCATATTTGAGTCTTACTTCGTTTCCCGGGAAGAGTCTGAAATATCCCTTTATCGGTTCAATCATAAAGTCTGAACGCTCAATATACAACTCTTTTGAGAACTGTACCGTTCTTTTGCCCATATCAGGATTTTCCGGGTTTACTTCAGCTTCGAATTCCTCAACCTGTCCATCCGGATAGTTGTCTATTACAAGTTTAATCGGATCAAGCACAGCCATTCCTCTCGGAGCAATTTTGTTGAGATCTTCTCTGATGCAGTATTCAAGAAGGGAATAGTCAACCGTTGAGTTGCTTGTTGAAACACCAACCTGCTCAATGAAGTTCCTGATTGACTGAGGCGTGTATCCTCTTCTGCGAAGTCCGCAGAGAGTAGGCATTCTCGGATCATCCCAGCCTGCAACGATACCTGTTTCAACCATATTTCTGAGGTATCTCTTACTCATAACAGTATATGTCAGATTGAGTCTTGCAAATTCTGTCTGGCAAGGCTGTGGCTTAAATGGACCGCATTTTTCAACAACCCAATCATAAAGAGGTCTGTGATCTTTGAAGCCAAGGTCACAAAGAGAGTGTGTGATTCCCTCAAAAGCATCTTCAAGAGGATGTGCGAAATCATACATAGGATAGATGCACCAATCGTCACCGGTTCTGTGGTGAGTGATGTGAACTATTCTGTAGATTGCAGGGTCTCTCATATTCATATTAGGAGAAGCCATATCAATTTTAGCTCTTAAAATGCATTCTCCGTCATTGAATTTGCCGTTTTTCATATCTTCAAACAACTGAAGGTTTTCTTCAACTGATCTGTCTCTGTAAGGACTGTTTTTACCGGGCTCAGTTAATGTTCCGCGGTATTCACGCATCTGATCCGGTGTAAGGTTGTCTACATATGCAAGACCGTCCTTTATAAGTTTGACTGCACATTCATACATTCTCGGGAAATAGTCTGATGCATAAAGAACTTTTTCCCAGTTGAATCCAAGCCAGTTAACATCATTTTTGATGGCGTCAACATACTCAGTGTCTTCCTTTGTGGGGTTTGTATCATCAAAACGAAGATTCGTTTTACCGCCGAATTTTTCAGCAGTGCCGAAGTCTACGCATATTGCCTTTGCATGTCCGATATGAAGATATCCGTTTGGCTCAGGCGGGAAACGTGTATAAACTGTTTCACCTTCGTAGCGGCCGCCTGCTGCCATATCTTCTGTTACCATATCGATAATAAAGTTGCTGCTTTCGATTTCGCTCATTTTTTTATCCCTTTCTTATTTACTGAGAAGTTCAATGCCAATTGCAACTCTCTTAAGTGTTTCTTCTTTTCCGAGTAATTCCGCAAGCTCCGTAGCACCGCCCGGTGAAGCCGGGAGACCCGAAAGAGCCGTACGAAGAGGCCAGAGAAGCTGACTGTTCTTGATTTCAAGCTCCTGAGCTTTTGTACAGAGAGCTTCATAAAGCGATTGAGAAACCCATTCGCCGTTATACTGCTCAAGGAACTCCTGAGCACACTTTAAGAAACCAAGAGAATTCTCAGGGTCTGTTTTCATCTTCTTGTGTCTGTAAAGTTCAGCCTCGTATTCAGGAAGCTTATTGATGAATTCAATCTTTTCCGGAATGTCACCGAATACTTCAGTACGTCCCCGGATGAGCTTGACGATTTTTTCGATAAGAGCATCATCTGCATCAGGAATCGCTTTTAAAATCCAGGGCTTTGCAATTTCAGTGAATTTTTCATCACTGAGTTTCTTTATATACTCACCGTTCATCCAACGAAGCTTATCCGGGTCAAATATTGACGGTGATTTTGAAAGTCCCTTGATGTCAAATACTTTTTCAAGCTCTTCAAGAGAGTAGATTTCACGATTCTCTGAAGGACTCCATCCCAAAAGAACAATATAGTTTACAATAGCTTCAGGTAAATATCCTTTTGCAACCAAATCCTGGAATGAAGCATCTCCGTTTCTCTTTGAAAGCTTCTGATGCTGATCTTTCATTACAGGTACGCAGTGAACGTATGTGGGAATTTCCCAGCCGAATGCCTCGTAGAGAAGGTTGTACTTCGGGGTAGAAGAAAGATATTCGTTTCCTCTTACAACGTGTGAAATTGCCATGAGATGGTCATCAATTACATTTGCGAAGTTATATGTCGGCATACCGTCAGCTTTTAAAAGAATCTGATCCTCAAGTGTTTTGTTTTCAACACTGATATCACCGTATACAGCATCGTGGAATGTTGTTGTGCCTTCAGTAGGCATCTTTTGTCTTATGACATAAGGCATGCCTGCCTTGAGG
>CAMFNB010000068.1 GCA_945965275.1 uncultured Clostridia bacterium | reverse complement strand
TGTTCTTTTGAGAGTTTTGCAGAGAACGGTTCGCTGCATACAACAGCTCTTACTCCGTTAACTTTGTTTGCTGCAATTGACATTCCTACGCCTGTGCCGCAGATGAGAATTCCTCTTTCACATTCCCCGCCTGCAACTGCATTTGCAACCTTCTCTGCGATTTCAGGATAGTTACAGCTGTCTGTTGTGTCAGTACCGAAGTTCTTAACTTCAATGCCTCTTGCCTCAAGGTGCTTTACGATAAGGTCTTTCATTTCAAGTGCTGCATGGTCATTTCCGATTGCGTACATTTTACTTCCTCCCGTTAAAATATTTAAAAGGTGCAGTCTTTCGGCTGCACCGTATTAATTACTCTTCCCAGTTATGGTAAACGTTGATTACATCGTCTAAATCATCAAGCATATCGAGCATTTTCTCGATTGCTGCAATCTGCTCTTCATTGTCAAGCTTTGTGTATGTCTGAGGAACCATACTTACTTCAGCCTCAACGAATGTGTAGCCCTTTGCTTCAAGTCCGTCACGAACCGATGAGAATGTTGCAGGATCTGTTGTGATTTCGTATGCATCATCTTCTGCTGCGAAGTCATCTGCACCGCAGTCCAAGGCGTCCATCATAAGTGTGTCTTCGTCGATTCCGTCTGCCTTCTCGATTACGATTACACCCTTCTTGTCGAACATGAATGATACACATCCTGTTGTTCCCAGGTTACCGCCGTTCTTGTCAAATGCATGTCTTACGTCTGCAGCCGTTCTGTTCTTGTTATCTGTAACAGCTTCAACGATGAAAGCAATTCCTGCAGGACCGTAGCCCTCGTATGTGATTTCAAGAAGAACTTCATTTTCGCCCTCGCCGGCTGCCTTCTTGATACTTCTCTGAATGTTGTCATTTGGCATGTTTGCTGCCTTTGCTTTTGCAATTACATCTCTGAGTTTGCTGTTAGATGCAGGGTCTGGGCCTCCCATCTTTACGGCAATCTGAAGCTCACGGCCGATCTTTGTGAAAATCTTGCCTCTTGCTGCGTCTGTCTTTCCCTTTTTGTTCTTAATATTAGCCCATTTTGAATGTCCTGACATATATTCCTCCTAGCTGTCAAATCTTATTGATTATAATATTTGCCACTGCACCCGTCAAGTTTATGACATCTTTTTCGATGCCTTCACAAAGGGCAACAGGCACGTCAAATTTTATTGTTACATCCTCTCCGAACTGTGAATCCTTTGCCGCAAGTTCCCTCTTCTGAAAATAGTTATTTACTTTATCATAAAGATTGTACGGCATCGTCACCACTATCTCATGACATTTAATCACTTCCAGAATTCCGGCCTCCTCAACAGCCTTCGATGCTGCCTTTCCGTATGCTCTCACAAGTCCGGGCGCACCCAGCAGAATTCCGCCGAAATATCGCGTAACCACGATGCAGCATCGTCACCACTATCTCATGACATTTAATCACTTCCAGAATTCCGGCCTCCTCAACAGCCTTCGATGCTGCCTTTCCGTATGCTCTCACAAGTCCGGGCGCACCCAGCAGAATTCCGCCGAAATATCGCGTAACCACGATGCAGGCATTTGTGATGCCCTTCTTTGCAAGAACGTCCAGTACAGGCATGCCGCCCGTACCCTGGGGTTCTCCGTCGTCGGAATATCTCTGACTCAGATTTCCGTTGTCATTTACGATATATGCGTAAACATTGTGTCTCGCATCTCTGTGCTTTTGTCTTATCTGATTTATGAAATCAATTGCCTCCTGCTCTGTTGCAACAGGCTTGCAGTATCCGATGAATCTCGACCTTTTTTCCGTGAACTCCGCTTCGGCCTCTTTCTTCAGTGTCAGGTAATCATTTTCCATTCATGTAACCCTCCAGCCTGTAAAAAAGTTCCTCCGGCACACGTCCGACATAATGCACTCCCTCTTCGGTGTACTCCTCTGCGGCAAGGAAGCACTTTTCGTGGAGGAAGGACTGCATTTTACCGTCTGTATAAGGAATCAATATGTCAAAGCTTCTTTCCGCTCTGGTAAAATATTTTATTACCGCCCCACGAAGCTCCTCGATACCCTCTCCGGTCTTTGCGGATGTGCGGATGATTTTACCGTATACCGATGCGGGATAGAAATCAAAGTCAGGAGCGGCTCTGTCACATTTGTTTATTACAAGATATCTCGGCTTATCCTCTGCACCGATTTGTTTTAATATATCTTCCACTATTCGAAGCTTCTCATCGGGATTTTCCTCATCAGCGGAAATGACCACCAAAAGCAAATCCGCAAACAGGGCCTCTTCAAGAGTTGATTTGAAGGCTTCGACTATGTCGTGGGGCAGTTTGTTTATAAATCCGACTGTGTCAATCATGAGATAGTCGCGCTTTTCATCAGTCGTCATTTTACGAACCGTGGGATCAAGTGTTGCAAACAGCTTGTTCTCCGCATAAATGTCCGCATCACACAATGTATTCAGAAGTGTTGACTTGCCCACGTTTGTGTAGCCTACAAGGGCGATTGTCGGCACTTCGTTTCTCTGTCTCTCTTTTCGCATAAGCTGGCGCCTTGATGTCACTTCTTTAAGCGCCGACTCCAGAGCGTGAATTCTTCTCTGTATGTGTCTTCTGTCAGTTGTGAGTTTGCTTTCGCCCGGACCTCTTGTACCGATACCGCCGCCGAGACGGGAAAGCTCTATGCCGCGGCCTGTAAGTCTGGGAAGTCTGTATTTCTGCTGGGCAAGCTCGACCTGAAGTCTGCCCTCCGCAGAGTTTGCACGGGCTGCAAATATATCCAGGATGAGTGCCGTACGGTCTATTACTCTCGCACCGGTTATGAGTTCTAAGTTTCTTATTTGTGAAGGTGACAGCTCATCATCAAATATTATTGTCTCGGCACCTGCAGCCTGTCTCTGAAGTGCAAGGTCTCTTGCAAGTCCGATTCCCACGTATGTTCTTACATCGGGAGCTTCCTTTTTTTGCGTGAGTTCTCCCACCACAACAGCGCCGGCCGATTCCGCAAGCTCAGCAAGTTCTGCAAGCGGACGGTCTCCGTAATTCTTTTTGGGATCGAGTACACCTACGAGATATACCTTCTCGGCATCCTTTTTAACGTCTTCGACATCTTCTGCCGCATTGTCAATTTCCTGTATTCTGTAAAAAAGCTCATCGAATGAATCAAAATTTCTTCTGGGCTCGGGACCGTATGTTTCCTCTGAAGTGAACTTTCCGTCTTCGTTTCTTACGAGAAATGTTGCACTTGCGCCGTTGATTCCTCTGAAGGTTTCTCTCTCGGTAACTGCAATTACAATCATTGCATCATATCTTTCGGAATGCAGACTGTTTATATCCACTTCTGACGGTAAAATGGCACCGTTTGGATGTGTATGCAGAAGTCTTATTCCGCAGAGTCTTTTTTCACCGCGGCGCAAATCAGCTTCCACAAGTGAAGTTGATTTGTCATCACCGATGCTTATGCCCATCACTCTGTTTTTTCTGTCCAAAGCAACTGCAACCTCACGGCCTGTTTCCAGTGTTACCTCTTCCATCATATCCAGAACTTCGGCAGGCAAAAATGAACCCGGATTCCATACCGCGCCTAAAAAGCTTTCCATATATTCCAGTGTGGATTTTCTTACGGAGCCGATATCTCCGTTAATGATTTTTTCCATATTTTTATTATATGTTATCTCCGCCGTCGCAACAAGTCGCTGTGGGGGTCAGAAATCGAAAAACACACAAAAATCTTCTTTTTTTACACACAATGTGTGTATTTTTTGATGTTTTTTGTGTGTAAACATGCCAATTCCGGTAAAATCTTCTGCAAAATTACGTATGGGAAATATCGGGAATGCTTGACGGCTTTATAACGCTGATATACAATTGGTATACATATATTCATCGAAAAGGAGTAATCAGAATATGAAAAAAATTATTGCTGTTCTTATGGTATTAATGCTTACACTTTCACTTTGTGCTTGCGGAAGCTCTTCTCTTAAAGGAGAGGAACAGACATGGGGAAATATCAGCGTATTTGTTCCAGAGGGCTGGAATCTCACCGGCGGTGATCTTCTTGACGAGAACGACCCGGACAAACTCAGTCTCAAAGATCCGGATGCAGACTCTTTCACATACGTAAATGTTCTTATTGATACCGAGGAAAACATCGACAACAATATCAATGCAACAAAGGAAATGAACGAGGGAACATCAGATACGACAGTTAAGGTCGGCGAAGCTGAGTGGACAGGATTAACATATGAATCAATCGGTTACAAATGCGGTTACCTCAAGCATGTTGCAGCTGACAAGGTATATGCTGTTTATTTCTGCGGATACGCAACAGATGATGCAGCATTCCAGGCAATTCTCGGAAGCCTTAAATAATTCAATCGTCTGAAGACACGTAAAGCGGCAGTTTACAAAACTGCCGCTTGATTTTTTTTACCGTTGTATATTTTCTTCAAGTCTTCTATTGCAAGCTCGGGATCCGTTGTGTGAAACATAAGATAGTTTCTTTTCATCACCGTAAACGGTGCCTGTCTGTATATCTTCGCACTGCTTTCACCGGTAAAATAATGCCAGTATCTGTACACATATCCCATCCAATAAAGTACTTCCTTATTAAGAACCTCACCTTTATTGTGAATATCATTTCCGGATTCATCCAATATTTCTTCGAGCAGATATTCTTCTCCGGCCCACTGCATTCGATTATATTTTGAATCAAGTGCTTTCGCCGTATCTTTATTCATAAATGCTTTTACAAAAGAAGCACTGTTTATTTCTTTTTCAGCAGACAGTTCAAAGAGTCTGCCCTGAACGTCACATTGTTTAAGAGAAAGAGCATCCAGCATACTCATTTGCCCTCCTCCGCAAGTATTTCATCAAAGTATTTTCCTTCTCTGCGAAAATCTCTGCAGATGTCACTTGCCTTTACGTAAGCAATTATTCTGTTTTCTTCGGCTTTTTCTTTTAAAAACAGTTTTTCAATATATGAAAGCTCTATTTCTTTTTCGATTCTGACTGCATCACATGCTTTTTGCGAAACAGCAACATACTGCTTACCGAGTTTCAGCGCCGAAAGGCTGCCTACAAGTGCTGCATCTGTAATATTTCCCAAAAAGAAGTTGTCTATCACGTAGAACATTCTGTCATCCGCAATATTGCCGATGACCAGATCTTTTTTGTATGTCATTTTTCTGTATTGTTCATAAAGAGATGTGCCCCTGACTGCCTCCATTTTCCCTCTGTTGTACGCTACCAGCAGAGCCCAGCTGATATCGGCAGCCACTTCCTTTTTGTTCAGACCTTTCATATTTACGGAAACAATGTACATTTTTGATTTTTCGAAATCACAAATCAGAGTCAAAGCCTGAGAAATGTCGGTTCCCATGTAAAATCCGCTGCCGAAATCGCACTGCTTTCTGCTGCTTGGTGTTATCTTCCCTTTTATACCGTCTTTCGAGCCGTGATAAAGAAGAATATGTCCCTTCGGCACTTTGATTTTCGCTGTCTCAGATGAAATGCGATTCAATGTCATTTCATACACCGGAACCTTGTTTTTCATACAAAACTCAAACAGTCCCGTCTGAGCGAGCTTGTTCGGAACAACATGCCCGTTTTCCCATCGGTTTACTGTCTGAAAGGTTACATTCAGTTTCTCAGCGAATTCTGTTTGACTCAAATTCAAATATGTTCTGATTTGTCTTATCAGATCTTTCATTTCTTTCTCCGAATATATAACATTTATCTGTAAAATATTATATAT
>CAMFNB010000067.1 GCA_945965275.1 uncultured Clostridia bacterium | reverse complement strand
GGCATTATGGAGAAGGAAGAAAAAGAAGGAACCATTGTGATTACGGCATGGGCAGAGGATAATCACATCCACATTCAGATTTCCGATGACGGAGCCGGTATGGACCGGGAGACCCTGGAGAGCATTCTTTCCGAGAAAAAGAAAAACTCAAAAAGAGGCACGAATATCGCAGTATATAACATACACAGACGTCTCAAACTTCTTTACGGGGACAAGTACGGTTTAAGCTATGAAAGTGCTCCCGGAGAGGGCTGTACGGTTACTATTATCATACCTAAGCATATAGGCGAAGAGCCATATAAAAGAGAAGAATAATATTAAAATAACACATTAAATATTCCCCATAAATCTAAATATTTTACCATTTTAACTCTGTTCATTTGTTGTTAACATATCAGTATACTAACGAAGGAGAGTAAACACGTGGCTGAATATATTTTGGAATTACGCGGGATTACTAAAATCTTCCCAGGTGTAAAAGCATTGAATAACGTGCAGTTCCAGCTCAGGCCTGGTGAAGTTCACGCTCTCATGGGCGAGAACGGTGCAGGTAAGTCAACCTTCATCAAGGTTATCACAGGCGTTCACAAAGCTGAAGAAGGCGAAATGTTTTTAAACGGTGAGAAGGTTAACTTCAGAGGAACAAAGGATGCACAGGCAGCAGGTATCGCAGCCGTATATCAGCACCCGACCTCATACCCCGACTTAACAGTAGCAGAAAACATTTTCATTGGTCATGAAATTTCAAAGGCCGGCATTCTCAATTGGAGAGCAATGAACAAAGAAGCTCAGAAATATCTCGACCAGTTAGATGCTGACTTTAAATCAACTGCGGAAATGGGCAACCTTTCAGTAGCACAGCAGCAGATTGTTGAAATCGCAAAGGCTATTTCAACTCATGCAAAAATCATAATCTTAGATGAACCTACGGCAGCTCTTACTGCAAATGAATCAGAGAAGCTTTACAAAATCGTTGATCAGCTCAAAGCAGAAGGCGTATCAATCATTTTCATTTCTCACAGATTCGAAGATATGTACAGACTTGCTGACAGAGTTTCGGTTCTCAGAGACGCACAGTACATCGGTACTTACGGCGTAAACGAAATCTCAAATGCAGATCTCATAAAAGCAATGGTAGGACGTGAGATTTCCGACATGTTCCCGAAATCGGAAATTGAGCCGGGAGAAGAGGTGCTGAGAATTGAGAAGTGCACCCGTACAGGTTACTTCAAGGATGTATCATTAAATGTAAGAGCAGGCGAAATCGTCGGTCTCACAGGACTTGTAGGTGCAGGTCGTACAGAGGTCATGGAGGCTGTCTGCGGTATTACAAAACTCAAATCCGGTAAAATTTTCTTAAACGGAGAAGAGATTAAGATTAAGAACCCCACAAAATCAAAAGACAAGGGTGTTATTCTTCTTCCTGAAGACAGACGTAAGACGGGCCTTATCACTTCATGGGGACTTGGCAGAAACGTAACTCTTCCGATTCTCAAGAAGTTCATCAAATTCGGATTCTTCAACGAAAAGAAAGAAAGAGAAACAGCAAAGGAATTTTTAGAGAGTGTAGATACAAAGGCTGTGTCAGTATTTGATGCGGCATCAACTCTTTCAGGCGGTAACCAGCAGAAGGTTGTAGTTGCCAAAGCTCTTGCTCAGGATAACATGAAGGTCGTTATTATGGACGAGCCAACAAAGGGTGTTGACGTAGGTGCAAAAGCCGAGATTTATCAGATTATGGACAACCTGGCAAAAGAGGGATACGGAATCATCATGATTTCATCGGAAATGCCTGAAATTCTCGGCATGTGTGACAGAATCTATGTAATGTGTAACGGTCGTGTGACAGCTGAGCTTAAGAGAGGCGAAGCTACTCAGGAACTTATTCTTGAGCACGCAATGGAAAAAAGTGAGAAGGAGGTGGCTGCGAAATGAAAAAGAACTTTCGTGAATTAAGCCTTGTAATTGTTCTTGTTCTTCTCGTAGGTGCTGTTTCAATTAAGAATCCTTCATTCTTATCACTCGGAAACTTCGCAGAGATTCTCAAGAACAATGCTGTAACAATGATTCTTGCACTGGGTATGCTTTGTGTATTGCTTGTAGGCGGTATCGATATTTCTGTCGCATCAACAATGGCGCTTTCCGGTATGTCAGTCGGACTCTTGTTCAAGTTTAATATAATATCCAGTACGCCGCTTGGCTTCCTCATCGGAATTGCAATCGGTGCGGTTTGCGGTTTACTCATAGGTGTAATCGTAGGATACGGAAAGGTTGCTCCGATTATCGCAACAATGGGCGGTATGTACATATTCAGATCACTTGCATATGTAATCAGTGACAGCCAGTGGGCAGGAGCAGATGCTCTTCGCCACTTCCCGAATTTCGCACTGGGTTCATTCCTCGGAATCAACAACTGTGTTTGGATTGTAATAGCCTGCTATATCATATTCTTCGTAGTTCTTAAATGGACTAAGTTCGGAAGAAACATTTACGCAGTTGGTTCAAACCCGATTGCAGCAGAAATTTCCGGTATCAATGTTGCACAGGTTAAGCTTTGTGTTTACACAATCATGGGTACACTCGCAGGTCTCGGCGGAGTACTTGCCACAACAATTTATGCATCAGCGATGCCGAGCATGCAGCTCGGAAGTGAAATGGACGTTATCGCAGCCTGCGTAATCGGCGGTGTTTCAATGTCCGGCGGACGCGGTTCGGTAATCGGAGCGCTCCTGGGTTCATTAATCCTTGCGGTAATCGGTAAGGCACTTCCTCTTGTAGGCATTTCTGCCATCGCACAGAACACAGTTAAGGGACTTCTTATTGTAGTTGTTATCCTTGTTAATGTAATAACACAAAGAGCTATGAAGAAACGTAGCCTTGAAAGAAGGGAGATGTAATTATGGCAGGTAAATCAGGCAGAACCATTAATGCAACTCCTTCAAACAGACTGAAGGGCGCAATACTCAGCTGGGAAGGTCTTTTGGTATTGATTTTCATAGCAGTAGTTATTTTCTGCAGAATCATTTCACCAAACTACACAGTAGAGAACGTACTTCGTGAGATGCCGAAATATTTAAGTGAAATATTCCTTTTCTTCCCGATGGCATTTATTTTAATGCTCGGTGAGATTGATATTTCGGTAGGTTCTATCGTATGTCTCTCTGCAACAGCAGGATGCTTGTTCTCAAACATGGGATTATCATTCCCGCTTGTTATTGTAACAATCCTCCTGGTAGGTACAATCTGCGGAGCAATAAATGCACTTCTTATTACAAGATTCCCTGAGCTTCCGTCAATGATCATTACACTTGGAACTCAGATTATCTTCAGAGGTATCGCAGAAATCGCACTTGGCGACGGCGGATCCGTAGCCGTAACTGACTTCAAAGGATTCATGTCAATAGCCGGTAAGATAGGACCGTTCCCGTACATGTTCTTCCTCGTACTTATCAGTGCGGTAATCTTCACTGTGATCTCTGTAAAAATGAGATACGGACGTGAAGTAATGGCAGTGGGAAGTAACAGAGACACTTCATATTATTCAGGTATCAAAGTAAGAAGAGTAATCTTCATTGCTTATACAGTAATGGGCCTTATGGCAGGTGTTGCCGCATTGTTCTTAACAGCTGCTTCATATGGTGCTAACACAACAACAGGTACAGGCTTCGAAATGGATGCCATCGCAATGGCAGTATTCGGCGGTATCGCAACTACAGGTGGTAAAGGAAGAATGGTCGGCGGCATCATTTCAGCTTTCATCATCGTATGCTTGAGAATAGGTCTTGGTCAGATTAACCTTAACTCACAGCTCATACTTCTTATTATTGGTGTGCTTCTTATCTTCGCTGTATTGCTTCCTAACATTTCAGCAATGATTAAGGCAAAGCAGAAGACAAAAGCAGCTAAATAAGTTATTTAAACAGGAAGAACGTCATTCCTGTCAGGTTCGACAAAAAACAAAATTTTTAACGGAGGACAAAAAAATGTCAAAGAAAATTATTGCATTATTACTTTGTGTTGTTATGGCTCTTTCAATTGCAGCTTGCGGCACAACAACACCGACAGACGACGGCGGAGACGACGCTCAGAAGACATACGCAATCGTTCCTAAGTCAGCAGGTAACCCATACAACGAAAAAGAAGTAGAAGGTTTCAAGGAAATCATTGAAGCTAACGGCGGAAAAGTAGTTGTATCATATCCTACAGAAGCAACAGCTGATGCACAGATCACATGTATCAACTCTCTTATTTCACAGCACGTTGATTCAATCGCTGTAGCAGCTAACGATGCTAACGCTCTTCAGGCTGTTCTTACAGAAGCTATGCAGGCAGGCATCAAAGTTTCAGGTCTTGACTCAGCAGTAAACAAAGACTCTCGTCAGACATTCGCTCAGCAGGCTGGTATCAAAGAAGTTGCTCAGGCACTCTGCGATGCAGTTCTTGAAATTGCCGGCGGCGAAGGACAGTGGGCTATCGTTTCAGCTTCTTCACAGGCTACAAACCAGAACGCTTGGATCGATGCTATGAAAGACCTTATGGCTTCAGATGACAAGTATGCTAAGCTTGAACTCGTAGACGTTCAGTACGGCGATGACGAGCCAATCAAGTCAACAACTGTTACACAGGCTCTCCTTTCAAACTACCCTGACCTCAAGGTTATCTGTGCTCCTACAACAGTAGGTATCGCAGCAGCTGCAAAGGTACTTCAGGACCAGAAGTCAGCTTGTAAGTTAACAGGTCTCGGACTTCCTTCAGAAATGGCAGCTTACATTGGCGAAGGCGATGACTTCTCATGTCCTTACATGTTCTTATGGAACCCAATTGACCTTGGTAAACTTTCAGCTTACATCTCAATGGCACTTGTTGAAGGAAAAATCACAGGTGCTGCAGGCGAGACATTCGAAGCTAAAGACCTTGGTGTAACATACACAATCGTTGATGCAGCTGACGGCGGCACAGAGGTTATCCTTGGCCAGCCATTCGCATTCACACCAGACAATATCGAAGAATGGAAGGTAATTTACTAAGATAGATTCTTAGATAAATATACTTAATACAGCAGAGACCCGGAGGAGACGTTTCCTCCGGGTTTTTCTATGTCAAAAAATATTTTTGCATTTACCTATTGACACGGTAGGTAGATAGTGATATATTCTTTTTACCGACAAAAATTGTAGGTAAATGGAGTAATGTTATGAATGACTTTGAAAACAAAAACTATTATCCTTTTCTTTTCCGAATGTGTCGATGTTGAAATTTTAATATCACAACACATTAATTAAGAAAGGGATAAATATTATGAGCAACTATAAATTCGAAACTTTACAATTACATGTAGGACAGGAACAGCCGGACAGTGCAACAGACGCAAGGGCAGTTCCCATTTACGCAACAACATCTTATGTATTCAAAGACTCGGCACAGGCTGCAGGAAGATTCGGGCTTACTGAGGGCGGTAACATTTACACTCGTTTAATGAATCCGACTTCAGATGTTTTTGAACAGAGAATCGCAGCATTGGAAGGCGGAGCGGCAGCACTGGCAACGGCGACAGGATCAGCAGCCATCACATACGCAATTCAGAACATCGCAGTTGCAGGTGACCACATCGTATCATCAGGAAACCTCTACGGCGGAACATACAACCTTTTTGCCAACACTCTTAAGGACCAGGGACTTACGACAACATTTGTTGATCCTTCAGATCCTGAGAACTTTGAAAAGGCAATTCAGCCTAACACAAAGGCTTTGTATGCAGAAACACTCGGCAACCCCAATTCAAATGT
>CAMFNB010000066.1 GCA_945965275.1 uncultured Clostridia bacterium | reverse complement strand
GCTTTCCCTTTGCTCCGGAACTTGTTGTGCCACAAGGCTTTTTATCAGGAAAAAAAATAAAAGTCCGAAACCGCATTATATTAACGGTTTTGGACTTTTATGGTGCGGATAACAGGACTTGAACCTGCACGAAGTTGCCCCCATATGGACCTGAACCATACGCGTCTGCCAATTCCGCCATATCCGCATAAATAAACGGCCGGCTGTTTAAGTCGGCCGCGAATTAAACCGATATTGATTACTGATCTTCTTCAGCTGTAAGTTCAGCACCTGCTGCCTTAAGAATGTCAGCAATTGAAGTACCTGATGAAACGATATCCTGCTGGAATGTTTCTTCCTCAGGCTTCTTTTCCTTCTTTGGCTTTCTTTCTTTCTTAGGTTTCTCTGACTCAGCTTCTTCAGCATACGGCGGATCGTAAGCCTTTACTTCTTTGATGCTCAAATTGATCTTGTGCTCAGGAATGTTAGTTTCAATAATCTTAGCTTCAACTTCCTGTCCGAGTTCAAGACAATCAGAAGCATTGTTGATTCTTCTGTTTGAAATCTGTGAAATATGAACAAGTCCGTCAATGCCGTCAGCAATGTTTACAAACACACCGAACTTTGTAAATCTAACAACTTTTACTTTAAGAATGTCACCAACCTGGAATAATGACTCAGCATCTTTCCATGGGTTATCTTCTTCTTTTCTGTATCCGAGAGAAATCTTTCTCTTTTCTCTGTCGAAAGAAAGGATCTTAACTTCAACTTCCTGTCCGATTGAAAGAACTTCCTGAGGTTTTCTGATTTTGTTCCATGAAAGTTCAGTAATATGGATAAGTCCGTCACATCCGTTAATATCAACAAATGCACCGAAGTTTGTAAAGCTCTTTACGATACCCTTTGTAACCTTACCTTCGTAAATGTCACCCCAGAAGGCATCCTCTTTCTCGTTCCATGCAGCTTCAAGAAGAATCTTACGTGATCCGACAATCTTTGTTCTGCCCTTAGGTCCCTTTTCATAATCTGTAATTACTACTTCGAAATCCTGACCAACGAATTTGCTGAGATCTCTGATAAATCTCATTTCAACCTGTGATGCAGGAATGAATATTCTGATACCGCCGGCGAATGCAATAAGTCCGCCCTTGATAGCTTCTGTTACTCTTACAGTGATTGGTGTCTTATTGTTGAAAGAATCTTCAATCTGCTGCATGTTCTTTGAATATTCAATTCTTCTCTTTGAAAGAATAACTTCGCAGTCTTTGTCGTTAACTCTAACAACTTTAGCTTCAACTTCATCGCCGATTTTCGGTAATTCAACAGCTACGCCAGGAGCCGGTCTGAATTCATCAACAGAGATAAAGCCTTCATACTTGAAGCCCAGGTCAACGTAAACACCCTTGTCATCAATCTTATTGATAGCCCCTTTCACAACCTCACCGCTCTTGATGGTGGTTAAAGAATCTTCAAGCATTGCAGCGAAATCTGATTCTTTAGCTTCGTTTTCATTAAGATTAATGTCACTCATTAGTTTAATAACCTCCTCAATGCTCCAACCGGGTGTGGACGCACCGGCAGTAACACCTACAATAAAATTATTTTTAAACCACTTACTGTCAAGATCGGACGCAGATTCCACAAGAAACGTCCTGCTGCATATACTTCGACATAAATCATATAATTTCAGGGTGTTAGAGCTGTTTTTTCCCCCTACTATAATCATTAAATCAACCGCAGACGCAAGCTCTTCAGCTTCTTTCTGCCTCTTGATAGTAGCACTACAAATTGTATCAAAAAATACGGGTTTGTCAATGGAATTATCGATGATATCGTGAATTATTGCATATTTATTTATGCTGGAGGTAGTTTGTTCAACCACTGATATTTCAGCATCTTTCGGTAAACGGTTGCAAAGCTCCCTTGCCTGGTCTTCAGACTCAATAATAATAGCCTCATTATTACAATATCCGTTGATTCCGATTACTTCAGGGTGGGAAGGATCTCCCAATATGACAATTTGTCTGCCTTTTTCATATTCTTCTCTGACGAGATTATGAATTTTCTTAACGAAAGGACATGTTGCGTCAACTACATTGCAGTTTAGGCCTTCAAGCTTATCCTGTGTTTCAGGAGTGATACCATGTGCCCTGATGAGAACTGTCGAATTTTTAATACGTTCATCATTAAGATCATCTATAACAAATACACCCTGGTCTTCAAGCTTTCTTATAACCTCTTTGTTATGAATAAGCGGACCGAAAGTATATATGTTTCCTTCTTTAGATTTCGCAAGTTCGAAAGCCTTTTTTACTGCTTCGTTTACTCCGAAACAAAATCCTGCGGTTTTAGCTGTTTGAATTTTCAAAAGGAACCTCCGCCATTTTATATATTTCATCAAGTTTCGTCTGTGCGTAATCTGTAAAAAGTGACTTTTCAAGATGGGCTGGCACTTTAAAAGGGGTTCCGTATCTTACAAACATTTTACCGAAGATATGGTTTTTTCCGGAAATTGAAACGGGCTGAATTACAGCATTTGACTCCAGTGCATATCTGACAAATCCGGGCTTTGCTTTAGGTAAAGGTTTGCCCTTTTTTGCTCTTGTTCCCTGCGGAAACATTCCGACAAATTTTCCGTCATTCAAAAGTGCTGTTGTGGTTCTTTTTGATTGCATGTCTGCGGCAGAGCTTCTGTCTATCGGATATGCTCCCATACTTGAAATAAACCAGGCAACAAACTTATTTTTGAACAGTTCCTTCTTTGCCATCCAGTGAATCATATCCGGAGCATTATATCCGATAAGAAACGGGTCAATTAATCCCTGATGATTTGCAATGAATATCACGGGACCCTGTTTCGGAACATTTTCAATTCCTGCATATTTAACCCTTCTGAAAAAATGAAATGAAGGTGTTAATATTTTTCTGACGGTTGATGTTTTCATATTCTTTCAGCAACAATGTTCTTGATTATTGCAATTGTCTCCTCTATTTCATTTCCGGTTGTATCCAGTCTTACAGCATCTTCCGTACAAACAAGCGGAGCAAATGATCTTTTGCTGTCATTCTCGTCACGAAGCTTCATATCAGCAAGAACTTCTTCATAAGTGGAATCTTTGTCACCCTTTAATTTAAGTTCTTCATATCTTCTCCTGGCTCTGTCCTCTACAGATGCGCAAAGGAAAATCTTAAGAGTTGCATTCGGAAGAACATAAGAACCTATGTCTCTTCCGTCCATAACAACATTTTGTCTTGATGCAATTTCTCTTTGAATTTCAACAAGCTTGAGTCTTACAGCAGGTACGGCTGAAACCTTTGAAGCTCCGAGGGATACCTCCGGAGTTCGGATTTCGCCTGTATAATCTTCTCCGTTAACAATCATGTGCTGAACGTCATCAATATACTGAATGTCAAGTGAAAACGAATCAAGCAAACCTATAAGTTCAGGAGCATCTTCACTCCAGCCTTCTATTTTAACTCCTTTTTTAATGGCATAAAGAGCGAAAGAGCGATACATTGCTCCTGTATCAAGATATAAAAAGCCAAGTTCTTTTGAAAGCATTTTGGCCATTGTACTTTTTCCTGCACCTGAAGGTCCGTCGATGGCAATTTGTACTGACATAATTTTTCTCCTTATATTACTCTGTGTCCCAGTCCGATTATCATATCATTAAGGTGCAGTAAACCCACACCGAAAAACATGCATACGCATACGTGGTCACCGGATCTTGCAATGGCAATTTTACCGCCCACATTCATACCGATGGCATGATTCATAATCTGCGACAAAGCTTCTTTTGCAGCACCTGCGACAGCACCTTCTTCAACATGAATGTCTTCAATAATGCCTTCACGCTTAGCCGCTACAATTGTTCTTTCAATGATTTTAGTAACTGACGTAATAAATTCTCCGCCGAAGTTTACTCCTGCGGTTTTTATTCCGTCGTTAAAATACTCCTGTTGCAAAGTCTTTTCTTCCTCAAGTGACTGAGAAATGGCAACTCTGATTGCTGCCGAAGAAACCAATTTGCTTCCGATGTCTGAATTATCCATATATTAAGGCTCCTGTAAAATATATTTTTTTCCGAATGAGCCGTGCATGAACAGATTCTTTATTTCAGCATAAGAATACAAAGAACCGATTGCGCAAACAACATCATCTTCTTTTGCATTCTTAAGTGCAAGCGTTACACCTGCCCCAACAGAACCTGCTGCAACTGCATTACCGCCCATATCGCATATCATATCTGCTAGTATATCACATTTCATCGCTCTTGGGTTATCCGGAGTGACTGCAATGAAATCTGCTGCTTTGGGCAATATTATTTCAAGAGCACCCTTGACATCTTTATCTGCCATCATTCCGATAATAAAATGAATTTTTTTATCCGGATAATAGAATTCAAGCGAATCCATTGTTCCTTTGATTCCGTGTGGATTATGACCGCCGTCTACGATAAAAGTCGGTGCTTCGAGAAGCTTTTCAAATCTTCCCGGAAACTTAACAGTGGCAAGACCTTCTTTGATGTTTTCTTCGGAAATCACGAACCCGTTTTTACGGAGAACTTCGATTACTTTCAACACAAGATCTGCATTTTTATGCTGATATACGCCCCTTAATCCCAACTCGTAGCCTTCTGATGAACCGGGCTTTGCCACATACAATTCAGTTTGCATTTCATTGCATTTTTCTTTTATCACTCTTTTTGCGGTTTCGTTATAACCATAGAAAACACAGGGCTTATTCTTCTTAATAATTCCTGCCTTTGCCGCAGCAATATTAGCAATTGAATTTCCGAGTTGTTCAATGTGATCAATGTCTATTGCGGTAATTACCTCACACACAGGAGTCTGAATTACATTGGTTGAATCAAGAAGACCGCCCAATCCGACCTCAAGAACAATAATGTCGCAGTTATGTCTTTTGAAATATTCAAAGCCGATTGCCGTAACGAGTTCAAATTCTGTCGGAAGGTCCTTCATGGACTCTGCATATTCTTTTACATATTCTGTGATTTCGGCCAACTCCTCATCAGAAATACACTCTCCGTTAATCTGCATACGCTCATTAAATCTGTAAAGAAAAGGAGATGTATAAAGTCCTGTTGTATATCCTGCCTTTTGAAGTATATTTGCAAGCATGGCACAGGTAGATCCCTTGCCGTTTGTTCCTGCAACGTGAATAAACTTAAGGTCATCCTGAGGATTACCGATAAGACCGAGAAGTTCAACCGTACGGGATAAGCCGAGCTTACTTCCCCTCCAGTTAATCGAGTGAATGTAGTTTAGAGCATCATAGTACGTCAAAATGAAATAACCTTCTTCTTAAAGAGTGCTAATATGATAACAGCTTCAGCTGCCGAAAGACCGATGTAAATCGGAAGTCTCAAAGCAAGCACCTCAAGCGGAGTTCCGTAAGCAAGCCAAAGTGCAACTGATTTAATTATAACAGAACATGTTATATGTGACACAAGTTCAGTAAGTAAAATAAAAATATAATTTCTCTTTTTAAGCACCTTGGTAAAAAGTCCGGCTATAAGACCTACGCATCCTGCAGCAACAGTAATCAAAGGAATAAGAGTGTATCCTCTGAGGAAGCAGCCCAATACATCTGCGGCTGCTCCGACAATAAGTCCCTGAATCGGTCCGAAAACCATACCTGCAAGAATTACGGGAAGGGCTTCAAAACTGATTCTGATTGCGTTACCGATCGGTATCTGCAAAAACTTGCCGAATACGATACTGAGTGCCATCAGCATAGCGCAAATTACCAGCTGTTGAATCTTGGAGCTTTTTTTGTTAATCATTTTAATTTCTCTCTTTCTCAAAAAAATATTGCCCAAATTATTAAATAATAATCTGAGCAAGAGCCTGTCATACAGCTGTAATTTTTACAGTGGATGGAATACAATGCACCGCAAGTCGTTTCAGACTTTTCGCCCGAAGACAATACTCCCATTCTTCGGTACTTAACGCGCAAAGTATCTGCTCTGCTTGAATGTAATTTTATACTTGATTTATTCCAAGGTCAAGTAATGAAAAAGCACTTGCAAAACGCAAGTGCTTCAGTGGAGCTTCTAGCCGGGATCGAACCGGCGACCTCATCCTTACCATGGATGCGCTCTACCTCTGTCTCTTATACACATCTGACGCTGCCGACGAAGGCTTAGGTGT
>CAMFNB010000065.1 GCA_945965275.1 uncultured Clostridia bacterium | reverse complement strand
GACGGAAAAACACAAAAGATTGAGAGAATTTATAAACGGTTATGAAGCCCAACGAACCCGATCACATCGGCACGAGACTCAGTATGCCAAGATATGTGCTCTGCTGGTCGGAAACCATGTTTTCAATGTTCATGCTGACTGCATTTTGGCTTTTTACAGGCTTTAAAATCGGATTCTCGGACAGAAGAATTAAAGAACTTCTTGAGAATTCCGACTTTTTCAGTCTCCACGAGCATGAAAATTTCACGGTTTCCGCGTGCAAAGGAATAAAAACATATATAGACAGGTATTACTGGATTGCGCTGATTATACTGATTGCTGTATTTGCGCTCATAATATTAACCAGGTGGAAACTTTGCCAAAAGAATTCTCTTGTTTTCATGAAATTTACCGCAGCATCACTGTTTTGCGGAGGAATATTTGCAACGGCACTTACCGTTCTTGCATTTTTCTCTGATTTTGCTTCAGGTGCTTCATTTGAAAACTTGCAGAACACTTCTCTTTTTGCATCGTTTGTTAAATCGACATTATTCCTGTTTCTGGCCATCGGAGTTTTAATACTGGTACTTGCCGTATTCAGTCAGTTCCTTGCCGAAACGATAGTAAAAAACAGAGAAAAATCATACAGGCGCCGTATGGCCGCAGAAAGAAATCATTTAGAGGACGGATTATGAAAAAGATAACTTTCGGAACACCAGAGGAATTTGTACCGTCAAAATTTTGTGACGGATTTAACTATGTTGAAACAGAAACAACATATGACATTTCCAAGATTAAATACAAACAGAGCAATCGCGGCGTAAAGCTTGAATTTCCTCTTGAGGCTGATGAAAACATTTTCGGTCTCGGACTGATGCTTCACACAATCAACCACACCCATCATAAGCTTACGCTTCACGTAAATGCCGATCCCAAAGGATATACGGGAAACACACATGCTCCTGTTCCCTTCTTTGTTACAAACAAAGGTTACGGCGTTTATGTTGACACTGCCCGCGACACAACATTTAACTGTGCCTATGTGAAAAAGCCCACTCTCGAAGAAGCAGAGAAGCGTGAGATTGATGTGAAAAACGGAATGACGCCGATGACAACAACAGATGAGCTTTACAAAACTCAGAAAACAAATGTTGCATCATTCCTTACAATTGAAATTCCCGCACCGGGCGTTGATATCTATCTCATTGAGGGAAAGAATGTGGGCGACATTGTTGCGAAATACAATATGTTATCAGGCGGCGGCTGCGAAGTTCCGGACTGGGGACTCGGTACAATGTATCGCTGCTACTCAAAATACACAGGTGACCAGGTAATGGCCACAGCAGACTATTTTACAGAGAATAACCTTCCTATTTCCATTATCGGTTTGGAACCAGGATGGCAGTCACAGTCATATTCATGTTCATATGTTTGGGACAAGGAAAGATATCCTGATCCGCAAAGGGTTGTTGACCATCTTAAAGAAAAGGGCTACCACGTAAATCTCTGGGAACATGCCTTCACATGCCCGGATGCGCCGTTCTACAAAGAAATGATTCCTCACTCAGGCGAGTACGAGGTATGGGGCGGACTTGTTCCTGACTTTGCAACAAAAGAGGCAGTGGACATTTTCGCAAATTACCATAAAGACAATATCGTAGGTATGGGCATTGACGGCTTCAAGCTTGACGAGTGCGACAACAGTGACTACACAAACCACTGGAGTTTTCCGTACTGTTCTGATTTTCCTTCAGGCATGGACGGTGAACAATATCACAATCTTTTCGGTACACTCTACTGTAAGACGATGCTCAAAGCATTAGACGGAACCCCGACTTTTTCCGAGGTAAGAAACTTAGGTGCACTTGCAGCTTCTTATCCGTTCGCACTTTACAGCGACCTATACCATCCTCTTGAATTCTTGGGTGCTCTCACATCATCAGGCACGTCGGGACTTCTCTGGTCTCCTGAGGTAAGACACGCAGACTCTAAGATTGAATTTATACGAAGACTTCAGACAGTTGTATTCTCAGCCCAGAGTTTAATTAATGCATGGTACTGTGAAGAGCTTCCGTGGCAGAAGTTTGACTGTGAGGATGAAGTACGTGAGCTTCTTGAAGAAAGAGTTAAGCTCTTCCCTCGTCTCCGTGCTGCATTTGACAAGTATCATGAGGAAGGAGTTCCTCCGGTAAGACCTCTTATTCTTGAATATCAGGATGACCCGGAAGTACTTGAAAGAAACGATGAATATATGTTCTGCGAAGATCTTCTGGTTGCACCTATCATTTACTGGTGTGAAGAGCGTGACGTATATATCCCTGAAGGAAGCTGGGTTGACTACTGGACAGGAGAACCTGTTGAACCGGGCCACCACACAGTAAGAAATGACAAGATTCCTGTTTACGTCAGGAAATGAATAAACCACTGCGGAGGGAACTATGAGCAACGCTAAATGGATTTGGCATTACGGAGAATTTGAAATATATCACAATATGAAGGTACACAGCAGAAGGCGCGATTATGAAGCTGAGTATCCTCCGTTTTGGCAGCTTGCAACCGTATATCCGAGAATCAATTTTTTAAAACAGTTTTCAAATGAGGAACCTTTTACTTTTAAGGTTCACGCAACTGCATCAGGCAGTGTTGTTCTCGATAATAGAAGATATCCTTTAGGCAGCGATATTGTTGCTCATCCCGGCGCACACTTAATTAAAATTGAATTATTAAATGCCCAGGGGTTGTCTTCAGCATACATTGACAGCGACGGTCTCGTTACAGACGAAAGCTGGGTTTCAAACAACGCAGTTGATGATAATACTCCGGTAGGCTGTACTCCGGCTTTCACGACTTTGAAACATAATCCCACGGAATTTCCCTTTGAATACAGGGACATCTCTCCGGTTTCATCGGAAGATATCGACAGCGGTATTTTATATGATTTCGGCAAAGAAACCTTCGGACCTGTAAAAGTATCAGCACCTTCAGATGAGAAATTTGTAATACGATTCGGTGAGTCTCACAACGAGGCACTTGATCCTGTTGAAGCCGTAATCAGATATACACTTGAAGGAAAAAAAGAATATGAGATTCCGGCAGTTGCTTTCAGATATATTTTCGTAAGCAGCCCTTCCGTGAAGATTAACGCAAAATATGAATACCTTCCTGTAAAAAGAGTCGGTTCTTTCTCATGTGATGATGAAAGAATCAATAAAATATGGGATGTATGTGCATACACATTTGAACTCAACACAAGAGAATTCTACTTTGACGGCATAAAGAGAGACCGTTGGGTTTGGGGCGGAGATGCATACCAGTCATATATGATTGATTCTTATCTCTACGGTGATAACGAAACAACAAAGAGAACCCTTCTTTCACTTCTCGGAAAGCCGCCGTATCATCAGCACATAAACACAATTGTTGACTACTCTCTTCTCACAATCATCGGTGCTTATGAGTACTACTTCAGAAGCGGTGACAGAGAGTTTCTTGAAAAAATCAAATCACGTCTCATGGAGCTCATGGATTTCACTGTATCACGACTTGACGACGACGGATTTATCTGTGAAAGAAAGGGAGACTGGATTTTCATAGATTGGTCAGACATGGATAAATCAGGACCGATTTGTGCGGAGCAGATTCTCCTCTGGCAGGCATATAAATGCATGAATGAAATCTGCGGATGCGGATATGAGAACCGTGCTGCGGAGCTTCAGAATAAGATTTGGGATAAATTCTGGGACGCGGAGAAACATGCATTCATAGACTGTGCATCATCCGGTTCACGTCATGTAACAAGACATGCAAATATTTTCGCGATTCTTTTTGATTTTGTTGACGAAGAAAAAGCAGAGGAAATTGCAAAGCATGTACTGGACAATCCTGAAATCACCAAAATAACAACTCCGTATTTTGAATTATATGAGTTAATGGCAATGGGTAAAACCGGCCGATATGACTATATTTTAGACCTTATTAATTCATACTGGGGCGGCATGATTGACTTGGGTGCCACAACGATTTGGGAGGAGTTTGATCCGAACATGTCCGGCGAAGAACATTATGCCATGTACGGTTCAGCTTACTCAAAATCATTGTGTCATGCCTGGGGAAGCGGGCCTGTTTATCTTCTTGCAAGATACTGCTTAGGCGTTTATCCTACTGCTCCCGGATATGAGACATATGAAATAAAGCCCCAAAAGCTTTTTGAAAACTTTAAGGGCTCTGTTCCGATTCCGGGTAATCGTATCATCAACGTTGAATGTGTTGACGGCGAGATTACAAGTTATATTTCTTCTGATATTCACTGAACAATTCATCGAATGTCCGGTCATTACCTTCATTCTTGATGCTGTTCAGATACTCATGTGTATTATAGTCTTTGTCATGAATTCTGATTATTGTTACGGCAATGTTCGAACAGTGGTCAGAAATTCTTGCGTAGTTATTTAAAATGTCGTTATATACAAATCCGACCTCAATTGTACACTGTCCGTCCTGGAGTCTGCTGATGTGACTTGCTTTGTACTTTTTACAGAGTCCGTCAACAACCTGCTCCAAAGGCTCTACTCTTGCGGCTGCCTGAAGATTGTCATTTAAGAATGCATCAACCGTATTTGCAACAACTTCCCTGATGGCATTTGAGATATTTTCAAGCTCCGCATCTCCTTTATCAGAGAAGTTAATTTTCTTATCGTGAATTTCCTCACCTGATTTTATAAGATTCATTGCGTGATCGGAAAGTCTTTCAAAATCACCAATTGAATGAAGATACTGGTTTACGTGTCTGGATTCAGCTTCGTTAAGCTGTCTTGCTCCCAATTTTACAAGGTATGTTCCGAGCTTATCTTCGTATTCATCAGCAAGACTTTCGTTTGCTATTACCTCATCGCATTCCTTGCTGTCATAGGATGTGAGCTGCTTCATTGAGAGAGTGATACTTTCATTTGCAAGCTTTGCCATGTGGTCGATAACTTCCTTACACTGTGAAATGGCAATTGCAGGAGTACGAAGGAAACGGTCATCAAGATGCTCTGAAATATCACTTGAGTCAAGCTTATTACTCTTTTTATCATCTCTTACAATAAACGTTGTAAGTTTCGCAAACTTGTTTGCAAACGGAAGAAGAACCAAAACAGAGAATACTTTGAAGATTGTATTTGCTATGGCAATTCCCACAGGAGTTGAAACTACAGACATGAATTCAAACTCAAATATTCCATGGCAGATATAGAACGGAATCATAAATATAAGAACGCCGATTACATTGAACAGCAGGTAAATCCATGAAGCTCTTTTACCGTTTTTATTTGCACCGATGGCGGTAAGCATGACAGGAACACTGGCACCGATTGACATACCCAAAATAAGAGGTATGGATGTTGCATATGTAATTGCGCCTGTAAGTGCCAGGGCCTGAAGAATACCGACTGCTGCCGAGTTAGACTGAATAATGGCTGTTATTACAATTCCGACGATAACACCGAGAATCGGATTTGAGAACAGCGTAATAAGACTTGTGAATGAAGGAGAATCCTTAAGAACACCTGCAGCATCTGACATGAAATGCATTCCCCACATCAAAATACCGAATCCGAGGAAAATCGAAGCGGCCTGCTTTCTTCTTGTTTTCTTCGCAAACATAAAAACAAGAGCACCGATTGCAATAAGTATCGGAGCAAAGCCTGACGGTTTTAACAAAGACATATACCAAGTGGAACCTTCAATTCCCGAAAGTGACAAAATCCAACCGGTTGCCGTGGTACCGATGTTGGCACCCATGATAATACCGATGGCCTGTGTAAGTGTCATGATACCCGAGTTAACAAAACCGACAACCATAACCGTTGTGGCAGATGAACTCTGAATAATTGCGGTAACAACCGCACCGAGCAAAACGCCCTTTAAAGTGTTATTTGAAAGTTTCTCTAAAATGCTTTGCAGCTTTCCGCCGGCTACTGACTTAAGTCCTGATCCCATGAGGGACATTCCGTAAAGGAACATGCCCAGACCTCCCGCCAGTATGACTATTTCTTCTATTCCCATTATATTCTCCTTAAGAACTGAATTATGCCGCTTCAAAAGCTTATGCTTTGTTAACAATTTTATCACATTATTTATTCCAATAGCAAATATATGATATAATTCAGGCAATAAAAAAAACGGAGAGAAAAAATGGATTTTTTTGACATTGGCAATACAGAAATAACAGGCGGTTTTTGGAATAAACGCGAAAAGCTCAACAGAAGTAAGAC
>CAMFNB010000064.1 GCA_945965275.1 uncultured Clostridia bacterium | reverse complement strand
AGCAAAATCTCACAGTTTAATATTCCATATAACGGTGCAATTAAAATTACTGTTTTGTAAAAGTATAAACACCCTTGTCAATAGAAAGTGTAAACTCAGTATCACTTATCTTTTCAAAATTATAAGTAATCGGTTTATTTGACGGACTGTATGTAAAGGTCATGTCCATTACAAGCTTTGTGTTTGAAATAATATATGTAAAGTCATATTTGGCAAGGTCGCCTTCTGTATGACCTGTACCGTCCCGGTTGAAGGTCACAGTACCAAAGTCATCAGATCCTTCCCATGTGCCGACAATAAAGCTGAATACATCATCAATCGGTTCAGGACTTGTAAGTACTTTCGGCGTAGCATTCGGGTTATATGTATTAACAACCACCCCACTGTCCTGTTTTCCGCAGGCAGCAACTGATAATACAACTAATATACATAATACAATTGTGAAAATCACTTTTTTCATAAGTATGACCTCATTCTCAGATTAAAAAAGACAGGAATAAATCCTGTCTTTTTTTGGTGCTGGTGATCGGACTTGAACCGATACGGAGTTGCCCCCGAGGGATTTTAAGTCCCTTGCGTCTGCCGATTTCGCCACACCAGCAAGCACGGATTATTATATATAAAACAAAAAACAATGTCAAACCGTAAATATTAATAATTTAAAAATTCAGCAAGGAATTTCTTCGCGTTTTCAACATTTTTTGTAGTACCGGCAATTGCAATATACATACATTTTTCCTGTCCTGCTTTTTCATCATAAAGCCATTCAAGCTTCTGATCTTTAAAATCGTCAAAGAATGTAGTTTCTGTTACATCAATTGCATAAATGCCTGACTCAGGACCGGTTGCCATACCCTTTTCATCATGAGGCTGCTTGTATTCAATCAGTTTAAGTTTGTCTTTAAACTGAGCAAATTCCTTCTCTTCCAAAATATCATCAAGCTTTAAAAATGCTTTCTGATTCTTATATGCAAGCCAGCCTTCGCTGTCCATAATGATAATATCAAGATAACCGGATATAAGCTGAGACTGGAACTGAGTAGCCTGATTCATGTTTTCGGTTGTATAACCGGATGATGTTGTTATCGTGTAAAATGATGCAGAAGCAGTTTCCGATATCTTTGATTTCTCCGAAATTTTCTTACTGAATGCAGCCTCATCAAGAGTGTCAAAAGAACCGATAAACTTAATATTTAAATCATATTCCGTAATGGTGTTTGACTGAACAATAACAATAATGCCTACTGTAACAATGAATATCAGAATAAAAATAACCAACTTATACTGGTCAAATAAAGTAGCAAGTTTTCCGAAAAATCTTCTTACCGGATAAGGAATGACTGATGTGGGATTATCATCATAGTTTCCGGGATCTCTTCCGGTGATTCTGTTATATGCCTCAGTAATTGTCTGATAATACTTGGCATCCTCATCGGTTACGCCATGTTCATCAGTTTTGTATTTATACTGTTTTATTAAAGCTCCGTATTTCTTTTCAACTACGGCCTTATCGGAATTTTCCGGTAAACCCAATATTTCGTAATCACTGCGCATTATTTATAACCCTGCTCTTTTTTGATATTGTCAACCCATTTAAGGTATTCACTGATTGCCTTTTCCTGACCGTTTCCTGTCGGATTATAATATTTTACACCTTTCATTTTTTCAGGCATATATTCAAGCGGAGAAACATGTCCTTTATAATCATGGGCATACATGTATCCGTCGCCGTAACCAAGCTCTTCCATTCCCTTAACAGGAGCATTCCTCAAATACATCGGAACAGTTCCTGTGTCCTTGTTTTCAACATCAGACAAGGCATTGTTGATTGCAAGATATGAAGCGTTTGATTTGGGACTTGAAGCTACATATACAGCTGCTTCAGAAAGAATAATTCTGGCTTCCGGCATACCTATCATTTTACAGGCTTCTGCTGCCGCTGTTGCAACAACAAGTGCCTGAGGATTAGCCATTCCCACATCTTCAGATGCACAAATCAAAATTCTTCTCGCCAGGAAATTAATATCTTCTCCTGCATACAAAGCCTTAGCCAAATAAAGAACCGCGGCATCAGGACAACTGCCTCGCATTGACTTAATCATGGCGCTGATGTTGTCATAATGCTCTTCCCCGTCTTTGTCAAATCTGACATGTCGTTTTTGGACGCATTCTTCTGCTGTTGCAAGATCTATTTCTATACACGTATTCGTATTTGCTTCTGATGTAAGAACCGCTAATTCAAGTGAATTAAGAGCATTTCTGGCATCCCCGTTAGCAAGAGTGCAAAACAGCTTCAAAGCGTCTTCTGATACTTTAATATTAAGATTTCCGTATCCTCTTTCCTTATCTTCAATTGCCTGCTTGAGAATGTTATAAATGTCTTCTTCCGTTAACGGTTTGAGCTGGAAAACGGTTGATCTTGAAATCAAAGCTTTGTTAACCTCAAAATACGGATTTTCGGTTGTAGCCCCAATCAGAATAATTGTTCCGTCTTCAACATAAGGAAGCAATGCATCCTGCTGTGCTTTATTGAATCTGTGTATCTCATCAACAAATAAAACAACACGACCCGTAGGTGAAATCATAGGATTTTGTGCTTCTGACACAACTCTTTTAATATCTGCTATTCCGGCAGAAACTGCATTGATTTTTTGGAATCCCGCATTGGTTGTATTTGCAATTATCCTTGCAAGTGAAGTTTTTCCCGTGCCGGGAGGTCCGAAAAAAATAACAGAAGAAAGCCTGTCTGCAGATATCATTCTGTAGAGCAGTTTGCCTTTGGCAAGTATGTGCTGCTGACCGTAGAATTCATCTAAGGTTCTGGGCTTCATTCTGTGTGCCAAAGGCTCTTTTCTTCTGTCTTCACTCATTAATATTCTCTGTAAAATTAAGCATATAAAGGATATTTAGCAAGAAGTGCTGCAACTCTTGCCTTTACTTCATCCCGGTTGCCTTCAAAGTCTTTGATTGTAAGACTAATAAGATCTGCAATCTCGTCCATGTCAGCTTCCTTCATTCCTCTTGTTGTAACAGCTGCAGTACCGAGTCTGATACCGCTTGTAATAAACGGTGACTGCTTATCAAAAGGAATTGCATTCTTGTTACATGTGATGTTTACATCATCAAGGTTATACTGTGCCTGCTTACCGGTTACGCCTGTGTCAGAAAGGTCAACTAACATAAGATGGTTGTCAGTGCCTCCTGATACAAGATTAAGACCTCTCTTCATAAGTCCGTCAGCCATAGCTTTTGCATTTAATACAATCTGATGCTGATATGTCTTAAATTCCGGAGAAAGAGCTTCCTTAAAGCATACTGCTTTTGCTGCAATTACATGCTCAAGGGGTCCGCCCTGTGATCCCGGAAAAATAGCCTTATTCATAAGCTTTGCGTTTTCTTCAGTATTGCAGAGAATCAAACCGCCACGAGGACCTCTTAAAGTCTTATGAGTGGTAGTTGTAGTAAAATCAGCATACGGAACAGGACTAGGATGCTCGCCTGCTGCAACAAGACCTGCAATATGAGCCATGTCTACCATAAGCTTTGCACCGACTTCATCAGCAATTTCTCTGAACTTAGGGAAATCAATTACTCTCGGATATGCTGAAGCACCTGCAATAATCATCTTTGGCTTGCATTCGTGAGCAATCTTTCTGAGCTCATCATAATCAATATATCCGTCTTCGTTTACTCCGTACGGTACAATATTAAACCACTTACCTGACATATTTACAGGACTGCCGTGTGTTAAATGTCCGCCATGAGCAAGGTTCATACCCATTACCGTATCACCGGGATTAAGTAAAGCATAATAAATTGCCATATTGGCCTGTGCACCTGAATGAGGCTGTACATTTGCATATCCTGCACCGAAGATTTCTTTTGCTCTTTCAATTGCAAGAGTTTCAACTTCATCTACAAATTCACAACCGCCGTAATATCTTTTTCCGGGATATCCTTCTGCATACTTGTTTGTAAGATGAGTTCCCATTGCTTCCATAACTGCTTCTGATACGAAGTTTTCTGAAGCGATAAGCTCGATCTTAGTCTGCTGTCTGTTAAGCTCTCTGTCCATTGCGCCTGCAAGTTCCGGGTCATAAGCTCTGAGTTTTTCGTAAGTGTTCATTTTCTTTCTCCTTTTCTATTCATCTAACTTAAGAACACTCATGAAGGCTTCCTGAGGAACTTCTACGCTGCCAAACTGGCGCATACGTTTCTTTCCCTCTTTCTGCTTTTCAAGAAGTTTTTTCTTTCTTGTTATGTCACCGCCGTAACATTTCGAAAGTACATCCTTACGATATGCTTTAACGGTTTCTCTTGCTATTATTTTACCGCCGATACATGCCTGAATCGGAACTTCAAACTGATGTCTCGGAATATGTTCCTTCAGTTTTTCGGCAATCTTTCTTGCTCTGTTATATGCTTTGTCAGCATGTACAATAAAAGAAAGTGCGTCAACTATTTCCCCGTTAAGATAAATATCAAGCTTAACAAGATTTGAACGTTGATATTCTTTAAGTTCATAGTCAAGTGACGCATACCCTTTTGTTCTGGATTTAAGAGCATCAAAGAAATCATATATAACCTCATTAAGAGGAAGATCATAAGTGAGGACAACTCTGGTCTGCTCGATATAGTCCATATTAAGAAATACGCCTCTGCGCTCTGTTGTAAGTTCCATGATATTACCCACATAGTCGGTAGGAGTCATAATGGAAGCACGTACCATTGGCTCTTCCATATACTGAATTACAGTAGGATTAGGCATATTTGACGGGTTATCCAAATCTATGACAGATCCGTCTGTCTTATGAATTTTATAAATAACACTGGGTGTAGTTGTTATTATGTCAATATCAAACTCTCTGTCTATTCTCTCCTCTATGATTTCCATATGAAGAAGCCCGAGGAAACCGCATCTGAATCCAAAGCCAAGAGCCTGAGATGTTTCCGGTTCAAAAACAAGAGAAGCATCATTAAGCTGAAGCTTAGTAAGGGCATCTTTCAGTGCCTCATAATCTCCTCCGTCAACAGGATAAATACCGCAGTATACCATGGGCTGAACCTGTTTATAACCGGGCAATGCTTCTGATGCAGGATTGTCTGCCATTGTAACTGTATCACCCACATGAGCATCACGAAGATTTTTGATACTTGCGCAAATATATCCAACTTCACCGGCTTTAAGTTCAGCAGAAGGAAGATACGAACCCGGCTTAAACCAACCGACTTCAGTAACAACATATTTAGCGCCGGTAGCCATCATTTTAATTGTGTCTCCGACTTTAACTTTTCCGTCTTTTACTCTTACGTTAATGATTACACCTTTATACGAATCATAAATACTGTCAAATATAAGAGCTTTAAGAGGAGCATTTTCATCTCCCTGGGGAGAAGGAACTTTTTTTGCGATTGCTTCAAGAACGTCTTCGATGCCCAAACCGACTTTGGCCGAAATAAGAGGAGCGTCATCCGCAGGCAAGCCTATAATATCCTCAATCTCTTTCTTAATCTCTTCAGGACGAGCCGAAGGTAAATCAATCTTATTTAAAACAGGAATGATTTCAAGATTATGTTCCAATGCCTGGTATACATTTGCAAGAGTCTGAGCTTCAACACCCTGTGCCGCATCAACAACAAGAACGGCACCTTCACAGGCTGCAAGAGATCTTGAAACCTCATATCCGAAGTCAACATGTCCGGGTGTGTCAATTAAGTTATATACAAGTTCTCTGCCTTCAGAGTCTGTATAATTGAGTCTTACGGACTGCGCTTTGATTGTAATGCCACGTTCCCTTTCGAGATCCATATTGTCAAGTACCTGATCTTCCATCTCGCGCTGAGTAAGAACTCCTGTTTTCTCGAGAATACGGTCCGCAAGAGTTGATTTACCGTGATCAATATGAGCAATAATGCAAAAATTTCTGATATTGTCCTGTGACATTAACTGTTTCCTTTATTTAAATTTCTGAAAGCTGTGGAAAGCATCAGTCTTATTCTGTTTAACTGGTTTACTTCGCTGGCTCCCGGGTCATAGTCAACTGCAACTATATTTGACTCAGGATATTTCTCACGAAGTGCCTTTATCATGCCTTTACCCGTAACATGATTCGGCAGACACGCGAACGGCTGCATACAAACTATGTTTGGAGCACCGCATTTTATTAATTCTATCATTTCTGCAGTTAAAAACCAACCTTCACCCATTGAATTTCCGAGACTTAATACTTTTTCAGCATAATGTCCCAACTCGTGAATATCAGCAGGTTTATCGAAATGAACACTGTTCCCCAATGCATTTCGAAGAGGATTGTAATATAAGTCAATCAATTTAGTTGCAATTTTACAGATTCTTGCAGTTGATTTTTTACCTGACAGATATTTTGAATTGAAATTACTGTTATATAAACAATAATAAAGGAATCCCATAAGTCCGGGCATGACTGCTTCTGCACCTTCATTTTCAATCGTTTCAACAATTGAATTATTGGCAGTAGGATGGAATTTAACAAGTATTTCACCTACAAGTCCGACCCTTGGTTTTTTAATATCCGAAAGAGGAATATTGTCAAATTCCTTTACCTGTCTCTTATACACATCTCCGAGCCCACGAGACGCTACGCTAT
>CAMFNB010000063.1 GCA_945965275.1 uncultured Clostridia bacterium | reverse complement strand
AGGGGATTTTTCGGCAGCGAGAATTCCTAAAGAAATAAAATGATCGGTTGCAGAGATTCCCTTAACCTTTCTGACGAGGAGATCTATATGGGATAAATCAAGGTCCGGGTTATACCGTTTCAACAGGGAAATTGAGTTTGGCCGGACTTCGATATTGCTGTACTTCGCCAAAAGAGCTGTTTCTATCTCGGCAAGCTTTTCCTCCGAGAACTGGTTTCCAAGAAACTTCGATTCATATGTGGATGTTTTCTTATCCTGCAGAATACCTAACTGAACCAAGTATGATTTTGCGGCGCCGCCGGACTTTTTATTGGCATACTTAACCAAGTCGGAAACCGACAAATCCGAGCTGTCATTCAGCAATTCCCTAATAGTAGTGGGCTTCTTTTTATCCTCATACCGCTTTTGCAGTGTAGCAATTAATTCTTCGAGTGATGCTTCATTACTTGAGGAGCCGGTTGAGCTTTTGCCTATCAGGATACCTTCATTAACCAACTGTTTAGCTAATGTTGTTCCAAAATACTCATTTGCTTTGTTAGCCAGCGATTTCCATGGAATTTCCGGATTGGCATTTTTGAGTTCTGCTATAGTCAGAGTAGTACCTTCAGGATATTTTTCCTTCAATTGTGCGATTATTGAAGCCGGATCCACAGAGGCAGCCCTTCCACCTTTGCCGCCTTCAGCATTGTATCCATAGGCGGATAGAAATGCCTTTCCGCTTTCATATCCAAGCTTACGGTACAAGTCTGTTACGGTTTCACCCCAATGCTTGTGGTCCTTATTCAGCCCGACAATAACCTTGTCCGGATATGCGGAATCAAGCTTTGCAAAAAGGGAGTCCAGCCTTTTGCGGATGTTTTCCGGTTCTTCTCCCGGACGGTAAATAACATTGTCGCTCATAACAACGCTCCTTATCTTCGATGAAAATGTTATGTTGCTGTCTTTTGTAAAATCTGCATAAATTATTATTTGATTATTAAACCCTTTTTTACATTATAATGGAAGGAACGGCTGCATTCAATAATTTTCGTGTAAAAACAATAATTTAACAATACAACCGGCTTGCTGCCATAGTGAATATCAAGGAAAACACCATTTCTTGCCCTTCAAAAGTGACCTTCACTTTGGCAATTAAGACCTGATATTCTCAGATTATATATGCACGCCTGTACAATAAAACTCCCTATGGTCTTCGTAACACTTTTTAGATGTAGGTGCAATTTAGCATTTACGTTGTATATTGGAAAGCGTTGTGATAAGATAAAGAAAAAGTGATACCGCCAAAGCTGTCTGACAGTACCACCCAGGGTTATCAATAATAGCAATGTTATGGCACTGCAGTTTTTGTGCGGTGCATTTTGTGTATTTATGAGTATGAAAAGTCCGTTTAGTGGGACAGTGAACGGCGTAAAATGAAGGCGAAATTGACGAAATTGAAAATTAATATACATAGGAGAAGTGTTATGAGTATTGAAGCAACCACCTGCGAACAGATTAATGTGAAGAATAACAACGAACAGACAAAAGCCGTTGCTGAAAAAATCGGAGAATACATGCTTGAGACATGGGGAATTCTGAATTTAAAAATGACCGTCGACGGCAAGGCGTTTGAAACCGACGAAGAAAGCATAACCGAAGATTCCGAGTTTTACGAGGTTTGTAAGAACCTCGATTCCGCAAAGAACTTCGAAATCAGTTTGCGGTCTTGCAACGCAGGCGGCTTGGCATGGAGAAAAGAATCTGCTTTTGTGTCGATGCTGACAGATGACGAAAGCCTTACAAAAAACATTTCCTACAAGAGCATCGACTATTATGACACGGATTCTTTTGTAGATGCGTGTGTGTTTGATGAGAACGGCCTGAAATGCGCTTCAAAGTTTGATGATGCCTTTGAAACTGTTGCCGACATTAAGGAATGGTATAGCTATTCTCCCGAGATTCACATCACATCGGAGGGGATGAACGATAATACTCAGCTTCACGAGGCGGTATTAAAAAACCTGACCGAAATACTGACATCCGTCTGCGAATATGACGAAGATGAGCTGGATTTCAGACTTGAAGATGATTGGGAAGACTATGGCGAAATGATGATTGAAGGTAGCCTTTGCTTCCCGTCCTCAAAAATCAAAGAGCTGAAAAGCTGCTGCGAAAACATCACTCGCGAAGTGAACAAATACGATTCCGCAAAGCTGGAGTTAAGCATTAATGCGGTACCGAACGGCGAGGACGATTATGATTTTGCTGTTCTTTCAATTGAACTGAAGGACGGTAGCGTTCAAGTATCCGCCCTGAGGATTTAATCTGAATATATGTTAGCCGAAATCGGCAATGACACGGCTGCATAAAAGCGCATTTTCCCGTTGGCGAATAGTTGGTTTGCAACTGCGCAGATGCGCTGTAAGCATCAAGTTTCGTTTATACATATTCTGCAAAAGAAAGAGGAGAGAAATTGGAAACTTTTAAGCGATTGAGCGACACAATAAGTGTTCACAACAGAAATTCGAGTATTTTTCTTGTGAACGGCGAGTGGACCTTTATTCTCCCAGATGGACTTTACTACGAACTGGACAGCGAATTCGACGGGGGAATTTCAGGTGGGATTGACTTGAGCGGCTCCGTAAAGCCCATGGTTATCAAGGGCTTATATGACGGCTCCAAGCACTTGTTTAATTTTGCTCTTCAGGAGCACTATAATTTTTTCGGAAACGGCAATACTATTATTGACTGCAAGTATGATAACCGCTTTGTCGATGCGGATCCTTCTTCTGAAGCGCAGAAAATTATTACGGATGAAGATGATTTATATGTCGACATAACCGCAGAGAATATATGGCCGTTTGGTATACAGGTTCAGCTCAGAGCAAGAAGTCCGAAAATGACACCCTTTGACTTTGATGCAGTCATTAATTGCGGACGGAGTGACTATGATCTGGTTATGGATAAGCTTAAAGAACTGGCCTATTCAATACGCCTTTCTGAATTGGAATCCGAATCGGAAAACGTACACAGAACAGCTAAAACCGCAAACAACGCACAATCAGTCAATAACTGCATTATTGAAAACGGTGTTCTTGTTAAATACATCGGAAGAGAGACGGACATTGTTCTGCCGGATGGAATTGAAAAACTTGCTGACGGATTGTTCAGCGGCAGGAAAATTCGTTCAATCGTCATACCCGAAGGTGTTCATACAATCGGAAGGCGTGCATTTGAGAATTGCCTTGAGCTGGAAAAGGTCAGCTTGCCGTCAACACTGGAAGAACTCGGCGGCTATGCATTTGTGGACTGCCACAAGCTAAAGAGCATAAACCTGGGCGATAAGCTTACAAGTATTGAGAACAGCGTGTTCAGTGAATGCTTTGAACTGCGAAATGTAATCATTCCTCGGAATGTTGAGCGTATAGAAGCGTTTGCTTTCAAAAGCTGCCGGAAATTTACGAGTATCGTGATTCCCGACGGTGTGGAATCAATCAGTTTCCAGGCCTTTGCATACTGCAAAAACTTGTCATATCTCTACATACCTGCAAGTGTAGGAGAATTTTCAGAAGATTTTCTCGGAAACACGCCCTTCACGGGGTGCGATATGCTTACTGTTTACTGCCCGTCGGGTTCTGCCGCGGAAGAGTACTGTCATGCACATGGAATCAGCTGCTGTGCTGCGGAAGAACCTGAGCTGCAGGAAGCTGAATACGATTTTTCGGACGATGACTATGAGTCAGCCCAGGATAACCGCGGTGGAGCAACATTTAGCTTCGGCAGTTCATCTTCACCATTCTCATTTGAAATAGGCATAAATATCGATGAAATGGAGCAGACTGAGTACGAGCAGGCGAACGAGTGTGATTTCGAAATTGAAGACGGTGTACTGTTCGAATACCGCGGACATGACGAGGTCGTAATACTGCCTCCGGGCATTGAGAAAATTAATTCGTTCGCATTCAATGAATGTGAAATGAAAAAGATAGTATTCTCCGACAGTGTCAGAGAGATTGAGTTCTGTGCCTTCGATGAGTGCACGAAGCTGAAGGAGATAGTATTTAACGACGGTCTTGAGATAATAGACTGCAATTTCGATGATTTTCCGATCAGTGAGGTGGATATACCCGACAGCGTAAAGCAAATCAAAGATTATGCGTTTTCCGACACAACGGTAGTGCGCGGTAAACGCAGCTGTGAGGGACTTGCAAAATACGTTGCGAATAATCATGGAACGTTTGAGCTTGAGGGCGAGGATACCTCAGAATACGTGGAGATAGAGCTTGAGAACTGCATTCTCATCGGTGATACGCTTCTCAAATATATCGGTAGCGACTCGCATATAACCCTCCCGCAGGGTATCAGACACATCGGTAATAAAGCATTCTCCTCATCACCGCTCATCTCGGTACAGTTTAACGGTGACCTTGAGACCATAGGTGAAGAAGCATTTTCAAACACCAATCTTGAGAGCCTGTCGTTCCCGTCGAGCCTGAGGTCCATTGGAGATTACTCCTTCTACGAATGTAAGAACCTCAAGGAGGTGTCTTTCTGTGAGGGACTTACAGAAATCGGAGAAGGCGCATTCTCCGAGACTCCAATCTCGGAACTGCATTTCCCGGACAGTCTGCAGACGATAGGAAGCAGTGCATTCGATGAGTGCAAGCTCAAATCGGTCGCCTTCGGAGCTGGGCTCAGACGCATCGGACACAGAGCGTTCTACGAGACAAACATAAAAAAGCTTGTCTTCCCCGCGGGTCTTACTTATATCGGTGACTGGGCATTTACAGACTGTGGCAAGCTGAGCATAGTTTCTTTCAGCGGAGATCTTGAGTACATCGGTGAATACGCATTTAGAGGCTGCGGCAAGCTGAGCAGCGTCACATTCGGCGGCAGTCTGAAGGAACTGGGCAAGAGCGCGTTTTCCAATACTGCAATAACTGAGTTCACCGTCCCTGAGGGTGTTGTCTGCCTGCGTAAAGATACGTTTTACGGGTGCGAAAAGCTTCAGAAGCTCGTTCTTCCGAACAGCCTTCTGATTATCGGAGATTCCGCAGTACGATCCTGCGAGGAACTGACGGAAGTTACATTGAATGACGGACTGCGAAGGATAGAAGATTGGGCATTTTCATACTGCCCGATACAGCAGGTCGTTATTCCGCAGGGCGCAAAGGCTGTGAGAAGCTGCGCCTTCAAGGCCGATACAAAAAAGAAAAAGGTGAAGCGGAAAGATTACGCGGACCCTGTTAGCGAGGAATTTCTCTCTGGTGGCTTTGATATCCGCGACGGTATATTGAACTGCTATCTGGGGAAAGGCGGTGATGTTGAAATTCCCGACGGCGTCATTGAGGTTGCACCACATGCCTTTGAGGATGCGCAAATCAAATCCGTGATTGTACCGGGCAGTGTTAAGCGCATAGGAAAATATGCCTTCTGTAACTGTAGCAAATTGGTGAAGATCACCTTCAGCGAGGGACTTGAGGAAATAGACGACTATGCTTTCATGGGAACCAAGATAGAGGAGCTTGTCTTCCCAGACGGACTTGTAAGGATAGGAAACCATGCCTTTGAGCCTCACTTTAGGAATTCGATTCACAAGCTGAGCTTCGGCAGCGGGCTGGCTTTCATCGGAGACTATGCCTTTGGCGAGTTCGGTGCAGAAATCTCTGTGAAGGAACTGTCTTTCCCTGACAGTCTCATAGAAATCGGCGATAATGCGTTCAGTAAATGTGAACAGCTTGAAAAGCTTTGCCTCGGAAGCGGGATTAAGAAAATAGGCAGCTATAACTTTGAGAAATGCGAAAAGCTGACTACGCTGGTTCTCCCCGAAGGATTGCGCAGCATCGGCTCAAGCAGTTTTTCCGAATGCGGAATCACCGAAATCACATTGCCCGAATCCCTGACACAGCTTGGCGTTAATGCGCTGTGCTACAGCCCGCAGCTGAGCAGGGCAAATATCAAATGCCGTTTGGGTCCGGTAATATCGCAGCTGTTCAAAGGGTGTACGATAGAAAAGCTGGAGATACCTCAGGGTGTTAAGATAATAGAATCGTATTCGTTTATGGACAGCAGTCTGAAGTGCCTTGTTATCCCCGAGTCCGTGACCTATATCTCGGATAATTTCCGCGGCTGGGCAGGCGATGATAATGATAACTTTGTCCTCACGGTTGTCGCGGGAAGCTATGCGGAAGGCTTTGCAAGGAAGCACAATATTCCTTTTGTGCTGAAATAAATCTGGGTGGAAAACTACGCAATTTTTAATGTTATACCGCAGTTGATACAATTTCAACTGCGGTATTTTTTGTTTTTTCAATAATTCTGGCAAGATCAGGGCAGGCTCGCTCTTCTGCCATAAAGGCCTGTGGTGTTAGTGCAAAGATTGAATTTGCTGTCGTTTCATCGGATTTATCTGCTTCAATTGTATCACTTCAGTCGATTATTGCTGGTACAGTTTCTACTGTTCTGCAAGGCGTTTACGTTTTTGAAGGAGCTTCGGTCAAGGCTTGGATTATTTCACAGGCCCATTCAACACTTCTTCCCGGAACTTACACAGTTTTGCATTCAAGTTCTTCACTTACGGGAAGAAAAGTTAGCGTCGCGGATGAAGAATTCTTCGTTATTGATTCACACAATCTGAAACTCCTCATAAAGTAATAATCAAACTGATATTGTGCAAGCCGTTCTGCTCAGTGAGCTGGTTGAAGTCCTTGTTTGCTTTTTCGATTGTCATTGTGTTTTCCTCCTT
>CAMFNB010000062.1 GCA_945965275.1 uncultured Clostridia bacterium | reverse complement strand
GGTCAATGGGGTTAAAGAGAAGAAGACGCACGTCAGTAACGATTGTCTTTTTACCGGAAGCGGCTTCAATCTCTTTTGCTATCTGTCTTACACCCTGTGACTTACCAACACCCGGAGGTCCCCACAGCATGACTGAGGGGAGTATCTTCGGTGAAGTGCCGGCGTTGATTACTTTTGTATATGACTCCGCAAGAAGCGTTGTCATTTTTTCAATTGATAAAACAGGAATATTAATTTTTATGTCGCTCATAATTCAAGTCCCAATTCTTCGTTTAATTCATCAAGCTCTCTTTCGAGTTCCGTTATTTCTTTTGTGAAATCATTACCCTTCTTAGAAAGTTCTTCTTTGGCAGCGGAAAGTCTGTTGGAAAGAGTGAGCAGTTCTTCCTCGTAACTCTTCTTTATTTTTTCCAAACCGTCAAGCAAATTTGAAAGCCTTATTCCGATACCGCTTTCAGATTCGATTTCCATCTTGTAGCAGCCCGCTCTCTTTACGTGAACATAAGATATAAGTGTTCTCGATGAGGATGATGTTCCGGGGGTGATGTTCTCCGTAACCCTTCCCGGACTTGGCACCATATACGCGGGAACCACCACATCAAAGCCCTGATAGTTTGTAATCTTTACTTCGTGGTCACTGTTCTCGTTAAGCTGCACCGTCTGATATATTTTTTCTCGGAGTGCCTTCTTCTGCTCCTCGGGAAGTGTCTTGTATTCGATTCTGTTCTTCGCATAGAAATCAATATCCTGCTGACACTTTTCGATAAGCTCCTTCTGGTATTCAATCTTCTTCGGAAGTATGTTTACAAGCTGGTTGCGTTTTTCCTGCTGGTTGATGTAATCGGCCTGTAAAATGAGATATCTGTCCAGCTCATTCTTAACTTCAACACGTCTTTTGATTTTCGGATTGCCCACGGCAAGAGCCTTTACCTCGCCGTAGTTAAGCACAGTGTCATCGATGTCTCCTGCGGTTCTTGTAACATTATCTCCGGACATAATCTGTGAAATAAATTTCTGCTTTGTTTCAAGAAGCTGCCAGGAGTATGCGTCAAAGCTTGCTTTTGTAATGTATCTGAAAATCTGAACTTTCTCGTTTTCATTGCCCTGTCTTAAGATTCGGCCTTCACGCTGAACCATGTCAGAAGGCTTCCACGGCACGTCCAAATGGTGAATCGCCACAAGCTTATTCTGAACATTCATGCCGTGACCCATCTTTGCGGTGGAGCCCACGAGAACTGAAAGCTCGCCTTTACGCATCTTTGCGAAAATTTCCTTTCTCTGAGTTTCGCTTGTGGCATCGTGAACAAAAGCAATTTTTTCTTTGGGCATTCCCATTGCAATAAGGAGATTCTTAAGCTCATCATAGAGATTGAAACCCTGCTTCGGTGTGGACAAATCAGAGAACACAAGCTGAGTTCCGTTAATGTCTCTGGTTTTCATATATGTGTCATAAACATTTTCCGCGCAGCGAATAACCTTTGCATTTTGGTCAAGGCCGTAAACCTCATCCACAAGACGCATGTCGAGAGCAGCCTTTCTTCCGTCAGAAGTAATCTTAAGCATGTTGTCTTCCTTAACATCCACCCTCTTGTTTCTGACATCATCCGCTCTTTTTGAAATGTCGCGAAGGTAGTTCTTAAAGTCCTTTGAACCGTCTCTTGTGGAATCACTGTATCCCTCAAGTTCCGGAATGCCGTTTGTTTTGTCTGCTTTATGAAAGTCCGCAATTGAAGAAAGCGTTGCGGTAAGTTCAGGGAGATTTCCGAATTTCGAAAATCGTGATACGAGTTGGTAGCTGTTTGTATCAATGTCAATTTCGAAGTCAGTTGTCTTCTGTGCATACATTGCAGCCCAGGCATCAAATGTTAAAATGCCCTGGAACTCCAGTTCGCCTTCCTGAAGATATCTCTGCATAATGTAAATATCCGAAAGTGAGTTTGTTACGGGTGTTCCGGTTGCAAATACAACTCTGCCGCCGTCATTCATTCTCTGGACGCAGTGAACCTTATCCATCATACCGTCCGCCTTGGGAGATCCCGTGTTGTTGATTCCCCTTACTCTCGATATCTTACTTTCAAGACTTACGTTCTTATAGTTATGTGCCTCGTCCACAAAGAGTGTGTTTATGCCCAGGTCATCGAATGGCATAATCTTCGGAGGTGTCTTGTATGTCTTGTGAAGCTTTTCGATTGCAGCCTCAATTGATTTCTTCTTTTTATCAATGGTGCCTCTTGCATTTACAGTCTTTTTCGCACGGTCAAGAAGTTTGAGTCTTTCTTTGTTAAGATTGATATAGTATTTGTCGGAAAGAGAAAGCATGTCGAAGCAGCTGTATGTCATTAAAATCGCATCATAGTCTTCGTTCTTTATTTTCATCAAAGTGTCATTTCTGCACTTCGCATTGAAATTGCTGTTGGTTACAACAAGAAGCTTTGCTTTCGGATACATCTTTAAGAAAGTTTCTTCCCACTGGCTGATGATATTATTCGGAATAACATAAAGATTCTTTTTTGATTTCTCAAGCCTGCGAAGCTCCATGCCTGCCGCAATCATAATGAACGTTTTACCGCTGCCTACGTCATGTGCAAGAAGTGTGTTAGGTGAAAAAATGATTCTTGCAATGGCATTCTTCTGATAATCATAGAGATTAATGTCTTCCGAAAGACCCGGCAATTCAAGGAAAGAACCGTCAAAATTTCTCTTTCTGATATTTCCGTACTTTCTGCAGTAAGCCGACTGAAGTCTCGCTTTTCTGTTCTCGTCATCCCAGACCCATCTCTTAAAGACGTCGGTCATGTATCTCTGCTTTTCAAGTGCTTTTGCCGTCTCCTGCGGATTGATGATTCTTCTTTTGTCTTTCTCGTCATCCGGATTTTTCAAATCAGTGATGCTGATTGTTTTCATATTGAGAGTATTCTCAAGAATGTACAGCATATCCATTCTGTCTGTACCGTAAATCTTGTAGTTCACTTCTTCGAACTTTCCGTGGCAGTAACTCGTTCGAAAACGTGTCTTCTTCGGAATTTCCCACATACCGGTATAATCATCTCTTTTTACCGCATACTCACTTGACAGGCAATGCTCATAGTATTCCTGTGCTTCTGCGGAGTTTACATTTCCGCCGAATGCCATATATGTAATAAAATCGTCGATGATGTCGGTAGGTACCCAAGGAGAACCAAGAGTCACATAAATATCTTCAATCGGAATATCGGCATCCACAAGTTTTTCCAAAGCATCAACGTTGCTCTGGAAATATCCGTTGTATTCTGCATTTGCATCCTTTGCAACTTTCAGTTTGTGAATGATGTTACCTGAAAGATATTCATCTGCAGTTTCCCAACCCTTGTAAAATACTTCGTTCCAATGAAGAGGATTCTGGAAAATGCTTCCCCGAAGTCCTTCGATTACGCCGCGAAGATCCTTACCTGTCACCGATGCAATGAATTCGATGTCAACCATGCCCAGCATGTCAATTGACATAAAGAGTGCCTGAGAAAGTGAGTCGCACTCCGCATTTGCACGGTCATCATCGTCATAGGGATTGGTAAAATCAAGCGGAAGGTCCATACGTGTTACGGACTCAACATGCTCAAGTCTCTTCTTCTCTTTTCTTGCGGCAGCACGCTCCGCAGCCTTCTGTCTTCTGCGGGTTTCCCTTTCCATCTGTTCGCGAAGCTTCTCAGCTTCTCTTTCTTTTTTTCTTCTTAGTTCTCGTTCACGCTGCTCGTAACCTGCAAGCTTAATTGTTTCGATTGCGATGTCCAGATCTTCGTACGAAAGGACGTCACCCGCCTCTTTAAGTGCCTTGAAGAATTCGTCAATCTTAGTGGCCTTTTCCTTTGCATATGCAACGAGGTCAATGTTTTCTGCTTTTGAATATGCTGTAAAAACCCGCGTTCCGTCAGGAGCGGTTTTAAACGCTCTTACCTTATACCAAAGGGTTTTGGGAGTTGTTAATATGTAGTCCTGAACCGTGGATTTATGCTCGAGAATTTTCTGATAATCTCCTCTTGCCCTTTCGCTTTTGTGAATTTCATAACCTTCCGCATTTTCAACCGGTATTACTTTGAATGTGATATGGCTTCCGTCTGTTGAATATGAAAACTGCGGAACTGTTGCTTCGAATGTGTCTTTTGTGGTTTTTGTCTTTGCCAATTTACGTACCTCGTTTAATGTTGTAGGGGTATTATAAACCAGGGGGTGGGACGGAAAAGGGACAAAAAAGAGACTTCCGAAGAAGTCCCTTTAAGTTTTCTGTCTTTTATTGCTTACTGCAGCGTGCTTTCAATAAGCCTGAATCTGTATTCCTGAATTCCATCGTCCATCGCATTGTTATAAAGCAAAGTCCACCCTCTCGCACCGGGGCCGTAGTCTTCAATCTGCCAGCCGACTAGCGCTTCCTCGTCATATACTTCATCAAAATACATGTCATGCCAGATATCATCTTCTGTTGCATCTGTGTTTTCGATTGCAAAATCAAAGGCATGCCATAACCTCTCCACACTTTCTTTGTAGAAAACCTCAGCATCCTCCAGCTTTTCGAATACTTTTGCAAAATCCCCATCAAGTACAACATAAACTTTTCTTTCTTCGCTCATTTTGTTTTCCTCCTTAATTGTTTTGCAGCAATCTTTTTATACATTTTACCTTATCCCCTGTACCGGAACAAGGACAAGAACAGCATATTGTTATCCAATCCGCTCCATCAGCTTTTCGAAAATGCTTCTCACTTTTTGTGCAAAGGTCTGGGGTTCCTGCTTTTTTGTTTGTTTTGTGTTTTTCTTTTTTCTTGGTCTGATTGTCTTTGCCCTGTCTCTTACTCCGAGACGGGCTAATTCAAGTATCTCTCTTGCGTTCCTGAAATCCTCTTCGTCAAGATATTCGATTGCCTCATTCAGAGCTTTATGAAAGTTTTCTTTCTTTTGATATGCTGAGATCTTTTTTGTGCAGTCTATGAAAACCTCATCTGAATATCTCACTCTGTTTTTTGTAAGCAGAACTTTTACTTTGTACCAGGCTTCTCTTCTTTTCTTGTCGGTAAAATGAATTATGCTGTCAGGACTTCTTACCACGCAGATATATCTGTTTCCGTCTTCGCTTCTTAAGATTTCATACGAAACAGCGTTCTTGTACGGATGAATGAGGAAAGTGATTACATTGTCCGTGACTTTGCATCTGTATGTAGTTTTAATTTCGTCCGGTTTGTTTGGATTGCTCATCTCTGCTCCTGCTCGGGAGGCAGTATATCACGGAGGGTGTGGCGATTTTGGGACGAGATGTCAGTACTGTCTTTTATTCGGTAAATGCAGGTTTTCTTTTACTGCTTTAAGAGTTTCTTCTATGACCTTAAAGTCATTTTGTTCAAGATAATCTCCAAGACTCTTTACGGAACTTAAAAATTTTTCTCTTTTCAGGAAACTGTTCTTAAGGTACTTCAAGCTGACTTGTGCGGGAGAAGATAAGAAAAGCTTTTTTTCTTCAGTTATGACTGCCAGCATAAACCAAGCAGGTTTCCAGTCCTTTATTGTGTATTTAATAACGAATTCCTTTGTGCGTCTGACGACCTTAAGCTTTCCGGGATCTTCTCCCCAAAGCAGTTCAATTCTTTTGATTTCGGAACGAGGAGGAATATACAGATGGAGTGTGCTTCTGATTACACTCATTTTGAAAAAAACGGGATTGTTTGAAATTGTTGTGACTTCTTCCTCGGATATATTGTTGTCCTTTATGTATTTTTCGGCTCTGATTTTCAGCAGATTGTTCGGGTGTTCAAGTTTTATCATGTTTCCTCCTGACAGGCTTTGTTTCTGCCTTCAGTGTGCACTGATTACCGTCCGTTTAAGAGGCCTGAAAAATGACTTTATTCAGGAGTTGAAACGATTATATCGCGGGTCATCAGATGTCAAAAATGCAAATGTATATTTAATGTCATCATCCTCAGTTTTCTTTTCGGAGAGAAGGTTAAAATATAGCTCCTTCCTCGGGAATGCATCGTCATTGTTCCAATGTTTTTTGGGCAACTTGATGCTGATGCTTCCCTTAAGCGCGATGTAAAGAGAAGTTAGTCGTTGCTGACCATCTAAAGCTGACAAAATGGTTTCTTCTTCGTTTGTTTCGCTTACGGAAAACGGATGACCAGCTCGATCATTCTTAAAACGATCTCTTTCGTGGTAGTCTTTTATAAACTCGTACATCGAGTACTTTTTTTTATTTACAATTTTCTTCTTCACTTTCCAAAAAAGAAATGTTCCAAAAGGATAACCCCTCATGATTGAATCCATGAGTTTTGTAATTTGGTTCTCGCCCCATACATATTTTCGCTGTATTGCTGGAAGGTATATTTTTTTTGTATCAATTTCTTCTATGATAGAAGAAATCGTTTTCTTTTTATATGCCATAATTATTTCCCTTCATTCCTATACTTACATAAAAGCGCATTTCCAAAAGGCAGCCTTTTTGATTGAGACTGCCTTGTATAAATTCAGTATGATATTAACGATTTTTATTGAACATTATATCGCCGTCGTTACAATGAATCCCGTTAATAACATTGAAACCTGTTCCTTTTGTATTCCATTGATTTATTTCATCAACAGTGCCGTCAAAATAGACGTCGTCTATTTCGTCAGGAAAGCAATTGATGCTCAGTTCTTTAACATTTTTTGAAAGATGCAATTCGTCAACATGCTTTATATGTTCCATAGATTTTCCAAAAATAGATGTTACTGTTTTTGGAAAATACAGTTTGCCTATTCCTGTCTCTTATACACATCTCCGAGCCCACGAGACGCTACGCTA
>CAMFNB010000061.1 GCA_945965275.1 uncultured Clostridia bacterium | reverse complement strand
CAGAATTTTGCGTTTTCTTCAATTTCTTTTCCGCAATTCGGACAAAACATACTATTTTCCCTTTGCTAACTTAAATATTTCTTTTGCACATTCCTTGATTCCGTTAATCGAGAACTGATAATAGTCATCAAATGATTGTGTAACCGTGTTTGAAACACATTTAAGGAATGAACACGGAATTCCCGCCTTGTGGCATATAACCGCAATGCCTGCGCCCTCCATGTCTGCAACATTTTTACCGAAAGTTTTTATTATTTCATCCCTCTCCGGACCGTCTTCCAGAAATCTGTCTGATGATGAAAGCTTCATTGTTTTGAATCCGCTGATAAAATCAGAATCAATTTTAAATTCGGTAAAATCAAACTCGTCGTACATCCCCGCAGGCTTTCCCGCACACTGAAGATCCATGTCACAGTGAAATACTCCTGTAATGTTTACGATGTCACCCACATTGAGGCTCTCGTCGTATGAGCCCACAAAACCATAATTCAGAATTCTTTCTGCGCCGTATCTTTCAATTAAAAGAAGAGCTGCCGTTGCTGCCTGTATCTCACCTATGCCCGATTTTACAGCAATAACATCGGGAGACTCTGTAAAAGTATACACATCATTCATGTATATACTTTCTTTTTTGTATTCACCTAAAAGTTTTACCAGCGGAAGAAGTTCTTTCTCCATGGCAACGACTATTCCGATTTTCATTTTGCTTCTTTTTTATACTCCGTAAGAAATCTTATTGCCAAAGCACCCAATCCGTTTGCAGCTGATACGACCAAAAGGAACAGCAAATACGACGGTACCTGCTTTATTGAAGATATTGAATAAACCATATATCCCATATCGGCAATACTGTGTTCGAAGCCGGAAAGAATGAACACTGAAACACATAAAACGATTCCCGCAATTCCGCTGACAGTGTTCGGATTTCTTCTGAAGTTTTCCACCGCCACATACATGAGCACACCGCAGAAAAAGGCTAGGATTGCAATTGCAATCAAACTCTTATCCAGCTTAGCTTCTACCATCTTGGCAGCGGTTTCGTGAAGCTTCGGACTCGCGAATCTCACGGCTGTGCAAACAATTGCACTTCCGATAAAATTACCGAGCCAGATAACAGCACAGTTCGGCTTGTTTTTGTTGGATATAACATAACCGATTTTACCGGTAAAAAGAAACATTCCGAAAGAACACACAAGGAAAAGACCAAGTGAGAAAAGCAGTGCGCCAACTATTTTGTTTTCAACAGAAAGGAAGATTGTGCTTCCTATTCCGATTGCAGCACCTGCTGCGATTGATTTCTTAATGGTTTCCATTTCTTTTTCCCTATATTACACTTTTGTAATATCCATTCCGAAATATTTTACTGAAATGTTGCTGAGTGTTCCTTCTTCTTTAAGCTCAGCAAGGGCTTTGTTTACAGCTTGCTGAAGAGCTGCCGAATGATCGCCGATTGGCATAATCATTCCGACTTTTTCAACATCTTTGTCGAATGCGACAATTTTGATATTTGCATCCGGCTGCTCCTTCATATAGTCATTGATTGAAACCTCGGCATTTAACGTTGCATCAACTCTTCCTGCTTTGAGTTCCGCTATTGTTCCGTCGAGAGTCTCAATGTCTTTTACAGTTGCGCCGTAACTTTCGGCAAGGAGCTGATATGTGCTGTTTGCCGAGTTGCAAGTTGTTTTCCCTTTTAAATCTTCAAGTGATTTGATGTCTTCGTTGTCGCTGCGAACAACAAGCGCTGTTCTGTTAAATGCATAGAAGTCAGAGAATCTGTATGCTTCGGCTCTTTCCTCTGTGTATCCGACACCGTTTGCCATGATATCATATTTTCCGCCCTGAACACCTGCAAGGAGGCCATCCCACTCGCCTGTCACGAATTCAGCCTCTACACCGAGTTTTTCCGCAACTGCTGTGGCAACCTCGGTTTCAAATCCCACAAGTTTTCCGCTTTCGTCTTCATATGTCCACGGTGCCCAGTTGCCTTCCATGGCGACCGTAATTTTTCCTTTTTCTTTTATTGACTCAAGAAGATCTTTTTTCTCAGTCGTGCCGCAGGCACAAAGTGTGCATGCCGTTAATACCAATACCAAAACTGCTGCAATAATTCTTTTCATTTTGCCCTCTTTTATACCTCGTGTTGTTTGTTAATCCTGTTCAAAAATTCTCTTGTTCTCTCATTTTTCGGATTTGCAAAAAACTCTTCTGATTTTCCCTGTTCAATTATTTTGCCCTCATCCATGAAAACAACCTTTGTTGAAACATTCTGTGCAAAATTTATTTCATGGGTTACAACAACCATTGTCATTCCTTCCTCAGCAAGCTTTTTCATTACCGAAAGAACCTCTCCGATGAGCTCCGGATCAAGTGCCGATGTAGGTTCATCAAAATATATTACAGAAGGATTTGTCGCAAGTGCTCTCGCTATGGCAACTCTCTGCTGCTGTCCGCCTGAAAGCTTTATCGGATAATATTCGGCATACTCCGCCATTCCGACTTTGCTGAGCATTTCCATACCGATTTTCTCTGCTTCCTTTTTTGAAATTTTTCGGGCAACACTGAGTCCCAGTGTTACATTATCGAGTGCCTTCTTGTTTGCAAAAAGGTTGTAGTTCTGAAAAACGAAAGCAGTGTCCTTTCTGTATTCGGAGATTTGCTTTCTCTTCACTTTTTTAAGGTCATATAGCTTTCCTTCAAATTCAAGAGTTCCCTCATCAGACTGCTCAAGGAAGTTAAGGCATCTGAGGAGTGTGGTTTTACCGCTTCCCGATGGTCCCAATACAGCAATTACATCTCCCTTATTCACGGAGAGGTCTATGCCGCTCAGTATTTCTGTATTATCAAATGACTTATGAAGATTTTTAAGTTCGAGTAAACTCAAAAGAATCTCCTCCTTTTCGTCAGGTTTGTGTCAATTGACTTTGTATTGTATGCGTTGAGCCTTTTTTCCATTATTCTCTGAATGATTGTAAGTATTGTTGAGAACATGAGATAAACAAGGGCAACCTCTGAATAAAGCCAAAGGGGCTCATATGTTCTTCCCACTATTTTCTGTGCTGACATAAACATATCGGCAACCGTGATTTCAGCTGCAAGAGAAGTATCCTTCAGCATGGCAATAACGGAATTTGAAAGTGGCGGAAAAGCCGTTCTGAAAGCCTGAGGCAGAACTATATGGAACATTATCTGAATGTAATTTAGTCCTGAACAATAGCCCGCTTCAACCTGTCCTGACGGAACTGCCTCCAAAGCTGCTCTCATTGTTTCGGCACAATATGCACCCTCGTTCAAAGAGAAAACGAGCACCGCACACGGAAAGGCATCCAGCGTTATTCCGATTTTCGGAAGTCCGAAATATGCAAGGAACAGCTGAACAAGAAGCGGCGTTCCCCTGAATAGCCAAATATATATTCTTGAGATCTGGCTCAGTATCGGAATTTTGGCATACTGTACCATAGCCATGACAAGTGCGATTATCATGGCAAAAGTGAATCCCAAAACAGTAAGCGGGATTGTCACTTCAATACTGGCAAGCATTATTTTACCGAATCCTTCTCCGAGAATTCCGAGAATTCTTTCTGACACCTGGGCATCTCCCTGTAAAAAATATATCGCCCTAAATTATATCACAAAAGAGACTGAATTTCTTCAGTCTCTTTCAAAAATCATTTTACGATTTCGCTGTAAATATATGTGAGTCTTCCGTAAGGTGCGGTGTCGCCTTTTGTATAGAAATTCATTATGTCATCAGTCGCATCGCAGTTGTCTGCCCACTTGAATTGGATGTCAACAAGCTCGCTGTTTCCGATTCCGAGCATTGCCTTCGGAACTGCAATCATGAGTTCTTTGCCGGAGAGTTTGTATGATACCTCTCCGACTGTCTCCCAGCCTGAAGTGCCGTATTTTTCAATTGACATTTTACCGTTTGCCGGAGTCTTGCGGTTAACGGCAAAATCAAATCCCTCCCAGGAAGCAACAGCCTTTTTACCGCTTCTGATATACAGATTCATCCACTCACCATCGCCCTGGCCTTTGATATCATTTTCGGTCTGAACATAGAAGTAAATGTTTGCGGCATCCTTTGCGACCTTCATGAGTTTGAAGTCATTGCGTCCGCTGTTGTCAGTGTATATGAGATTGTTCCAGCCCCAGGCATTTCTGTCAACAATGTCATTTGTGAAATCAGTATACTGCGCCGGAACATTATTCCACTGTGTAAAGCTTCCGTTTATGTCAATTGTTTTATTCGCGCCTGTATCGACTCTGCTGTCTGCGGACTTGAACTCTTTAACATAGTTTATTGTCTGCATGTAGTAGTTGTCTTTGAGTATTCCGTTCATGGGCTCGATGTCGCGGCTGTTTGCGGTGTCGGCATTGTCAACGAAAACCACGGGCAAACTATCCCATGACGAAAGCTGTGCAGCCCATTCATTCCATCCTGTTAAAAAGATTGATTCCACATCCTGCTTAAGAGCAAAATCAAATCCGATTTCATAGTTGGTTCCCATGAGAAGAGCATCGGCATCTGAAGTGTTTTTGTACCACTGTCCCCTGTAACCTCTTGTTCTGTCATGTCCGCCGTACCATGCGGTTCTGCTTGCAACGTCCGTTACTCTCTGCGAAAGTGAAACGTCTATCAATTCTTTTCTTCCGTCTTTTCCGTAAACGGATTCGGGAGTCAACCATCTTGCTTCATCAATGAACGGGAATAAAGGATCATCAATGGTGCCAAGCGGCTCATTCGGCCAAACGCACCTTCTGAATGTGAAGAACTCACGTATTTCGTCGCTCGGGTCAACACCTATGATAAGCGGTTTGCCGTCGTGCATGTACCAAAGATGAGAATATTCCGGATGTGCAAGATATATTTCTTTGTAAATGTGATCCATTGTCTGAGGCGACAATGAATGTGTCATGTATGCGAACTTCGGAACATCCCAGCCCTGCTTTGAATACTCGTCCAAAACTTTAAAAAGAATAAGCGCATTGCTGTCATATGTAAAAGCATTTGTTGTGTCAAATACCAGATAGTCAATTCCGGCCATCGTCAGCATTTGAACATGCTTTCTGAGTACCCACTCATCAGATGCTCTGTAGTATCCGAACAAGGGCTCTCCCCAGTGATGTGAAGCTCCGAGAGGACCGCCGCCTGCCGCCTGCCAGTTTTCAAGAGAAAGTGTTGCATTCGGATTTGACGCAACAATTTTTTCGTTGTTGAACGGACCGGTTGCATCATGTGCGCCAAGCCAGAGGAAATAGAATATTCCGACTTCCTTTTCTTTGCTTCCTGTCGTCACCTGCGTGTCATAGTACTGCTCTCTTCCGATTGCATCCACACCGCCGTATGCGCCGTTAAATTCGGAATACGGGCCCTCATATTTTACCGGAGTCTTCTCCGGAATATTTTCCTTTGACGGGAAAAGGTCAACCTTTCCTGCGAAATATCCTTTGATTCTCAGATAGTCAACCGATGAAAGTTTTGTATCGTTATTGATATCTGCCGCTTCAAAGAACAGGCCTTTGATGTCGGTACCCGCAAAGTATTTTTTCAGTTTCAGGTAGTCTGTTGAGTTTACGTTTCCGTCACCGCTCACGTCACCTTTTATTACAATTGAATATTCATTCTGTTCAAATTCAATCTGCACCTTCATTGAAGTTGCCGCTTTGTCGCTATCCTTAACTGACGAACCGTATGCGTTTGTGATCTTCACTGCACGTCCGTCTTCAACACTGTTTTTGATGTCTCCTGCCGTCTCTCCGGGATACACCCCGCAGAATCTCTCATCTTTAATTGAGTATCCGCTCTTCTCGGTAAAAGGAACCGTATAAACTTTGGCAGAAGCTGATACAACACCTAAGACAAGCAATGCTGTAAGTGAGAGCAAGAATACAAATTGTTTTGTAAAATGTTTTTTCATAAGTTCACCGATTAACTGAAATGTCTTTAGTACATAATACCATATAATTAAGTTCCTTTGTTATATATTATTTCTTATTTCCAAGAAAAGCAGTTTGGATTTTCCACGGACCGTGGAAAAAAAGAACTCGTTTTCTTGGAATTCCAAGAAAAGAAACAAAAAAGTTCCACGGTCCGTGGAACTTAAAGTGCATTTTTCTTGGAATCCGGATTATTCATTAAAACAGACAAATCGAGTAGGGCGAAATTAATCGCCCTCTCACACCACCCTGCGTGCCGTTCGGCACAGGGCGGTTCAACTCAAATTTAAATATGTGCTACTTTTAAGTAGTAATCATAAATACTGACTAAGCCTCGCTTGGTCAGTATTTCTTTCGAAATTGCCCTTTTAAGAACAGACTTTTGTGCTACAAATTGGTAATGATTTCCCCAATTCGCTACCTTGTGTGCTATCCATTTTGGAACGCCAAGTTTTAAAAGTCCCCATTCCCTTTTAGGGGCTACTTTCCACTGTTTCCAAATTATCACCCTTATCATTGTTCTCAAATGTTCGTCTATGCTTTTAAGTTTTTGCTTCATTGAGCCTATTCTGAAATAGTTAGTCCAGCCTCTCGTTACCTCATTTATCTTCTTAATGCGGTATGTTAGGTCGATACTCCAACTTCTTTTGCACAGTTGTTTGAGTTTTCTTTTGAACTTTTCAGCTGAACTCTCGTGAGGTCTTGCTTTCCATTCGCTTTTGTCTTTCCAAAAGCCAAAGCCAAGATATTTGAGTTTGCTCGGTGGGGTTATCTTTGTCTTAGTTGCATTTACCTTTAATCCGAGTTTCCTCTCTATCCAACTCGTTATGGAATACATTACCCTTGTTGCCGCTGCTTTGCTTTTCAATACGATTACTACATCATCTGCATATCGTGTAAATCGCTGTCCTCGGCTCTCAAGTTCTTTGTCAAGTTCATTGAGCATAATGTTGCTTAACAATGGTGACAGATTTCCTCCTTGCGGTGTACCTACATCTGTTGCTTCATATGTGCCTTTGTTCATAACACCCGCTTTGAGATACTTTC
>CAMFNB010000060.1 GCA_945965275.1 uncultured Clostridia bacterium | reverse complement strand
CAAAAAAGGAGCACCCTCTCGGATGCTCCTTCGCAATATTTACGATTCTTTTTTACTCTAACTCAAATGCACCGGTGTACAGCTGGTAATATGTACCCTTTTCCGCAATCAGCTTCTCATGGTTACCTCTCTCAATGATTTCACCGTGGTCAAGAACCATAATGACATCTGAGTTCATAACCGTTGAAAGTCTGTGAGCTATAACAAATACCGTTCTGCCTTCCATCAGCTTGTCCATGCCTGCCTGAACAATTGCCTCTGTTCTGGTATCGATTGAAGATGTTGCTTCGTCTAAGATCATAACCGGCGGATCTGCAACCGCTGCTCTTGCAATAGAGATAAGCTGTCTCTGTCCCTGTGAAAGGTTTGCACCGTTGTTGTTAAGCATTGTATTGTAGCCTTCGGGAAGACGTGTGATAAAGTCATCCGCTCCTGCCAGCTTTGCAGCAGCAATACACTCTTCATCGGTTGCATCAAGCTTACCGTATCTTATGTTATCCATAACACTTCCGGTAAAAAGGTTTGTATCCTGAAGAACGATGCCCAGTGATCTTCTCAGATCATCCTTCTTAATCTTGTTTATATTGATTCCGTCATAACGTATTTTACCGTCATCAATATCATAGAATCTGTTAATGAGGTTCGTGATTGTTGTCTTTCCGGCACCTGTAGCACCTACAAAGGCAACCTTTTGTCCCGGTTCTGCGTAAACGCTTACGTTGTTTAGAACTCTCTTGCCGGGTACATATTCAAAATCAACATCCACCATGCGCACATCACCTTTAAGTTCGGTGTATGTAAGTGTGCCGTCACCGTGAGGATGCTTCCATGCCCAAAGACCTGTTCTCTCCTCTGATTCAGTGATGTTTCCGTAAGCATCTTTCTTTGCGTTTACAAGCGTTACATAACCCTCGTCTGTTTCAGGCTCCTGATCCATAAGGTCAAATACTCTGTTTGCACCTGCCATAGCCATGACAATTGAGTTAATCTGCTGTGAAACCTGGTTGAAGTTACCCGTGAACTGCTTTGTCATATTAAGGAAAGGTACAACAATTGAAATATTGAATGCCATTCCGCTGATTGAAACGTTAGGAGTGTTAAGCAGGATGAAGAGACCTCCGACAATTGCGATCAGAACATAGATGATGTTACCGATGTTCATGATAATCGGTCCAAGGCTTCCTGCGTATGCATGAGCTCTGTAGCTGTTTGTGAAAAGTTCATCGTTAAGCTTCTCAAAATCCTCGATTGCCTGGTCCTCATGGTTAAATACCTTGATAACCTTCTGGCCGTTCATCATTTCCTGAATAAAGCCTTCCTGCTTACCTACAGACGTCTGCTGCTTGATAAAGAACTTTGCGCTGCCGCCGCCGATTTTCTTTGAGATAACCATCATTCCCACTACACCGAGAAGTACAACAAGTGTAAGCCATAAGCTGTAGTAGATCATGATGAAGAGAACTGCAATAACAATTGTTCCCGCTCTTACAAGAGACGGAAGCGACTGTGACACAAGCTGTCTTAATGTATCGATATCGTTTGTGTAGTAACTCATGATATCGCCGTGCTTTGTCGTGTCGAAATACTTAATCGGAAGATTCTGCATTCCGCTGAACATCTGTCGACGCATCTTATCAAGGAATCCCTGCGTAACGAAAGCCTGAATCTGAGTGTGGAAAACCATACAGAGAGTAGAGGCAATATAGAGTCCGGCAAGGATATATATCTTCGGTAAAATAACTGCTGATGCCGCATTCCAGTCACCTGAGTCAACCCATTTTCCGATTGCCTCAATAACCTGCTGAATGAACACAGCCGGAATTGCCGTAATAGCAGACTCAAGAACCGTTGTCAAAAGCACAAGCGGTACAAGTCTCGGATAAAACTTAAATAACAGTTTTACTGCACGTTTAAGTGACTTGAATCCTCCCGGTGCTCTTTTTCTCGGAGGCGTCTGCATTGTTTCTTTCTTATTCTTCATCAGAATCGCCTCCTCTCGTCTGCTGCTCATATACTTCTCTGTATATCTGAGATGAAGCAAGAAGCTCATCGTGTTTGCCCACCTTTTCGATTTTACCGTTATCAAGAACGATAATCATATCGGCATCCTGAACAGATGCAATTCTCTGAGCAATAATGAATTTTGTTGTTTCCGGAATATATTGTTTAAGACCGGCACGAATCATTGCGTCAGTCTTCATATCGACCGCACTTGTAGAGTCATCCAGGATAAGAATCTTCGGCTTCTTTAAAAGTGCTCTGGCAATACAAAGTCTCTGTTTCTGTCCGCCTGAAACGTTTGCACCACCCTGCTCAATATGTTTGTTCGGGATTGAATCAATAAAGCCGTGAGCCTGAGCAAGCTTGCAGACTTCCATGATTTCTTCATCAGTTGCATCCGGATTACCCCAACGGAGGTTGTCTTCAATGCTGCCTTCAAAGAGCACGTTCTTTTGAAGAACCATGGCAACTGAATCACGCAAAGCTTCCATGTCATATTCTCTTACGTCTCTTCCGCCGACTTTTACAGAGCCTTCAGTTACATCATAAAGTCTCGGGATAAGCTGAACAAGAGTTGATTTTGAAGATCCCGTTCCGCCGATGATTCCGACTGTCATGCCGGACTTGATGTGAAGATTTACATTTTCCAGTGCGTATTTATTTGCAGTGCTTGAATACTTAAAGCTTACATTTTCAAAGTCAACTGAACCGTCAGCAACTTCAGTTATCGGATTTTCCGGATTCTTAAGAGCAGGTTCTTCATCGAGAACCTCGCTTATTCTTCGTGCTGACTCAGCACTCATTGTAATCATTACATAGAGCATTGAAATCATCATAAGAGCCATGAGAATCTGAACACCGTATGTGAGCATTGCACTGATCTGGCCGACATTTATATCCAGACCATGAGTTGTTATTACAATGTATGAACCCAGTGCAAGGATAACAACCATGTTTAAGTAAAGACAAACCTGCATTACCGGCTGGTTGATTGCAACGATTCTCTCTGCTTTTACAAAGTCAACTCTGATATCCTCGGCTGCTGCATTGAATTTTTCCTTCTCATATTCCTCTCTCGAGAAGCCTTTTACAACTCGCATACCGCGTACGTTTTCCTCAATTGATTCATTGAGCTTATCATATTTTTTGAATACTCTCTTGAAAGCGGGCATTGCCTTCTTTGCAATCATAATAAGAGTAAATATCATAATCGGAATTACAACAACAAATGACGCGGCAAGTGCTCCTCCCATATAGAACGCCATAATGATTGAGAACAGGAAGATAAGAGGTGATCTTATTGCCATTCTGATAATCATCATGTACGACATTTGAACATTCGTAACGTCTGTTGTCATTCTTGTAACAAGAGATGCCGATGAGAACTTATCAACATTTTCAAAGCTGAATCTCTGAATGTTTGCAAACATATCAGAACGAAGGTTCCTTGCAAGTCCTGATGATGCCTTTGAGCATGTAAATCCTGCGGCTGCACCGCATGCCAATGAAAGTAAGGCCATAGCCACCAGCATTCCTCCGATTTTCAGGAGGTTTGTCATATTTGTTCCGGCATTTATTGCATTTACTAATTCTGCTGTTGTGAAAGGAATAAACGTCTCTATAATGGCTTCACCGATAATGAATATCAGTGTCCAGATTGTCGGGCGTTTGAATTCCCTGAGGGATTTCAAAATCTTTTTAACCATTTGTATTTCCTTTTTTCTTTTCTACCATATTTTTCTAAACACACGCAATTATTTTACACTCAATGCTTTTTGTTTGCAAACAAAAAGGGCCATACAAAAGCATGACCCCGTGAATATTTCGTTAACTTATTTTCCGCAGTTCGGGCATTTTCCGGCATTCTTATCATACTGGGTTCCGCAGTATGCACAGAATCCCATCTTTGGCTGGTAAGGCTGTGCAACAGGTGCCGGAGCAGGTGCAACCTTTACAGGTTCTGCTTTTGCATCCTCTTTCTTATTTACGTCTCCGTTCTGGTTCTTGAGCTTCTTGTTGATTTCGATTGTGTTCTTAACAAGAAGGATGAACATCATCATTCCTTCATAAATAAGTCTGATTGCGGTCGGAACGATTACGATGAGAATAAGTCCGTATAATAAGCTGAGTGCTGCTGCGTTTCCGCCGCCGTAGTTGCTGTATGCAATTCCCATATACGGAGCCTGAATGATGATCATAAGTATGCCGGTGAGAATTGATAAAACAGTAAGGAACACATAGGTAATTTTAAGAATCTTTTCAATCAGTAACTGTTTGAAGTTAAAAACATCATGAAGCTTCTTGAAGAAAGAAGGGAGTGATTCTCTCTTTTTTTCCGGTATTACCATAATTAACAAAACAATTGTCGCTGCAATTGCAAGAATAATTGAGAGTACGGTAACTACACCGTTTGCGGCCATGCCGCTAAATAACATTTCCATTTTACTACCTCCGAAAATTAAATATATAACTATTGCGTTAATGCAATTAATTATCCGTTGGGTCAATCGTTGTGCCTGAAAGCTTTGCGGGTTTAAGTTTCTTCCAAAGCTCCGGTTCAGATTCTCCGTCGATTATATCAACGAATGAACCCGTATGGCAGTTTTCATAAATCCATTTTGCGTCTGCTGCCTGAAGTCGCATACATCCATGGGATCTGGGATATCCCAAAAGATTCCATTCGTCAACATCAAGTGTGCTTTTATCAGTTGTCTTGTAAAGCCCTGAGTGGAACATAAAGCCTGTGTAATATCCGTCAAGCTTTGTTCCGTTTTCCGTGATGTTGTTTACCTTATATAGTCTTGTTGCGTACTGAACATAAACACCGCCGACTGCTTGGCACCAGCGTGTCTTGCCCCTTCCGTGTACGTCATTATCTAAAATAACAAATTGTGCTACAGGAGTTGCCATTGACTTATTGTCTTTAAGCCCCGTGGATGTAAGGAAAGTTCTGACCGGCTCTCCCTCAGGCTCACCGAGACTGTTTCTCGCATAAACCTTAACAATCTGCGAGTTGAGAGAAACAACGATATAGTAGGTGTCTTCAACTCTGAAATCATTTCCGAAACTAAGTGATACTTCGTAGTGGTGTCCTTCCCTTGTGTAAGGGATGTTCTTCTCTGTTGATGAATACGGTTTCGGGCCTTCATTTGGTGTTGCCGTAGGCTTAGGCGTAGCAGTAACATCCGGTTCCGGGGCTTCATATGGTGTTGCCGTAGGCTTAGGCGTAGCAGTAACATCCGGTTCAGTATTCGAAGTGACATCAGATGTCGGAACAGATGTTTCTTCCACGATTTGTTCCGCAGGACGCTCAAGCTTGTATATTGCCACGCATATAAGTGTTATACAAACCACTGCAACAATCGTTATGATAATAGGAAAAACTTTAGATGATTTCACGCGATTATTTTATCATTTTAAGGATGCTGCGGACAAGTTATATTTATTATAACAAAGAAGATTATTTTAACGTAATCCAAAACCCGCGTTTTTTCGACCCTTCGTGCTTAATATAGCCGTTCTCCTTCAGAAAAGTTAAAATTTTTCTTACATATCCGTCGCTTATACCGCATTCAGATACAAGGTCCTTTATTGTAGTATACGGATGGTCCTTTAAATACGCATACAGTTTTTTCTGCGCATCATTCAAAGATTTGTAACCTTCATCATTCCTCTCTGTAAAATCACGATTAAAAGGAATAACAACATTTATAAAATTCTCACTTATTTCAAAAGCCTGTTTTCCGTATGTGCTTACGATAAGAGGAATGCCATGCCCTGTTTGTTCAACATATCCGAGCTGGCCGAATATCTTCTGAAGTTTTGAATTCACCGGTCTCGAAATACCCTTGAAAAATTCCTCCTTAGTAAGCCCGGTTGCAAGACCACCTGTAGAAATGATTTCAATTCTGTCGCTGAATATATAGACAGCAGGAGGGTTTAAGAAAGACCACTTTGTATGGAGGCATGCGTTTTGCCACGCTTCCTTGAAAACCGCAAAATCAAATTTTTTGATTTCTTCACGCTGATGTGAATTAAGTATCACCTTTGTATCATTGACAGCTTCCATATAGCTCAATACCTGGTCCATTGATAAAGCAAGACTCTTAAATCCATATTCGTTTCTTTTTAATATTTCTCTTTTGTCTTTTCCTTTAAAAGTAACAACTTTAATGGAAATATTATTTTTGTCTGCAAGCAGTTCAGCCATTAAATTATATTTTCCGTCCCTGTTATATAAGCCCAGGTTCTGCTCAAAGTTGCTCTCATTAACTGTTAATCCCTTAGTGGCAAATAAAGTTTTAAGTTGTGTAAAAGACAGATTTTGATTATCCGCTGCCTTGGTTGAAATAATGTCGCTGTTCTCATTTTCCTGCATTATTTTACGAAGCTCAATTGGTGACAGTTCACGATCTTCATCAGCCGATCTTATATAGTATCTGCCAAATGCCGAATATGGCTTCTCGCTGCCCTGAGCTTTTACTTTTATTACATTGCAACCATCGATTAATTCAAGTGATATGGTCGGAATAATCTGTGGTTTAATTGAGGTTGCAATCATTTGAGATATTTCACGTAAAGTTCTGTCGCCTATTTCCTGACCCAATATTTCGCCGTTATTCTTTATACCAAAATACACGGTGGCATCAGAATGTTTATTCAGCATAGAAGAAATAGAAACAATTCCCTCTTTCAGTTCACCCGTGGTTTTTTTGAATTCAACAAGTTCTGTCTCGTGGCCTAATTTCAAAATAGTTATACTCCTGTTATCGTTTTTATTTGCTACTTTATTTTATACTTTATTTGCTACCATTTCAAGTAGTAAATAAAAAACGGCAGTCGCAATATGCGATTACCGTTTCCTCATCAATGTTTCTTAATTTTCGTTTGCAGGATAGTCACAATAACAATATCCCTCAAGGCCCGAACCGGTTATTACCTGCAGAATTTTGCGTTTTCTTCAATTTCTTTTCCGCAATTCGGACAAAACATACTAT
>CAMFNB010000059.1 GCA_945965275.1 uncultured Clostridia bacterium | reverse complement strand
GGATCGAACCTGTGACCCCCTGCTTGTAAGGCAGATGCTCTCCCAGCTGAGCTAAACTCCCACGCCACCATTCCTTGCGCTTGGAACTAAATGTCCTGCGCTTAACTTGCTATTCGCAAGCGGCACGGATTATTATATTAGAACCCTTTTTATTTGTCAACACTTTTTTTCAAATTTCTTCAAGAATTTTTTCAAGCTCATTTTTATCGAATTTATGGCTTGTTCTGCAGAACTGACAAGTGAGTTCCGCTTCCCCTGTTGTGCTGATTATTTCCTCAAGTTCTCCGCGTCCGAGACTCACCAGAGCCTTCTCCATTTTCTCTTTTGAGCATGAGCAGTTGTAACCGCATTCCGTCTCGGTTTCATCAGTTACGTCATATCCTTCAAGAAGTTCACCGATGATTTCTTTGATCGTCTTTCCCTCCTTGAGAAGCGTTGTGACAGACGCAATCTTATTTACTCTTTCTTCAAGCACTGAAATAAGCTCTTCTGTTGCTCCGGGCATAAGCTGCAGTGAAAAGCCGCCTGCGCAAACCACATGATTTCTTTCATCATCGCCCGGTCCTACGAGTACGCCAAGAGACACTACGGAAGGCACCTGTTCAGATACCGCAAAATAGCATGAAATGTCTTCTGCTATTTCACCTGAAACAAGCGGAATTGTTCCCTGATAAGGCTCCTTAAGTCCTAAGTCCTTAATGATACTGAGATAGCCTTTTCCGATTGCTCCGCCCACGTCAAGCTTACCCTTTGCATTAAGCGGCAAGTCAACATTCGGATTTCCCACGTAGCCTCTTACATTTGCAAAAGCATCAGTAACCGCAACAACGCAGCCTATCGGGCCGTCGCCTCTGAACTGAATTGTCATTGAGTCGTCATCGTTCTTAAGTCCGCGTGACATAATCGCACTGACCGTGAGAACACGACCCAGTGCCGCTGTTGCAACAGGTGATGTATCATGTATTGTCATTGCCTTTTCAACAAGATTTGTTGTTTCGGCACCGATTACTCTTATTACGCCGTTTGCCGCAACGGCTGAATATAAATAGTCTTTACTCATTTCTTTCTCTTTCTGAAGATATAGTATTTTCTGTAAGGGTCCTTGCCCGCCGATTCAATAAAAGCATATCCCGCCTTCTTGGCCTCTGCCTTTATTTCTTCTCCGCTCCAAAGTCTTTCCCGTAAAAATTCTTCTGACCTCGAATAAAGTTCCTTCTTTTCTTTTGAGAATGACACTATTTCATAGTCACAGATTTTACCGTGAACATTTCCTTCCCAGATAATGCTGCCCTTCTCATCCTCCTGGTAAAAAACATTTCCGTCTATTACCTTTTTGAAATATGCAGGCGTCAGAAAATCCAACACAAGAAGTCCTCCCGGCTCTGTAAAAAGAGACGACTTTTTGAGAAATCCCCTTAGTTCTTTTACAGTGAGCAGATGATTTACCGTGTCCGTCATGCAGAATACAGCCTCAACGGTTCCGAAAAGATCCATATCGGTCATATCCTGGCAGATCCAGCAAATGTCCCTTGATTTTGCGTCCTTCGAAGCTATCTGTAGCATTTCGGGAGAAACATCAAGTCCAATCATATCAAAGCCCTTATCGGCTAATTTTACAGTGCATTTGCCTGTTCCGCAACCCGCATCCAGTACGATTGGGTGTTCGGCCACATTTCCCGTGTTTCTGAACTTATAAAAGACCGTATGCAGAAAATCTGCCATACGGTCATAATTCAGTTCACCTATGTTTTTGTCATAGAATCCCGCTAATGCTTCGTACATTATTTCTTAACTTCCTCATGCAAAATCTGAAGAGCCTTCAAAAGCTGTGTATCGCTTTCTCCCGGTATTACGGAAATCGGTTTTCCTCTGAATTCCTCCGGAAGTTCAACCGTCTCATCAGGAGTAATACCTTTTCCCTGAATACAGTTTCCGGAAGGCGTATAGAAGCATGCCACCGTAAGAACCAGGCCCGAGTTGTCAGTATCAAAAGTAACCCTTGCCTGACCGATTGCCTTTCCGTATGTCTTTACTCCCACAAGCTTGCCCTTGCCGAAGTCTTTTACCGCACCGGCAACAAGTTCTGCTGCACTGGCCGTATTTTCATTTACAAGAACCACAATCGGAATCTCGATTTCACTTGCTTCTGATTTGATTGTTTTGAATACGTTGCCTTCGTTGTCCTGAGCCGTTGCGATTGTACCCTTCGGTAAAATCATATCCGCAACCTTTGAAGCTTCGGTTTCATATCCGCCGCCGTTGTCACGAAGATCAAGCACGATGCCCTTGCATCCGCCTTTTCCGATAAGGTCGCTGAGTTTCTTCTGGAACTCTTCACCCGTGTCTTCGTCAAACTGACTAATCGATATTCTGTAAAGTCCGCTGCCCAGAGATTTTTCAAATACTGACTGGACTGCAACCTGGTCAATTGTGATTGTTATTTTTCTGTTTTCTTTGCCTTCTTCATCTGCAAGGATTTCAAGTTCCACGTCGTCACTCTTGCTCATCGCTTCAACAAGCTTGTCATTGGTGATTCCGACCGTGTCAACTCCGCCTATTTTGGTAACGATGTCTCCCTCTTTAATATCCGCCTTCGAAGCAGGAGATTTGCTGTAAATTGTATCGACTATAAGACCCTTGCTGTCAGAGAGAAATTTGATTCCCAGGCCTTCGTACGTGCCGTTGATAAGCTCAGTATACTGATTCATTGTTCCCGGTCTGTAATATACCGTGAACTGATCCCCCAGCGCATTTACCATGCCTTCAATGGCACCCTCTATTAAAACGTTTTTTTCTACGCCCGGGTAAAAATTGTTTTCAAGTGTAGTGATAACAGACTGGAGCTTTGCAATCTCCGAAGAGTCCGAAAGTTCCTCGTTAAAATTAACTTTATATGATGTCTGTGAGTATCCGCTTCTGAAGAAAATTTTGTCTGCGACAATAAACGACAGAAGAACCGAGACAATTACGATAAGGAGCCCCCAAACCAAAAGTGTGAGTCTTGAAACAGTAACCTCATGAAGTGAGCCCTTGAAATATTCTCTGTGCTTGCGCTTTTTTGTTATGATTCTGTTGTTTTCGTCTGTTTCTTCAAGGATAAGACTGTCGATTTTAACTTCCTCCGCCTGTTGTTCCCGGCCGAGAATACTTTCAACAACATCTGTTTTTTCTTCTTCTTTTGTAACGGCAGGCTGTTCCTCTGCAGGTTTTTCTTCCTGCGGCTTCGGAGGCTCGCTCATTACTTCTTCCAGACTGGGTCTGGACGCAGAAAGCTCTGAGTGTTCCTCTTCCGAGTAAATTTCTTCCTTAAACGTCAGTTTTTTTAACAAATCCGAAATCTTAGACAATAGATACCTCTTATGTTTTAAAGATTATGATACATAATTAAGCGGGTTCTGCGGTACGCCGTTCTTTCTTACCTCAAAGTGCAGGTGGTTACCTGTTGATGATCCCGTTGTTCCGACAAGTGCAATTACCTGTCCTCTTGATACCCACTGTCCTGCCTTTGCAATAAGTTTGCTTGCATGGTAATAGGCAGTTGCATAACCGTTACCGTGGTTAATTACAATATAGTTGCCATGTGAATAATGGTATCCGGACTCAATAACAGTTCCTTCCTGTGATGCAAGAATGTTCGAACCGCCCGGTGCTGCAATATCAATACCGTTATGCATTTTATATGATCCTGAAATAGGGTGCACTCTGTATCCGAAAGGAGAAGAAATTCTGTGGCTTGCGGGGGCCGGCCAAATGAAACCGAGTCCGCTGAAGTTCGGATTTCCGCCGTGTGAACCGGTTCCTGAACTTGAACCGCCTCCGGACGCCTGCTGTTGTTTCTTTGCAGCCTCTTCCTCTTCCGCAAGTTTCTTAAGTCTTGCTTCAAGTTCCTTAGAAGCCTTGTCCATCTCCGCTTCCTGATCTTCAAGAGCATCTACTGCAGACTGTGCTTTTGCAGTAAGTGAAGAATATGTTTCCTTCTGGTTTTTAAGTCCTGCAAGAAGTTTGTCTTTTTCTGCAATGAGTTCCTCATATCCGCCCTTTGTTCTTTCCTGAAGGGCTTTTTTCGATTCGAGGTCAAGCTTTAAATTTGCAACTTCTTCAATGAGCTGCTCATCCTGAGTGATCATTGTGTTGTAATAACTTTTTCTGTTAAGAAAATCAAGGAGGGAATCTGATTCAACAAGCATCTGAATTGTTGAGTAGTCAGAAAGCTGGAACATCACTCTTGCTCGTTCTTTGAGAGTGGCCACCTTGTTGTTATAGTCTTCCTCTGTTTCTTTGATTGTTGTTTCAAGAACATCAAGCTGCTCTAAAATGTAATCAAGTTCCTGCTCTAAGATTTCAAGTTCTGATTTGTTCTTTTCTTCTTCGCTTATAACCGCAGCAAGCTTAGCCTGCTGTGCGTCGAGTTCATCCTGAGCAGCATCCAGTTTGTCTTTAATCTCATCTTTTTTCTTCTGGTTTGCAGCCTGCTGAGCTTTGAGTTCAGCCTGCGTTGCGCCGTTGGAAACCACACCTGTCATAAGAAATGCCAGGCAGAAAAAGATTATTCCCAATCTGATAAATTTGTTGTTTCTCATAAATAAATCACCTCTGCATTTTACCACGCAAAATCAGGTTTCTCAAATCCGCATCAGACTTTGATGTGTTTTCTGATGGCTGTCATTGATCCGAGCACACCGATTGCAACGGCTGCAATAAGGAAATATACCATAAGTGTTCCGCTGAAATTAGTGAATGGCACCACGTGAATCATGTCACCGATTTCTGTTCCGTTTACATAATTTGCAATTATGTTATATACCAGTCTTACAAGAAGGTATGAAAGACCTGAGCCGAGCAAACCAATGAAAAGACCTTCCATAATAAACGGTCCTCTTACATATGCACTTGAAGCACCCACGTACTTCATGATTTCAAGTTCCTGCCTTCTTGCAACAACCGTAAGCTTGATTGTGTTACTTGTAAGGAGATACGAAAGAATACCGAGGCCGATTACGGCTATGACGGTTCCGATCTGTACCCACTTTTTCAGTGTTGTGAAAAGCTTAAGAACACGAACGGTGTCTCTTACACTGTCAACACCAACCATGCTTTTTACTTCACTGACAAATTTTTCACCCTCACCTACATCGTAGAGTTCAACCTCAAATGAAACAAAAAGATCTTCCTCTTTGTAATCTTCAAACAAATCCTGCTGTTCAGAGAAGAATTCCTTCATTGCCGCAAGGTTTTCGGCACGGCTGATTCTTGTAATCTTGCTTACATTGTCTTTGATTTCAATCATATTCTGAAGCTTGTCTGTCTCTTCTTCACTGAGTGTTGTTTTACAGTTAATAACAACCGCAGGACCTGATGCCAGGTCATCAAGAATTGATTCAATGTTATATGAAAGAAGGAACATTGTACCGATAATAAAGAGTGATACGAAAATAACGCTGACAGATGCAAAAATCATGAATGCATTTTTTGCGATGTTCTGAAAGCCTTGTTTAATCATGTAAAAAAAGGTTCGTATTTTGTTCACCGTTTTCATCCTCCCTTTCATATTCATATTCTTTAAGTCTTCCGTTCTCGAGATATATAACTCTCTTGCCCATGTCTTCAGCAAGTTTTCTTGCGTGAGTAGCCACGATAACAGTAATTCCGTGTCTGTTGATTTCTTCGAGAAGGTGCATGATTTCCTCAGAGTTTTCAGGGTCAAGGTTACCTGTAGGCTCGTCGGCAATAATGATTTCAGGTGCGTTTACAAGAGCTCTTGCAACCGCAACACGCTGCTGCTCACCGCCTGACAAATGTGCAGGAAGCTCGTTTGCCTTGTGTGAAAGTCCTACAAGTGAAAGTGCAGTCTCCACCTGGTGCTTGATTACGCGCTTAGATGCGCCTGTGATTTCCATGGCGAATGCAACATTTTCAAATACCGTCTTTTTCGGTAAAAGTCTGAAATCCTGGAATACGGTTCCGATGTGTCTTCTGTACTTCGGGATTTTATAACCGCGCACTTTTTTCAGGTTCTTTCCGTCAACCATTGCAAGTCCGCCGGAAGGATCCTCTTCTTTCAGTAAAATTTTAAGCATTGTGGACTTACCGGCACCGCTGGCACCCATAAGGAACACAAATTCGCCTCTGTTGATTTTGAATGAAACGCCTCTTAAGGCATTTACTCCGTTTGGATAAAGCTTTACAACTTTATCAAACGATATGATTACGTCGTCCATTCAAATCCTCCTGTTTTCTTTCTTCTGTAATTTCAGTGTAAAGCACACTGTTCTTATGCATACACCGTCATCAAATTTCGTGGCATCAAGGCCTGTAAGTTCTTTGAACTTCTTAATACGATACATAAGTGTATTTCTGTGTATGAAAAGCGTCTTGGACGCTTCTGATATATTCATATTGCAGTCAAGGAACACCTCAATGGTTTCAAGCAGTTCGTCATGACTCTTTTCTCTGAAGAATTCTTCACCGAGTACCTCGCGGACAAAAGTTTCGGCATCGTCCTCCGAAATTTTGGAGAACAGTTTAAGCATTCCGAGTTTGTCATACTGAGTCTTTCCCATTTCCGCAGTAATGACTGCCTGCTCAAATGATGCTTTTATTTTACCCAGGCTTTCCTGAACTCCGCCTATGCCGACCTTTGCTGCAACCATAATCTGTTCTGACAATGTGTCCTCAATTGTCTTTGCAAGCTCAGTGAGTCTTTTTCTTTCTTCGTCGTTTTTGTATGCACAAACTGCAACAATTTTTCCGTCTTCCGGAGAAACAACACTGCAGTTCCCTTCTTCAAAATATATGTTGCGGAGCACACCCTCTGCTGCTTCGCACTCGTCATCGTTCATGTCTCCGGTAAGAACCGCAACGACAAAATAACCGGCGGCTCCTTTTACAGAGTTTGCTTTAATATCCGCCTTTGATATGCCGTCCTCTCCCTTTAACAGAAGTTCACGGTAAAAATTCGTTGCTTCATTTCCCGACAGGAAATCTTCAACGCGACGCAAAAAATCAAGGTCAGCTTTTTCATCACTGCCCGACTTTTTCAATATGTATATTTCTTCTCCGGAATACTCAGCTCTGCGAATGCAGTAACCTTCAACTTTAAGCTTACTCAATCTTGCTTCCTCTTCCTTTGTAAAAATATACATATATTATATATCTGTCTCTTATACACATCTCCGAGCCCACGAGACGCTA
>CAMFNB010000058.1 GCA_945965275.1 uncultured Clostridia bacterium | reverse complement strand
TTCTGGTGGGAGAAGATGGATTCGAACCATCGAAGCTAGAAGCAACAGATTTACAGTCTGCCCCCTTTGGCCGCTCGGGAATTCTCCCTGGAGCTGGTGGACGGAATCGAACCCCCGACCTACTGATTACAAGTCAGTTGCTCTACCTGCTGAGCTACACCAGCTTACGTCGACGCCTTTTTCAAAGCGCTTTGCTATAATATCACGGCAAAGGGAGACTGTCAACCTTTATTTTGAAAAAAGTTTAATCTTTTTTCTCTTCTGCTTTTACATCTTCTGTTTCCATCTTTTTGACGTCACGAACAGCCCATTTTTTGAACTGAACAAGTGTACGATCAATAGATGTTTCGATTGTAATGTCATCATCTTTAACGCTTACAACTCTTCCGCAAATACCGCCGATTGTTGTGATTTCATCGTTAAGAGCGATGCTGTTTCGAAGTTCCTCTTCTTTCTTCTGCTTCTTCTTGTTAGGACGAATGAGAAGGAAGTAGAATGCAGCAAACATTAACCCGTAGATCAAAATCCAGATCCACCATGAACTTCCGACTCCGCTTGCAGGAGCAGCTGTTGCGTCAGCAGCCTTTGCGGTATCGCCGTCAGCAAATACTGATAAGCTTCCTGCAAGTGTCATAGCACCGGTAAGTGATAAGAATAACTTTTGTTTCATATCTTAACCTCCAGAGTTATTTCTTTCCTTGGTTATAGCCGTATTTTTCAAAGAATTCATCTCTGAAATCAAGCAGCCTGTCCTCCATTATAGCTTGTCTTATCGATTTCATCAAGTTCATTAAGAAATAAAGATTATGAATCGTAGCAAGACGGAGTCCGTACATCTCTCCTGCCTTAAGGAGATGACGGATATATGCACGTGTGTGATTTCTGCATGCAGGGCAGTCACATTCCGGATCCATCGGTCCGAAGTCCTCTGCATATTTCGCATCACGTACAATAAGACGTCCGTGTGAAGTCATTACTGTTCCGTTTCTTCCGATACGTGTCGGAAGCACACAGTCAAACATGTCTATTCCACGAATCACGCCCTCAATAAGGTAATCAGGAGAACCGACACCCATAAGATATCTGGGCTTGTTTGTGGGCATAACCGGCATTAAATCATCAAGTACGTCATACATGATTTCAGCGGGCTCGCCTACCGAAAGTCCTCCGATTCCGTATCCCGGGAAATCCATCGAAGCTAAATCCCGTGCTGAAATTTTACGCAGATCCTTGTACATACCGCCCTGTACAATTCCGAACAGTGCCTGGTCTTTTTCTCTTGCATGGGCCTTGAGGCAACGTTCTGCCCAACGGGTTGTCATATACATTGATTGCTTTGTGTAATCATAGGATGACGGATACGGTGCACATTCATCAAAAGCCATCATGATATCCGCACCTAAAGCATTTTCAATTTCCATTGCCTTTTCAGGAGAAATGAAATGCTTTGAGCCGTCAAGGTGTGATCTGAAATGAACACCCTCTTCGGTAATCTTTCTCAGCTTTGCAAGTGAGAAAATCTGGAATCCGCCGGAATCCGTAAGAATAGCTCTGTCCCAGTTCATGAATTTATGAAGACCTCCCGCTTTTTTCACAAGCTCATGACCCGGTCTCATATACAAATGATATGTGTTGGAAAGAATGATTCCCGCATTCATTGCCCTGAGTTCATCAGGTGAAATGCCTTTTACCGAGGCCTGTGTTCCGACAGGCATAAAAGTGGGAGTCTCGATATCACCGTGAGGTGTATGAAGAATACCAAGTCTCGCTCCGCTTTGTTTACATATTTTTATAAGTTCGTAGGTTACTGCCGGCATGATTTTCTCCTTAAATAAACAGGCAGGCATCACCGAATGAGAAAAATCTGTATTTCTCACGTATTGCCTCCTCATAAGCCGCAAGGACATGTTCCCTTCCGGCAAGTGCGCTCACAAGCATAACAAGTGTTGATTCCGGCAAATGGAAGTTTGTAACAAGTCCGTCCAATATTTTGAATTTATATCCCGGATAAATGAATATCTTTGTTGAACCTGACTTTGCCGACATAATTCCGTTTTCATCGGCAACTGATTCCAGGACTCTGCATGAGGTCGTTCCCACAGCAATGATTCTGCCGCCGTTTTTTCTTGCCTCGTTTATCATGTCAGCTGTTTCCTGATTGATTGTATAAACTTCTTCGTGCATAAGATGGTCTTCGATATTCAAAGCTTTAACAGGTCTGAAAGTGCCCAGTCCGACGTGCAAAGTAACGAATGCCGTTTTAACACCCATCTCACGAATTTCGTCGAGAAGTTTCTCTGTAAAATGAAGTCCTGCTGTCGGAGCAGCTGCACTGCCTCTTTCCCTCGCATACACGGTCTGATATCTTTCGGGATCTTCAAGTTTTTCCTTAATATACGGCGGAAGCGGCATAACACCGATTTTGTCCAGTACTTCTTCAAAAATACCTTCCCATTCGAATCTCACGATTCTGTTGCCGTCTTCTTCGATTATGTCAATAACCTCAGCCTTGAGAGCACCCTCTCCGAAATCGAATCTCGCACCGATTTTGGCGCGTTTTCCCGGACGTACAAGAACCTCCCAGTCCGTATCAGTGTGTCTTTTGAGAAGGACGAACTCCATAGGGCTCTCAGTACCCTCTTTAACGCCGTACAATCTTGCGGGAATAACCCTTGTGTCATTAAGCACAAGACAGTCACCGGGTTTGAGATACTTTTTTATATCGTAAAAATGCTCATGCTTATACTCGCCGGTTACCTTATCCACAACAAGCAATCGTGACGCCGATCTGTCCTTAATCGGTGTCTGAGCAATCAATTCTTCAGGTAAAAAATAATTAAAATCTGATACTTTCATAACCCGGTCATAATAGCATATATATAAGTTTATTTCAATTGACTGAAAGGCCTTAAAGTGATAGTATAACCTCGTATATTTATATGTAGTTTTGGAGGACTTTATGAAGGATTACAAAGTCGGCGTAATTGGCGCTACAGGCATGGTAGGACAGAGATTTTTGACTATTTTACAGGACCATCCCTGGTTTAAGGTAACAACACTTGCGGCAAGCTCAAGAAGCGCCGGTAAAACATACAGAGAAGCAGTTGAAGGCAAATGGAGACTTGCTCTTCCCATGCCCGAAAAATATGCAGATATCGTGGTAAAGGATGCAGAAGCGGATGCAGAGGAAATCGCATCATCAGTTGACTTCGTATTCTGCGCCGTTGACATGAAGAAAGACGAAATCAGATCACTTGAAGAAAAATACGCAAAACTTGAGTGTCCCGTTATTTCAAACAACTCAGCTCACAGATTCACTCCTGACGTTCCGATGATCGTTCCGGAAATCAACCCTGAGCATGCGGCAATCATTCCTTTCCAGAGAAAGAGACTCGGAACAAAGCGCGGATTTGTTGCAGTTAAGTCAAACTGCTCACTTCAGAGTTACGTTCCTGCTCTTCACCCTCTCAGAAAATACGGACTTGAAAAAGTTCTTGTATGCACATATCAGGCAATTTCAGGTGCCGGCAAAACATTCGAGAGCTGGCCGGAAATGATTGACAATGTCATTCCGTATATCGGCGGAGAGGAAGAAAAGTCTGAGAAAGAGCCCCTCAAACTCTTCGGTAAAATTGACGAAAAAAAGGGAATCATTGTTTCTGCAGAAGAACCGGCTTTCACTGCGCAGTGTTTAAGAGTTCCCGTTTCAGACGGACACATGGCTGCTGTTTATGCCAGCTTCAAAAACCTTCCGGAAAATCTCGATGAGGTTATCGCCGACTGGAACAACTACTCAGGCAGAGCTCAGGAATTAAAACTTCCTCACGCTCCGGAACATTTCCTTCAGTACTTTACTGAAGACAACAGACCGCAGACAAAACTCGACAGAGACCGTGAAGGCGGAATGGGAGTTTCAATCGGACGTTTAAGAAAAGACACACAGTACGACATCAAATTCGTATGCTTATCACATAACACATTAAGAGGTGCCGCAGGCGGTGCCGTATTAATGGCAGAGCTTCTCGCAGCAGAAGGCTACATGGACTGAGGAGGATTCACAAATGAAAAAAGTAATTTTTAAAGGTGCAGCAGCCGCAATCGTAACCCCATTCACAGAAGACGGAATTGATTTCGAGCAACTCAAAAAAGTTGTTGATTTCGAAATATCAGGCGGCATCGACGCAATTGTTGTATGCGGCACCACAGGTGAATCAGCAACAATGACAAACGAAGAACACATTGCAACAATTAAGTGTGTTACAGATCATGTTGCAGGAAGAGTTCCTGTTATTGCAGGAACAGGCGTAAATGACACACGTCACTCCATCCTGCTCACAAAGCTTGCTGAAGAAGCAGGCGTTGACGGTGTATTATGCGTAACTCCGTATTACAACAAAACAACACAGGCAGGACTTGTTGAGCATTTCACAAAAATTGCAGAGAGCACTTCTCTTCCTGTTATCCTGTATAATGTGCCCGGAAGAACAGGTATGAACATTGCTCCCGAAACTTACGAAAAGCTTTCAAAGATTCCGAATATCAACGGTGTAAAAGAATGTAATCTCACTCAGGTTCCGACCACAAAGAGACTTTGCGGCGACGAGCTCAACATTTACTCAGGCGAGGACGGACTTGTTACAATGGCACTCAGCGCAGGTGCTTTGGGTGTTGTATCAGTTGTGGCTGATCTGATGCCCGGTTACATGAGCGACATGGTTCATAAATATTTAGACGGAAAGCACGAAGAAGCATACAAGATGCAGCTTGATATTTTGGATCTTGTTGATGCACTCTTCTGTGAGGTTAACCCGATTCCGATTAAGGAAGCATACAACATTCTCGGGCTTGATGAAGGCATCGTACGTCTTCCTCTTGTTCATATGGCTCCGGCAAACAGAGAAAAACTCGAAAAAGTCCTTGCTGCCCACGGGCTTACGAAAGGAAGCATTTCATTATGATAAACATACTTCTTCACGGCGCAGGCGGAAGAATGGGCCGTGCAATCGCAGATATAGTCAAAGCAAAAGAAAACATGAGAGTCATCTGCGGTGTTGACATTGCGGCAACGGGAGAATTCGATTTCCCTGTTTTCACTGATTTCAGCGATGTTCCCGAAGACACCGAAATTGATGTAATCATAGATTTCTCACATTTTACCGCAGTTCCGGGTGTTGTAAGTTTTGCAAAGAAACGAGGCATACCGGCAGTAATTGCAACAACAGGACTTTCAGAGGAACAGCTTGCGGATGTAAAGGCACTTTCATCTCGTGTCGCTGTTTTCAGAAGTGCAAATATGTCTGTCGGAATCAGTCTCTTAAAGCAGCTTGTTTGCGAAGCTGCTGATTTTCTCGGCGACGGATTTGACATCGAAATTGTTGAAAGACATCACAATCAGAAGCTTGATGCACCAAGCGGTACTGCTCTTGCAATTGCAGATGCCATTAACGAAAGTGAAAACAATAAATTCAAATACGTATATGAGCGCCGGTCCGTAAGACAAAAGCGTGAGAAAAACGAAATCGGAATCAGTGCCGTAAGAGGGGGAAACATCGTGGGTGATCACGACATTCTCTTCGCAGGCAACAATGAGATTATCGAAATCAATCACAGAGCATTGTCAAGAGGAATTTTTGCAGAAGGTGCCGTTAAGGCAGCAGAATATCTCATTACAAAAGGACCCGGCATGTATGATATGGATATGCTTGTAAAAGAAAGGAAGTAAATCGTCTTGTCAGAATTCGATGAAAACACAAATCCAATTCAGGAAGAATCTCAAAACACTGAAGCCGTAATTGCAGAGGATGTCGCAATCCCTGCTCCCGAAACAGTTCAGGAAACATCCGAGCCTGTTTATCTTCAGTCAAGTGAAGTATACAAAGAAAACATCAGGCAGATGAAAGCAGAATACAAAGCAGCTAAGAAAGCCGAGCGTGAAAATGTTCCGCAAAGTCCAAAAGGACCTTCAGTTTGGCTTGCTGTTCTTTTGACATGTGCAATCATGACAACTGCTTTTCTTCTTCTCTGCCTTTTCCCGACTCCGAAAAGCAGTATTGTTGCAAAATACATTTCTGCAGTTTCAGGAATCTCCGCAAACGGAGATTCCGTTGAACTTGACGGCGGTACATACTACAAGCCAAACAAGGATACAATTACAATTGACGCAGACAGCTTTCCCGACGGAACTGCTGTTTATGCAAAGGTATCTCCTTCCATCGTCGGAATCAGAATCGTTCAGATATCGGGAGGCGGCAACTTCGGCAAGACAGAAAATACTCTGTCAGAAGGAACCGGAACTGTTTATTCAGAGGATGGCAAGATTATCACAAACTATCATGTAATTCAGACCGCAATTGAGAATCCGGCATACAATATCGAAGTGCGTGTCTATCTCGACACGACTCTTCAGAAGTACTATGTTGCCGAAATCATCGGTGGTGATTCATCAACCGACCTTGCATTGATTAAGATTAACTTAAATGGCATGGTTCCGATTGAATTCTTTGATTCAGACAGTCTCAAAGAAGGAGAAACGGTATTCACCATGGGCGGTGGCGGCGGAGTCGAATTTCTTGATTCCATCAACAAAGGTATTATCAGCGGACTGCACAGAAATATTACAACACAGACAGGAAGACTCTATGACCTCATCCAGACAGATGCGGTAATCAATCCGGGTAATTCAGGCGGTGCTTTGGTAACAACTGAAGGTAAATTTGCAGGTGTGTGTTTCCTTAAGATTGCAGCTACAGGCTATGACAACCTCTCGTTTGCAATCCCTTCAAATACAGTAAAAAAAATAATCACGCAAATTGACGAAACAGGTTCTGTAAAAACTCCTGTAATAGGTGTTGTAATTGACACTTCATATACAGAAAACATCGGTGAGCTTTACGGACTCCCGTCAGGTGCGTATGTGTCTTCCGTAACAGAAGGCGGCCCTGCAGAAAAAGCAGGTATCATTGCAACTGATATAATCACCGAAGTAAACGGTAAAAAAATCACTGACTACTACTCTCTTAAAGAGATTATTTCAGCCAGTGAAATCGGTTCAGAGCTTGAAGTGACATTTTACAGAGTTCAGACAAAAGAAACAAAAACGGTAAAAGTAACAGTAGAAAGTTCCAAATAATGATTAAAATCCTTTTTCTCGGAGATATTTTTGGAAAGACCGGAAGAGACGCGGTTATCGAAAACTTATCTGAGTTAAAAAAAGAATATGAAATTGATTATGTAATTGCCAATGCAGAAAATGCATCACACGGCAAAGGTCTTTCATCAGGAAATGCCGACGAGCTTCTTGATGCCGGTGTT
>CAMFNB010000057.1 GCA_945965275.1 uncultured Clostridia bacterium | reverse complement strand
CTACAAAGGATGCCAGAACCAGACTGCTTCAAATCCAAGGCGACAATATTAAGGCATTTTTAGACGGAAAACCAATAAATAAAGTTAATTAGGAGTATATATGAAAATCATTTTGACAGGCGGCGGAACAGCCGGACATGTAACACCAAACATTTCACTTTTAGATGACCTTCAGCGTGAGGGATTTGATGAAATTCACTATATCGGTTCTATTGACGGTATTGAAAAAAGCATGATTGCCGAATACCCATTTGTTCATTATCACGGAATAAGTTCAGGAAAACTTCGCAGATACATTTCAGTAGATAACCTCAAGGATCCCTTTAAGGTTCTCAAAGGCATGAAGGAAGCAAAAAAGCTGATTAAGAAAATTAATCCCGATGTCGTATTTTCAAAAGGCGGTTTTGTGTCCGTTCCTGTAGTTTGGGCAGCAAATAAGTGTAAAATACCAGTTGTATCACATGAATCAGATATCACTCCGGGTCTTGCCAACAGAATAGCCAAGCGCTATGTTGATAAAGTATGTCTTAACTTCCCTGATACTTTGATTTATATTCCGGAGCCTAAAGGAATATACACGGGAACACCAATCAGGGATGTTTTGTTTACAGGCAATGCGGATAATGCCAAAGAAATGCTCGGTTTTGACAGTAAGCCCGTGATTCTTGTAATGGGCGGTTCTCTCGGCGCAAGAGCTTTAAATATTCAAATCAGAAGCTCTCTTAACGAATTACTGAAGACATATAACATTGTTCATTTATGCGGTAAAGATAATATTGATTCCTCACTTGAAGGCATTCAGGGATACAAGCAGTATGAATTCATTTCAAAAGAGCTTCCTGACATAATGGCCCTTGCCCATATTATCGTATCAAGAGCAGGAGCAAACGCAATACACGAATTTCTTGCTCTCAAGAAGCCCATGCTTCTTATTCCCCTTCCGCTTTCTCAGAGTCGCGGAGACCAGATTCTCAATGCCAAATCATTTGAAAGTCGCGGAATTGCACATGTAATTGATGAAGAAAAGCTCAATGACGAATCCTTCTTAAAGGCCATCACTGAGCTTGAAAACGACAGAGATAATATTATCAGAAAAATGTCCGAAGATAACATCTCAGACGGAACTCAAAACGTAATGAATGTTATTTTATCCGTTTTGAAGAAAAATTCTTAGCAAGAACAGGCATCCACAATCCACCCTGAACTGTACGGTGAGCCATCATCATGGTCCACTCTCCTGTTACTGCATCATAGAAATCGGTAAAAGGAACTCTGTATCTTGTGTGTTCACAGAATCTCATAAGAGATGCTGATAAATGTTTTGTAAGATCACCCTTTTCATCAAAGGCAGCAACCCACATTTCCCAATCCGATTTTGTGAAGTTGCGAAGACTGTTGAGTCTGAATCCGTATGGAGTTTCATTTTTGAGATAAAAATCAATCTCATTTTTATATACTTTTTTCGGGAAAAGTCCGAATCCGAATATTTTATCCCAAACCATATTATATTTAAGACTCCATGTACCGTCACTGTCAAAAGCAAGCTTTAAATGGCCGTCTTCAGTTCCGTCTTTTACAATCATTTTGGCTTTGGCTTTTGCTTCGCTGAAGTATGCAGTTCCGTCTTCTTTTACAAGTTCACATATTTTACCGAAAGCAAATAAAGCAACAGAAGCTTTTATTGCAAGGTTAATATTGCCTTTGAATCTTCCTGCGAAATCATCTGTACTGAGCTGAAGTTCTTTACTGTCTCCGAATTTCACAAGATAATCTGCCCACTTTTTCTCTGTATCAAAATGTTTTTTGACATAATCAAGATCACCGGTAAGCAAATAATACGCATATGTCATAATAATCATATTGCCGCTGTTTTCCACCGGCATCTGATCATCATCGAGATAAGATTTAATTTTTGTGCTTCTCTTGTATATTGTCTTATGTTCTTCTTTCGGAATACAGTAACTTCCGTAAACCTGGCCGTCGGCAAGAGGATAAATGCCGAGATCATGAGGTGCAAAATCATACTTCCAGACCGGCATTGAAGCAAATTCAAATATGCCGTTCATAAATGCAGGTATAAGCTTCGGTGCATACATAAAATACAACGGAGTTGACGGGAATGTGACATCAACTGTATTTATGCAGCCGTTAGAGAAACATTCTTTAGAGAAATAAAGAAGATTTCCTTTCTTGTCCCTTACAAGCTTATGTCCTGCCATCACATGTCTGTATACAGCAGAAATAAGAGTCTCATAGTCTTCTCCGAAGCATTTCGCATCATCCAAAATCTTGTTTTCAAGTTTAATAACCTTATTGTAAATTGCATTATGGTTCTTTCTGCAATACTCTCCGACTTTAACAATATTATTGAATTTTTCAGTCCAAACAGACTTAAGCTTTTTGCCCATATACTCAATTGAATAAATATCATCGTACGCAAAAACATCAAATAACTTAAGTGATTTTTTCGGTGTAACGACACCTTCGTGAATTGAGTCAAGCCTGAAATATGAATCTGATTTAACATCTACTTTATCACCGAAAAGATAGTATTTACCCCAGTCAGCTTCGACTCCGTCACCGCTGTATGAAAGAGGTTTTTGATTTTTGTTATACATAAATGCATAACTGCCCTTGCTTTCAAATATTCTTTCTTCAGCCTTATTGGAACAGAAGTTTTCATTTACCATGAAATGAAGTTCAATATTATGATCTTTTCCGTCTGTTGAACAAATTTCATAATCAATGAACCCGACAGGAAGAGAAAGCATATGAATATCATCAGGGATGAATGGGCTCCAGAACTTAACAATTACTTTTACAGTACCATTCTCCAAACAAAAGGTGCTGACAAGTGGCTTTGTGTCGTTCCATGACTGCCACATATATGTTTCTATTGCATAACTGTCAAGACCTAAAAACCTTTTAACTTCTCCGTCAATTTTAATAAACCCCAAAAGACTCTTCGGAATACCATTCCAAAGCATTGTGTCTTCCTTATTGAGTATTTCGTCACGAGACCAAATACTGCAGAAAGGATCTATTGTAATGAGCGGATATGCGGGAATTCTTCGATTCATAAACTTACCTCTGTAAAAAAATAAGTGTCATTCATAAGAACGACACTCTCAAATGGGGTGAATGATGGGGTTCGAACCCACGACCTCCAGGGCCACAACCTGGCACTACTACCAACTGAGCTACATCCACCACAGTTTGTAAACAACGTTCAAAAGTATATAGTAATATCTCCGTTTTGTCAATTAAAAAATATCATCACCCGAAAGTTTTTTTCTCTCGGGTGATGAATATAAACAATTAATTACTTAATGTTCTTGTATAAAGGTCCGTAAGCATTACAAGCTCTGTAATCCTGGCCTTCTTTATCCATTCCGAATGCATTCCATGCTGCAGGACGGAAAATCTTGTCCTCAGGAACATTGTGCATGCATACAGGAATTCTGAGCATTGAACAAAGAGTAATAAGGTCAGCACCAATGTGTCCGTAAGAAATGGCACCATGATTAGCTCCCCAGTTTTGCATTACTTCATAAGCAGTCTTGAACGGGCTGCCGTCCTTGCCGTCACAACGAGGTGTGAACCAAGTACAAGGCCATGTCGGGTTAGTACGCTCCATAAGTGTATCTGTCACTTCATCAGGAAGCTTTACTGTCCAACCTTCTGCAATCTGAAGAACCGGTCCTAAACCTTTTACAAGGTTAAGACGGATCATTGTAGCCGGCATTTCAGCTCTTGTTACAAAGTGTGATGAGAATCCGCCGCCACGGAAGTTATCAAAGCCTGCTTCGCACCATACAGTAGCATCAGTCATCTTCTTAATATCTTCTTCAGTTACTTCGAACCACTTCTTCATAATAGGATTTCCGTTCTCATCTGTGCACTCACCGCAAGCATCAAGACATGCAGCACCTGAGTTAAGAAGGTGGATAATACCGCCGTTCTCTTTTGCTTTGCCTTCAAGCTCATAACCTGTAACTCTCTTTGTAGCTTCTGTTGACCAGTATGTTCTTACGTCAGCAAAAATCTGAGCTCTGTTTGTAAGGAGTCCCATAAATAACATTCCGAGACCATTCAGGATGTCGTTCTCAGTAGCAAATGTCATAGGTTCTTTCTTGCCTGTAAAGTCAAAGCTTGAGTTAAGAACAGCCTCAGGATAGTCACAGTTCGGCCAGTGGTCAGTCCACTGTCTCTGTCCCTGGAAGCCTGCACAAATAGCATTGTGTCCGACTTTTTCTTCTTCAAACTGATCAGGAAGATTTGGGTTACCCTGTATAAGATCCTTGATAATGCAATACATCTTAATTGTGAATTCCCACTGCTTCTCTTTTTCTTCATCAGTGAATTTGATTTTTCTTGTTTCACCCATGAACTCAACTGACTCAGGGTTATCATCACGGCCCTCTTTGCAATGTTCTTTTGTCCATGCAAGTGCTTTCTTGTATTCTTCCTCGTTGTAAATTCCTTCTTCCATACGACGAAGAATTTCAACTTCATCAACAGATTCAACACGCATACCAAGGTATTCTTCCATAAATGCCTGATCCATAATAGAACCGCCGATACCCATACACTGTGATCCGATTTGAAGATAAGACTTACCTCTCATTGTTGCTACAGCTACAGCAGCACGTCCGAATCTTAAAAGCTTTTCTTTAACATCCTCAGGAATTTCAGTTACCTGATCTCTGTCCTGTACTTCGTGGCCATAAATACCGAAAGCAGGAAGGCCCTTCTGTGCATGAGTTGCAAGAACTGATGCAAGATAAACAGCACCGGGACGTTCAGTTCCGTTAAATCCCCAAACGCCTTTGATTGTCATCGGGTCCATATCCATTGTCTCTGATCCGTAGCACCAGCAAGGTGTAACTGATAAAGTTACAGCTACATTTTCCTTTTTAAACTGTTCCGCACATGCTACTGACTCAGGTACACGACCAATGGATTTGTCAGCAATTACAACCTTAACCTTAGAACCGTCTGAATAACAAAGGTTCTCCTCAAAGAGTTTTTTAGCTGCTTCTGCCATTGCACGAACCTGTCCCTCAAGGCTTTCACGAAGCTGCATTGGTCCTCTACGACCATCGATGATAGGACGAATTCCGATTGCCGGATATTCATCAACATATCTTCTTGCCATAATTTACGTCCTCCTTTAAAAATTTATTAATAATTTAAAATTATTTCTTCATCTGTTTTAAACGTTCTACAACAGAGTTATACATTGTCTGGTACTTAACCTGCTTTGCTTTTTCTTCTTCAATAACCTTAGCCGGTGCCTTTGCAACAAAGCCCTGATTACTGAGTTTACCGTTTACTCTCTTAAGCTCATTATCAAGGTTTTCTTTCTCTTTTTCAAGTCTTTCTATTTCTTTGTCAAAATCTATCAATTCCTCAAGCGGAATAAAGATCTCGGCAATGCTTGTTGTTGCTTTTGCTGATTTGTCTGAAACACCGCTGTTATCAGGCTGAATTAACACATCTGAAGCAGAAGCAAGTCTCTCAAAGTACGGCTTAGCTTCACCAAATATATGATTATTGGCGCTGTCTGTTACAATTACAAGACTTGCCTTCTTTGAATTCGGAACATTAAGTTCCTGTCTTGCATTTCTTATGCTTCTGATTGCATCGATAATGTGATTCATCTCAGCTTCTTCGTTTGCAAAATTCAAACCGCTGTCATACTCAGGCCATTTTGAAATCATAATACTTTCAGAATCCTTGTAAAGATTCTGATAAAGTTCCTCAGTAACAAACGGCATGAAAGGATGTAAAAGTTTCAAACATTTAACAAGTACTTCGTTAAGAACATACTGTGCCTCAAGTCTGCTGTCTGATTCAGCGTCAAACAAACGAGGTTTTACAAGTTCAATATACCAGTCACAGAATACATCCCAAATAAACTCAGTTACTTTTGAAAGAGCAACACCAAGTTCATATTTTTCAAGATTTTCAGTAACTTCTTTTACAAGATCATTGCAGGATGAAAGAATCCACTTGTCTGCAATGGTAAATTTACTTTTATCTACCGCATCGAAGTTCGGATTTTCATCAAAATTCATAAGTGCAAATCTTGTTGCATTCCAAACCTTATTTGCAAAATTACGGGCATATTCACACTTTTCCGGAAGGAATCTCTGGTCATTTCCCGGACTGTTACCTGTAATAAGTGCAAATCTCAAAGCATCCGTTCCGTACTCATCAATAACTACAAGAGGATCAATACCATTGCCTAATGACTTAGACATTTTTCTGCCCTGGCTGTCCCTTACAAGTCCGTGAATAAGTACATGTTCAAAGGGGGTTTCTCCCATTTGTTCAATACCTGAGAAAATCATTCTTGCAACCCAGAAGAAAATAATATCATAACCGGTTACAAGAACATTTGTAGGATAGAAGAACTTAAGATCTTCTGTTTCATCAGGCCAACCGAGAGTTGAGAATGGCCATAATGCACTTGAGAACCATGTATCAAGTGTATCAGGATCCTGCTCTACTCTGTCACTGCCGCACTTAGGACACTTAGTAACCTCAGTTCTTGAAACTTCCATATGTCCGCATTCCTGACAATAATATGCGGGTATTCTGTGACCCCACCAAAGCTGTCTTGATATACACCAGTCCTGAATATTCTCCATCCAGTTGAAATACGTCTTGGAGAATCTCTCAGGTACAAACTTTGTTTTACCTTCTCTTACAGCCTTTATTGCAGGTTCAGCAAGAGGTTTCATCTTTACATACCACTGAGTTGATACAAAAGGTTCCACTGTAGAATGACATCTCTGGCAAGTACCTACATTATGTTTATATGGCTCAACTTTTACGAGATAACCTTCTTTTTCAAGATCTTCAACAATCTTCTTTCTCGCTTCATATCTTTCAAGACCGGCATACTTTCCGCCGTTTTCATTTATATATCCTCTGTCATCCATAATACGAATAACAGGAAGATTGTGTCTCTTACCGACTTCATAGTCATTAGGGTCATGTGCAGGTGTTATTTTTACAGCACCGGTGCCGAAACCAAGCTCAACATAATCATCTGCAATTACAGGAATCTTTTTATTTACAAGCGGTAAAATAAGTTCTTTTCCGACAAGATCTTTATATTTTTCGTCTTCAGGATTCACTGCAACAGCAGTATCACCAAGTAAAGTCTCAGGACGGGTTGTGGCAATCATAAGCGAACCAGAACCGTCTGCAAGGGGATAATTTATATACCAGAAAGCTCCGTCCTGTTCCTCATATTCAACCTCAATATCTGAAATTGAAGTGTTACAGTTAGGACACCAGTTGGTTATTCTTTCTCCTTTATAAATCAATCCTTTTTCATAGAGTCTGCAGAATACTTCCAAAACGGCTTTTGAAAGACCTTCATCCATTGTGAATCTTTCTCTTGACCAGTCACAAGATGAACCAAGACATTTAAGCTGTTCTACAATTCTTCCGCCATACTGTTTTCTCCAATCCCATGCTCGCTCTAAGAACTTTTCGCGTCCGAGATCGTCTTTTGTTATGCCCTCTTTTGCCATTGCATCAACAATTTTAGCCTCTGTTGCAATACTTGCATGATCAGTGCCGGGCAGCCATAAAGCAGCATAACCCTGCATTCTCTTAAAACGGATAATAATATCCTGCATTGTATTGTCCATGGCATGACCCATGTGGAGCTGACCGGTAATATTCGGAGGAGGAATGACAATGGTAAAAGGTTTCTTGTCAGGATCAACCTTTCCCTTGAAATATCCTTTCTGATTCCAATTATCATAAATCGCTTTTTCTCTTGCTTTTGGCTCAAAATTTTTAGCCATGTTTTCAGC
>CAMFNB010000056.1 GCA_945965275.1 uncultured Clostridia bacterium | reverse complement strand
ATTCCTAAAGTGCCTCGGAATTATTGCTGTTGTGGCAGGACTTCTGTATTTTGAACCGCATGTTTCGTGTGCCGTAATCGTATCCGGAACGGCAGTTATCATCATGTATTTAGGCGGTACAAAACTCAAACACTTCGGCATTGTTGCAGGTGCCGGCGTAGGATTTGCAGTGGTGGCATTTACTACACTTAACCATGTAAATGAAAGGTTTTCTACTTGGTTGAATCCGTTTGATTATGCAAATGACGAAGGCTACCAGGTTGTGCAGTCACTGCTTGCCATAGGCTCCGGCGGACTCACGGGAAAAGGTTTGGGCCAGAGTGTTCAGAAATATTTGTATCTTCCTGAACCGTACAATGATTTTATCTTTTCAATACTTGCGGAGGAACTCGGATTCATCGGTTGCCTTGCGGTAATTATTTTATTTGGTTTCTTTATTATAAGGGGTTACAAGATTGCAATTCATGCGCCCGATAAGAAAGCAAAGCTTGTTGCTGCCGGAATAACAACGATTATTACGATTCAGGTTATCATGAATATTGCTGTTGTAACATCTTCAATACCTGTTACGGGTATTTCGTTGCCGTTTTTCTCATACGGCGGGTCATCACTGGTTATTATGATGATTAATATGGGCATATTGCTTAATATTTCTTCGCAGGCAGACTACGAAAAGTTCTGAGAGATTGAAGACACCATAAAAATTTTGCAAAAAGCACCATAAATTTATGGTTTTTTTCTTTCTTTTTTGATGGTACACCATAAAAAAATCGTAAATACTACCATAAAATTATGGTGAAATCTTTTGCTTTTTTATGGTGGAATTAAATTTTAAATAATCAAGAATCGGATTGAACCTTTTTACGGTAAAAATCATTTCCAATTTTTCTTTTATTAAATCTGAATTAATGTTTCCGTTTTCTTCGGTAGTCGTTATCAGAACATTTTTTTCATTTATGCCTATGCTCTCATATTTCTGAAGTTTAAAGTCCCAATTGTCTGCATATTTTTTCTCATTCATCAATCCTAAGTGCTCCAGGTAGTAAATGGTATTAGTATAGGGATGAACTATCGTAAAATCCGGGTATATCAATCCGTAACTCGTATTCAGTTTCTTTTCGTAGGAATAATTTATACCAAGCTCAAACAGAATATTTGCAATTATAAGCTCTGACTTACTTCGAACCATTTCGCCGTGTGCTGTCTTATGCTTTAACTCTTCACGTTTGTAATTTTCCTCACTTACGGAAACCGGAAATTCATCAGGTGGTATTGAGGACAAGACAGATATCATATGCGGAATTTTATCATTAATTATGGTGCTCAGAACTTCCGAAGACTCACGGCACATAATTTCGAATTTTTCTCTTTTAATCAATGCATTTATTAATTCAGTGTTTTTCTTACTGATATGTGTCTGCACTCCGCGGAGATAACGTGTATATCTGACCCCGTCTCTTTTCGTGTGCAATTCATACAATCTTCCCTCCGGCAGAGAGGAAAGACACGAGTGGATTTCACAGTGACGTTGCACTATGGCCAATACATTATTCAAATAATCAAAATAAACTTTTTTCATGAATATATAAAAACACATTCTAAACCCGAAGCCAATACCTCTATGCGTTGGTATTTTCGACACGTGTATGGTACTATGTTTACATATAACTTAAGGAGGAATCCGATGTGATTTACAAAGACTTTCAGGGAAAAAAGATTTCGCTTTTGAGTTTCGGAACAATGCGTCTTCCGCAGGGCGAGGACGGCGAAATAAATCAGGCGCTCACAGAAAAGATGGTTGATTACGCTCTTGAAAACGGCGTTAATTATTTTGATACAGCATATCCGTACATGGGCGGAAAATCTGAGATATCTGTCGGAAAGGCTTTGGGCAGACATCCGAGGGATTCTTTTTATCTGGCGACAAAATATCCGGGTCACCAGTTTGCAGAAGAATATAATCCTAAGGAAATATTTGAAGAACAGCTCAAAAAGTGCAATGTCGAATATTTTGATTTCTATCTTCTTCACAACGTGTATGACAACTGTATAGATGTATATACTGATCCGAAGTGGGGAATAATCGAATACTTCAAAGAACAAAAGAAGAACGGAAGAATAAAGCATCTTGGTTTCTCAAGCCATGCAAGCATTCCTGTATTTAAAAAGTTTGTGGAAGAATACGGCAAAGACATGGAATTCTGCCAGATTCAGATGAACTATGTTGACTGGACTTTACAGGATGCAAAACAAAAGTATGAAATACTTGAGAAAGCCGGAATTCCTGTTTGGATAATGGAGCCGGTCAGAGGAGGAAAACTTGCAAACATTCCGGGAACACCGGCATCTTCTGCTTTCAGATGGCTTCAGCAATTCGATAATATAACAACAATTCTTTCCGGAATGTCCAACATGGAGCAGATGGAAGATAATATCAAAACCTTCGAAAAGCCGTGGCTGACAACCGAAGAGGAAAATAAAGAACTTATGGATCTTGCAGAAAGACTTAAGAATGCGGTTCCGTGTACAGGTTGCAGATATTGCTGCGATGGCTGCCCGCAGAGTCTCGACATACCTACGCTTATCGGATTATATAACGATGCAAAATTCCAAAACAGCGTTACACCGTCAATGCAGATGGATGCGCTTCCTGAGGAAAAGCTCCCGTCGAACTGCATAGGCTGCGGCCTTTGCTCTGCCTCATGTCCGCAGGCAATTGATATTCCGAAAGTAATGTCAGAGCTTACGGAAATGAGAGAAAAGACAATGCCTGATTGGAAGGCAATCTGCATCCAAAGGGCAGAGGAAGCTAAACAAAACAAACAATGAGAATAACTCCGAAAGCAAAAAATATAATTGCCCTCATATTGAATTTTGCGGATATGCTTTTGATGATTTACTGCATTCCCATTTTTCACGGCACAACATCAATTGATACCCTGAAAGCAGGAATGGGAGAAGGCCTTAAGTATTTTACCCTCGACTCCAATATGCTGATGGCACTTGCCTGCAACATAATGGTTGTGTACAACATCAGAGCATTGAAAGGCAAATCAATCCCTAAGTGGATAACCGTTTTTAAATTTGCCGCAACATCAGGAGTGGCACTGACATTTGTCACGGTAATGCTTTTTCTCGGGCCTGCGAACGGATTTGATGCGATGTTCAGAAATTCAAATCTGTATATGCATTTAATTTGCCCGATAATCTGTATTGTGTGCTTTGTGTTTTTTGAACCGGGGTGCACACTGACCTTTAAGGACACATTCTTCGGAATTATACCAATGGTGATATACGGAACAGTTTACGGAATTATGGTTTTCATTTTGGGAAAATGGAAAGACATTTACAATTTTAATGTTTTCGGAATGTGGTATCTGTTCTTTGTCATAATGTTTGCAGGAGGATTTGCAATATCCTTTGCTTTAAGGTTTTTCAGAGAATCTGTAAAAAATAAGCCGAGACTTTAATAAGTCCCGGCTCTTTCTTTTTTACCGTTAAAATCATCTGGAGAGAATCTTGAGTACCTCAACCATGTCAATAAGTGCTTTTACAGGAACGAACTCATTTACGCTGTGCATTTCCTGACCGCCGGCAGGAAGGTTAGGACAGGGAAGACCCATGAATGAAAGCCTTGATCCGTCCGTGCCGCCTCTGATCGGAACGGACTTGGCATCATAACCGACTTGCCTGAGTGCCTCGGTGGCCTTTTCAATAAGATACATATGTGACTCGAGCTTTTCTCTCATGTTGTAATACGAATCCTTCATGTCGAGAACAAATGTGCCTGCACCATACTTTTCGTTCATTTTATCCACTAAATCTGAAACGAATTTTTTACGTGCATTAAATGAATCTGTAAAAAAGTCTCTTACGATAAATTCAATTTCAGCCTTGCTTTCGTTTGCTCTTACATCTCCCACGTGGTAATAGCCCTCATAGCCTTCTGTTGTTGCCGGACTTTCTTCAAACGGGAAAGCCTGAATAAAGTCAGCAGCCATAAGAACGGCGTTTCTCATTTTACCTTTTGCTTCACCGGGATGAACGTTGTATCCGTTTACCGTAACCACACCACCGGCTGCGTTGAAAGTTTCGTAATTAAGTTCGTCAAGGGGACCTCCGTCAACAGTATAGGCAACTTTGGCATTGAGCTTGGATAAATCAAAATTGTCTGCACCTTCGCCGATTTCTTCATCCGGTGTAAAAGCAACCGCAATTCCGCGGTGAGGCTCGTCCGGATGCTCAACGAAGTACTCAAGCATTGTCACGATTTCCGCAACACCTGCTTTGTCATCAGCTCCTAAAAGAGTGGTTTTGTCAGTTGCAACAACTTCGATTCCGTCCTGCATCTGAACAGATGCCTTAACGCCAATGCCGGGAGCGGCCGGAGCGGTATCCATATGGGCAATGAAACCGATATTATCAGCATCTTCAAGCCCCGATGTTGCCGGAAGAAAACCGTATACATAGCATTTATCGTCAATTGACACATCATGAAGACCAAGTGATTTCAGTTCATCAGCCAAAAAGTTACCCAGATTAAACTGGCAAGAGGATGAAGGATGGGTGCCCGAATACGGGTCCGCAGGTGTATCGATAGAAACATATTTTAAAAATCTTTCCGTTACTGTCATTTTATTGACCTCCTGATTTTACTGCCTCGATTATATCACACTTGTGCCGGTTTTGCTTTGATTTTATTTATATAAGTAGTATAATCAAAAAGATTATGATAACTCACGGGAGAGATACCTATGGAAATTATTGTTGCAGGTTGCGGTAAGGTCGGAACGATGCTCATATCAGCTTTTCTTGAAGACGGACATGAGGTAACAACAATTGACACAAGCAACTCAATGATAACCGAAATCGATAATATCTACGATGTACTGGCAATACACGGTAATGCCACAGACAAAAACACACTCGAAGAAGCAAGAGTGGAAACTGCTGATTTGTTTGTTGCGGTAACCGGTTCGGACGAGCTTAACATGCTTGCGTGCTATCTTGCAAGAAAACTTGGTGCAAAACACACAATTGCAAGAATACGTGACGTCAGAAAAGATGACCGGTCAATTAAATTCCTGAAGCAGACTCTCAATCTTTCCCTTATCATAAATCCTGAAAAGCTTGCCGCAAGAGAGGCATATCGTATACTCAAAATGCCGGGAACTTTGAAGGTTGAAACATTCTCAAGAAATACATTTGAGATGGTGGAAGTGAAACTCAAACCCGAGTCCCAAATGGCAGGCAAAACCGTTGCTCAGGTCAGAAATATGATAGATGCAGACTTTATCATCTGCGTTGTCCAGCGTGGTGAAAAAGTATTCATACCAAACGGAAGCTTTGTTATGGAAGCAGGCGACAGGGTAGGCATCAGTGCATCCGTTAAAGAAATCAACAAATTCTTCCGAGTGGTCGGAAACAATAAAAAAGAGTCACACAGCACTATGATCCTCGGCGGAGCGGTTTCATGCTTTAATAACGTAGGACCGGCATTGGGTTTTGCAGGCCCCTCTTCAAACTATGCGATGTTTACACCGGTATCAAAAATTGCTTTATCAGTCGCCATGTTGCTTGGCAGACTTGAAATATATCCTGTACTTATTATGTTTGCACCAAGTGTTTGGTCTAAGAAATAAGGAGAACCATGGCATTAATTGAATGTAAAAACCTAACCCTTTCATATGACAATAAGCCTGTGATTGAGAATGTGTCATTCACACTCGAAGAAGGCTCATATTTCTGCATAGTCGGAGAAAACGGCTCCGGTAAAAGCACACTCATAAAAGCAATTCTCGGTCTCAAGAAGCCGGTTTCCGGAACAATAGATTTTGCTGAGAATCTTTCACAAACTGAAATAGGATTTATTCCTCAGCACTCCGAAATTCAGGATGCTTTTCCGGCCAGCGTAAAAGAGGTTGTGCTTTCGGGATGCCTGAACAGCTGCGGAATACTTCCTTTTTACAGAAAAGCACAAATAAAGAAAGCTAATTATACAATGGAACTTCTCGGTATTACTGAAATTGCCAAGAAGTCTTTCAAAAATCTTTCGGGCGGACAGAGACAAAGAGTGCTTCTTGCAAGGGCACTCTGTGCAACAAACAAGGTTCTTCTGCTGGATGAGCCGGTAAACGGTCTTGATCCGGTTGTGACTGAAGAACTCTATAAAATCATTAATGACCTGAATGAAAAGGGAATTACCATTATAATGGTTTCTCATGACATTCGCTCAGTTGCCAAATATGCAAAGCAGGTACTTCACCTGGATAAAGAACAGTGGTTCTGCGGATCAATTGACGAATACAGAGACTCTGAAATAGGTCACAGTTTCCTTTGTGATCACAGCCACTGTGAGCATGAGCATCATGAACACAACAAATCCGAAGAGGAGGAAACAGTATGAACGCTTTGCTTGAAATGTTATCCTTCCCGTTTATGACACGTGCTTTGATTGCAGGATCTCTCATTGCTCTTAGTGCGGCTCTTTTGGGCGTGACATTGGTACTGAAAAGGTATTCAATGATAGGTGACGGCCTATCACATGTGGGATTCGGAGCCATGGCTGTTGCTGCACTTTTAAATGTTGCTCCGCTTGTGGTTGCCATTCCTGTTGTTGTGATTGCTGCATTTATCCTTTTGAGATTCCAAAATCAGGCTAAGCTTCGCGGAGATACAGCCATAGCCGTAATTTCCACCGGTTTTCTTGCCGTTGGTGTAATTCTTATACACTTTTCAAAAGGCGGAAATGTTGATTTGATGAACTACATGTTCGGCAGCATTCTGGCTTTGCGTGAGATTGATGTCTGGACGGGCATTGTGCTTTCAGTTATCGTCACAGCGGCTTTCATATTGCTTTACAATCGTATTTTCGCCATTACATTCGATGAAACATTTGCCAAGGCAACAGGAATAAGAACAGGCTTTTACAACACAGTGCTTGCAATTCTTACGGCGATTACAATAGTACTGGGAATGAGACTGATGGGTGCATTGCTCATTTCCGGATTGATTATTTTCCCGGCAATTACCGCAATGAATTTATTCAGAAGCTTTAAAAAGGTTGTTGTCACATCCGGAATTGTTGCTGTGGTATCTGTTGTTTCCGGCCTTATTGTGTCATATTTCTTCGGAATACCGACCGGCGCCGGAATTGTCTGCATCAATGTAACATTGTTAATTTTATCTGCTTTGATAAGCAGAATAATAAAAAAAGATTAATATTGGGAGGAACAATTATGAAAATTTGGAAAGACTTCAAAGAGTTCGCGTTTAAGGGTAATGTAATGGATATGGCAATCGGTGTTATTATCGGTGGCGCATTCGGTAAAATAGTTGCTTCTGTCGTTGAAAACATTATCACTCCTTTAATCAGCTTGCTCACAGGCAACACATCATTTAATGATCTTATGTGGGTTCTTAAAGACGGAACACTTGATGCCGAAACCGGTGAAATGGTTGGCCAGGTTGCAATCAAATACGGTGCATTCATTCAGACTGTTATTGATTTCTTTCTTATTGCGGTATGCATCTTCATTATGGTTAAGGTAATCAAGGGCATCAGCGAGAAAGCAAAGAAGAAGAAAGAGGAAGCTCCTGCTGAAGAAGAGGAGAAGAAACCTACAACTGAAGGACTTCTTACTGAAGTTGTTGCTATGATGAAAAAGGATCGCGGAATCGAAGAAGATAAATAATTTTATTCGGAAAAAAAGAAAAAAGCACGGCTTGCGTATAGCCGGGTATTCATAAGACAGTGAATCCTCCATATGATCACACAGCGATCGTATGGAGGATTTGTTTGTGTTTACCTGGCAAGTTACAAGGGACAGACGAAATTTTTTTCAGAATGGGACCTTGACTTTTAACTGTTAATGATATATTATATCAATAAGAAAACGATATCAATAAGGTGAACAATATGGCACGACGTAATACGATTCAGCGCTCCCTGGTTTTGGAAGCAGTAAATAGATTGCATTGCCACGCTACAGCAGATGAGGTTTATGAGGAAATAATCCGGGAGCATCCGACAATAAGCAAGGCAACCGTATATCGAAATCTGAATCTGTTATCGGAAATGGGCGAAATTC
>CAMFNB010000055.1 GCA_945965275.1 uncultured Clostridia bacterium | reverse complement strand
TTCATTTTGAAAAAGGTAAAAACAAGGGCGGCCTTAAGAAGAAGGAAGCTGATTACAAGCACACAGGTACAATCCAAAAATGGAAACCAGACCTGGAAGTTTTTACAGACATTAACATACCCGTGGATTTCTTCAGAACAGTGCTGAAAAAGCAGGCTGTTGTAAATGCCGGACTTAAGTTTGTTTTTATTGACGATGAAACAAAAAAGAAAGAAGAATACATCTACAAAGAGGGTATTACTGACTACGTAAAAGAGATTTCAGGCGAAAGCGGATTTACAACCATTGAGTATGAAAAGACGGAAACAAAGGGACGTGACAGAGCGGACCTTGACGAGTACAAACTCAAAATGGAGGTTGCTTTCACTTTCAACAATAATGAAAACCTTATTGAGTACTATCACAACTCAAGCTTTCTTGAAAACGGCGGTGCGCCGGAGCGTGCGGTAAAAAATGCTTTTACAGCAGAAATCGACAAATACATCAAGAGTGCGAACAAGTACAACAAGGATGAATCAAAGATTTCTTTTGCTGATATCCAGGACAGCTTGATTTGTGTAACAAACTCGTTCTCAACAAAGACAAGCTACGAAAACCAGACAAAAAAGGCAATCACGAATAAGTTTATTCAGGATGCCATGACAAAGTTCATTTCTCGTATCTTGGAGGCGTATTTTATTGAAAATAAGGATGAGGCAGACAAGGTTGCTGACCAGGTACTTGTAAACAAGAGAAGCCGTGAATCAGCTGAAAAACAGCGTACAAAGATAAAGAAAGAACTTACAAGTAAAGTTGACATAACAAACAGAATCAAGAAGTTTGTTGACTGCCGTTCAAAGGACGTTGAACGACGCGAGCTCTATATCGTAGAGGGTGATTCTGCATTAGGCTCCGTTAAGCAGGGAAGAGATGCCGAATTCCAGGCAGTAATGCCGGTAAGAGGTAAGATACTCAACTGCCTTAAGGCAAGCTCAGACCAGATTTTAAAGAGTGAGATTATAACTGACCTTATCAAGGTACTTGGCTGCGGAATAGAGATTAAGCTAAAGCACGGAAAAGATTTGTCTGCTTTTGACCTTGATTCTCTTAAATGGAATAAAATCGTAATCTGTACCGATGCCGATGTTGACGGTTATCAGATAAGAACACTTATCCTTGCGATGATTTACGGACTTATGCCGACTTTGATTGAAGAAGGCAAGGTATTTATTGCGGAATCTCCTTTATATGAAATCACAACCGGCAAGGACGAAACATTCTTTGCTTATGATGAAAAGGAGAAGGTCGATATTCTCTCGAAAATCACAGGCAAGTATACAATCCAAAGATCAAAAGGTCTTGGTGAAAACGAACCTGATATGATGTGGAAGACAACAATGAACCCTGAAACACGACGCCTTATAAAGGTAATGCCTGCCGAGGCGGCACAGACTGCTGAAATATTCGAGATGCTTCTCGGTGATGACCTTCAGGGAAGAAAGAAACATATTGAAGAAACAGGCGACCGGTATCTTGGCGACCTTGACTTAATGTAATTTTTACCAAAGCGGAGACAATATGGCAAAAAAGAAAGACAAAACAAATCTGGGTGATTTTACAAAGGAATACCCGGTAACAGAACAAATAATCACAGACACACTCGAAACCAACTATATGCCCTATGCGATGAGTGTAATCTATTCACGTGCACTTCCTGAGATTGACGGCTTTAAGCCATCGCACAGAAAGCTTCTTTACACGATGTACAAGAAGGGATTACTTCACAGCCAGAGAACGAAATCTGCAAATGTAGTCGGCGAAACCATGAAATTAAATCCTCATGGTGACCAGGCAATTTACGATACAATGGCCCGTATGGCAAGAGGTAACGAAACACTTCTTCATCCGTTGGTTGATTCAAAGGGTAACTTCGGTAAAAGATACTCACGGGATATGGCATGTGCCGCATCGAGATACACGGAAGTTAAACTTTCAAAAATCTGTGAGGAACTTTTTAAGGATATCGATAAGGAAACTGTTGATTTCGTAGATAACTACGACGGAACAATGAAGGAACCGACACTGCTTCCCGTAACATTTCCGACGATTCTCGTAAATTCCAACCAGGGTGTTGCCGTAGGTATGGCAACGAACATCTGCTCATTTAACCTTGCGGAAGTTTGCCGGGCAACCTGCGCATATATTGAAGACAAGAATGCAAACCTTCTTGAATACATTAAGGCTCCTGATTTTTCAACGGGAGGAACTGCGGTATTTAAGGAATCAGAAATGATTAACATACTTGAGAACGGAAGAGGAACAATAAAAGTACGTTCAAAATGGCGCTTCGACAAGAAAGCCGGATGTATTGAGATTTACGAGATTCCGTATACAACAACTCTTGAAGTGATCATCGACAATATAATTGACCTGGTTAAGGCCGGTAAAATAAAGGATATTTCAGATGTCCGTGACGAAACAGACAAGGAAGGTCTTAAAATTGCAATCGAACTCAAGAGAGGCACAGATCCTGAGGATGTAATGAACAGACTTTATTCACTTAAAGTTCCGATTCAGGACTCCTTCAGCTGCAACTTCAATGTTCTTGTAAAAGGACGCCCGGTAGTTCTCGGTGTCAGAGGTCTCATAGCCGAATGGCTTGATTTCAGAGTAGGCTGCGTTAAACGTGAACTTCAGCATGACATAAAAGCAAAGTCAGACAAGCTCCACCTTCTTCGTGGTTTATCTAAGATTCTCCTTGATATTGATAAGGCTGTAAAAATCATTCGTGAAACCGAAAAAGAAGAACTCGTTGTTCCTAACCTCATGTGGGGCTTCGGAATTGATGAAATCCAGGCAAACTATGTTGCGGATATCAAACTCCGTAATCTCAATAAAGAATATCTTTTAAAGAGAACCTCTGAGTCAGACAATCTCAAGGATGAAATTGAGGATATGCAGCTTACATTAAGCTCTGAGAGAAGAATTCTCACGGTGATTAAAAAGCAACTTAAAGAGATTGAAAAGAAATACGGACAGGAAAGAAAGACTGACATCATGGAAGAACAGGATGTCGTTGTCATTGCAAAAGAAGAATTCATTGAAGACTATAACTTGAAACTCATACTCACAAGAGAATCATACTTCAAGAAGATTCCTCTCACCGCACTCCGTGCATCGCCTGACCAGAAACTCAAAGAAGGCGATGAAATCGTTCAGGAAGTTGACTGGCACAACAAGTCTGAGATTGTTATGGTTTCGGATATGTGCAATGTATACAAGATGAAAATTCACGACATGCCGGAAGCAAGAGCGGCTGCCATGGGTGAATACCTCCCGAACCTCCTTGAAATGGAGCCGGGAGAAAAGATTGTGTATTTTGTTCCTGCAGACAATTATGACGGTATGATGCTTTATGCATTCAAAAACGGTAAGGTTGCAAAGATTCCGTTTAACTGCTATGAAACAAAGAACAACAGAAAGAAACTCATCAAAGCTTATGCCGACAAGTCGCCTCTTATTGACGCATTGTTCATAAAAGAGGATACTGATATAGGAATGGTTGCGGAAAATGATAAAATTCTTGTCGTGAATACGGCTCTCATTCCGCTTAAGACAACCAAAAACACTCAGGGTGTTCAGGTAATGAAGTTCAAAAAGAACGTGTTCCTGAAGACTATGAAAAAGGCAACGGATTTATCTGTTGCAAATGCTGCAAACTACAGACAGAGAAACATTCCTTCGTCAGGAAGCGCTCCTAAGAAGGAAGACGCAAGTGTTCAACAACTTACAATGATTTAAAGAGAGAAAGGGTACATGACAATGGACAAAGAACAGCTTATCATTCAGTTAAACGACGCAGACGTTTCAAAAAGACTTGACGCTTTAAGACAGCTCAAGGCAATGATCGATGCAGGTGAAATCGAAAAAGTTGAAGCTGGAAATGATGTAAACAATCATATTCACACAACTTATTCATTCTCACCTTACTCACCTACAAAGGCAGTTTGGATGGCTTACAATGCAGGACTTAAGACTGCGGGTATCATGGACCATGACTCACTTTCAGGGGCTGAGGAATTCATCGAAGCCGGTAAAATCATCGGCATTATGACAACAATCGGTGTTGAGTGCAGAGCTTCAATGAAGAACACTCCTCTTGCTGAAAAGAGAATCAACAACCCGGACCAGAAGGGTGTTGCTTATATGGCAATCCACGGCATTCCTCATCAGAACATTCAAAAGGTAGTTGATTTCTTCAAACCTTATGTGGCTGCACGTAATGAGAGAAACAAAAAGATGATTGACAACATCAATAAGATGACAGCATCAGCCGGAATAGTAACTGATTTTGAAAATGATGTTGTTCCGCTTTCAAACTTTAAGTGCGGAGGTTCAATCACAGAGCGTCATCTTCTCTTTGCAGTTTCAAAGAACATCACAGCAAAGCTCGGCAAAGGTCCTCAGGTTGTTAAATTCTTAAAAGAAGACCTCGGTATTGCAATTTCAGGAAAGAACGAACAGTTCCTTTCAGACCCTGAAAATGAGGTTTACGAATATGATCTCTTAGGTGCACTTAAGAGTAACATGGTTGAAAAATTCTATATCGATGCAACTGATGAGTGCCCTGACGTAACAGAAGTACTCAAACTTGCAAAGGATATCGGCGGTATCAGTGCTTATGCATATTTAGGCGATGTAGGAAACTCAGTTACAGGTGACAAGAAAGCTCAGAAGTTTGAAGATGATTACATTGACCTTCTCTTTGAAGTAATCACAGACCTCGGATACAACGCAGTAACATATATGCCTTCAAGAAATACTTTGGAGCAGCTTCGTGAGGTAAGAACACGCTGCGACAAGAACGGACTCTTCCAGATTTCAGGCGAGGACATCAACTCACCGAGACAGAAATTCATTTGTGAAGCACAGCGTGCTCCTGAATTCAGCAATCTCTATGACGCAACAATGGCTCTTATCGGCCATGAAATTGCGGGAACAGAGAATTATGAGAATAATATGTTCTCAGACAAGACAGTGGCAGCATATCCTGACCTCAAGGCACGTATCGAGTATTACAAAGGACTTGCAAGATAATGATCAAGTTGGAATTTGACGTTCATTCTGATTATCTCGGAAGCAATAAAGAAGTGACGGTTATTTTACCGAATCCTCACACATGGGAAGGGGACAGAGAACCTATGAAGGTTCTTTATCTGCTCCATGGTCTCGGGGACGATCATACGTTCTGGTCAAGAAGAACAAATATCGAAGATTTTGTAAGTGACAGAAACCTTATGGTTGTAATGCCTGACGGTGATGTGTCCTGGTACTGTGATATGGTTCACGGTAAAAAATACTTCTCGTATCTCACAGAAGAACTTCCGTACTTTATAAAGACTATATTCAATGTCTCAACAAAGAGGGAAGACACATTCATCGGAGGAGCTTCAATGGGAGGCTACGGTGCATTCAAGGCAGGAATGACATGCCCTGAGAAATACGGAAAAGTATTCACTTATTCTGCAGCTGTTGACCTTACTGTTCTTCAGCAGTGGATTGATCATGACCTTATGGAAAATGCCATGGGACCTTATGAGGAGGCTGTAAAAACAAATGCCAACTCATTTATTCTTGCGGAAGAAGCAAAAGCCTCCGGCAAAGAACTTCCGGAAGTATATATCTGGTGTGGTACTGAGGATTTTCTTTATCAGGCAAGCATTAATCTCAGAGACAAGCTTACTGAGCTCGGAATCAAACATCAGTATCATGAATGTCCGGGTACTCATGAGTGGCCGTGCTGGAACGGAGCTCTTCCGGATACAATCAACTGGTTACTTGAATAAAACCATTAGAACGACCAACCTTATGTGCAAGAAGCAAACAAAAAAGAGAGCCACAAGCGGGCTCTCTTTAAAAAATTAAATCATATATCTTATTTTCCGATTCTTTCTGCAATTTCTCTTGCAACATGGACACCGGATGCAGCAGCCTGTGAAAGACCTCTTGTTACTCCTGCACCGTCACCGCATGCAAACATGTTTTCAAGCGGTGTTTCAAGTTTTGAAGAAAGGTCAATACGTGAGCTGTAGAATTTAACCTCAACGCCATAGAGAAGAGTGTCGTGGTTTGCAGTTCCGGGAGCAATTTTATCAAGTGCATAAATCATTTCAATGATGTTGTCAAGATGTCTCTTCGGAAGAACAAGTGAAAGGTCACCCGGAGTGGCATTAAGAGTAGGCTTGATAAAGCTCTTTGCAAGTCTGTGCTCATTTGTTCTGACACCTTTTATAAGATCGCCGAAACGTTGAACAAGCACACCGCCGCCCAGCATGTTTGAAAGAGAAGCAATTCTTTTACCATACTGATAAGGCTCGTTGAAAGGCTGAGTGAATCTGTTACTTACAAGAAGTGCAAAGTTTGTGTTTTCACTGCGAAGCGCTTTGTCGCTGTAGCTGTGTCCGTTAACCGTGATACAACCGTCAACGTTTTCAGTAACTACATGTCCGTATGGGTTCATGCAGAATGTACGTACCTTGTCTCCGTACTGCTTTGTTACATATACCATCTTTGCTTCATATACAACGTTTGTGATATGTTCAAATACATCAGCAGGAAGCTCAACACGAACACCTATGTCAACCTGGTTATTGATAAGGTTGATACCCATGTTTTCGCACTGTTTTGCAAACCATTCTGCTCCGCTTCTTCCGGGAGCAACCACAAGATACTTACATGCGATTTCTTCGCCGCCCTTTAAATGAAGAAGGTAAGAACCGTCATCGCGTTTTTCAATATGCTCAACTGTTTCATTACAGCAGAGATCAATGCATTTTTCGAGATAGTCAGACATGTTTCCGAGAATCTGAAGGTTTCTTTCTGTTCCGAGATGTTTAACCTCGGCACCTAAAAGGTGAAGGTCTGACTCAAGTGCCTTTTTTGCAAGAGCACGAGCTTCAGGAGTATATGTGCTGTATCTTACGTCTGTTGCACCGAAATCCATGTTAACGGTATCAACATATTCGATAAGATTCATAACTTCTTCTGAAGGAATGTAGTCCTGGAGCCATCCGCCGAACTGTGTTGTGAAATTGAACTTACCGTCCGAGAAAGCACCTGCTCCGCCGAATCCGTTCATAATGCTGCACGGATTACAATTGATACAATGATCTACCTTCTTTGCAATGATAGGACAAACTCTTTTATTGATTTTATTGCCCTGTTCGAGCATTGTTATATTGAGCTCAGGATGTAATTTGTGAATCTCATAAGCCGCAAAAATTCCGGCGGTGCCACCACCTATAATGGCTACATCGTATTGTTTCATCGTTAAATTCCTCCAACGCATTTTTACCGACTTCATATTATACAAGAAGGGTGGTGTTTTATCAAGTGATTGACTGAATTAGGGTTACAAGCTATAATTTTTTGCATATATTTATAGTAATTATTGATTTGGAGATATGATATGGAACTGCTTGAAGAATACATTCGCAAAGAAGGAGTCGTTAAGACTAAAGACATTCTTAAAGTTGACAGCTTTTTGAATCACAAGATGGATGTTGCGCTTTTTAATGAAATCGGCAAAGAATTCAAAAGACTTTTTGCGGATGAAGAAATAACCAAAATTCTTACAATTGAAGCATCAGGAATAGGTATTGCATGTATCACTGCCCAGTATTTTAACGTTCCTGTTGTTTTTGCCAAGAAGTCAAAAACAAAAAACATGTCAGGCGATGTATATTCATCACTTGTTGAATCATTTACACACGGAAAGGTTTGCGATGTCTGTGTGACAAAGAAATATATTGACAAAGAAGACAAAATTCTCATTATTGACGACTTCCTTGCTCTCGGAAATGCCTTAAACGGTCTTATTGACATTGTTAATCAGGCTGAAGCAAAGCTCGCAGGATGCGGAATCGTAATTGAAAAAGGCTTCCAAAAGGGCGGAGACATCTTAAGAGAAAAGGGATATCACATTGAATCACTTGCAATTGTCGATTCCATGGATCCTGAAACAGGTATCGTGTTCAGACACTAATCGGAGGAACCCGTGAAAAGAGTTTCCGTTGCAGTAATTATTTCAATATTGCTTTGCATCATTTTGGTGTCATGCGGAGGTGCGGCAGAGGAGCCGACCAAGGCCCCGACACCTGAG
>CAMFNB010000054.1 GCA_945965275.1 uncultured Clostridia bacterium | reverse complement strand
ATAAGAGACAGCTCTCAGAGCCTTCGTGAATTTGCCAATCTCCAAAAGGAAGTTGTGGTAGTCGGAGTTGGTAACCGCATTGAAATTTGGGACAAGCATACTTACGAAGAATTTATTGACTCATTCAGTGATTCTGATGAGTTCCTGGATGGAATTCAGGACTTTGAGCTCTGATTATGAGCACAGAATTCAGACACAAGCCCGTTTTACTTAATGAATGTATTGAAGGGCTGAAGATAAGATGCGACGGAACGTATGTCGACGGAACCCTGGGCGGCGCGGGACACAGCAGTGAAATACTTAAGAAAATAGGTGCAGGCGGAAGGCTTATCGGTATAGACCAGGATGCAGATGCCATAGCAGCCGCGACACAGAGACTGGAAGCAGTCGAAACAGAAGGCACTTTCTCTGTTGTCAAATCGAACTTTGTAAACATGAAACAGGCATGCGAGGAATGCGGAGTCAGTTCAGTTGACGGAATTCTTCTTGATCTCGGTGTTTCTTCATATCAGCTGGACAATGGTGACAGAGGTTTCAGTTATCGCTTTGATGCTCCTCTTGATATGAGAATGGACAGAGACGCAAAGCTTTCTGCATATGATGTGGTAAACACATACAGTGTTCAGAAACTCACTGAAATAATAAAAGATTACGGTGAAGAAAGATATGCGGGTGCTATTGCAAGAAGAATAGAGAGAGCAAGAGAAAAAGCTCCCGTGAGAACAACCTTTGAACTTGTGGATATTATAAAATCCGTAATTCCGGCAGCAGCAGGCAGACATGAAGGACATCCGGCAAAAAGAACTTTTCAGGCTATCAGAATTGAAGTCAATCAGGAACTTGAAGTTCTCAAAGGTGTCATCGACCGGGCGGTTGATTTGCTGAATCCCGGAGGAAGGCTTTGTATTATTACATTCCATTCTCTTGAGGACAGAATCGTAAAGCAGGCATTCAAAAGAATTGAAAATCCCTGTACGTGCCCGAAAGATTTTCCCGTTTGTGTTTGCGGTAAGCAACCAAAGGGACATGTGGTTACTAACAAACCTATTTTACCTACAAAAGAAGAAACCAAAGAAAATACAAGAGCAGAAAGCGCAAAGCTGCGAATATACGAAAGATAAAATTTTTGTTTTTATGTACGAAGGATGAGTATCTGCTCTTCGCTTGGCGAGGGGCAGATATTGCTTTACAAGGGGTGGTGAAGTAAATGGCTGTAAAAAACAAACCTGTTTTTACAAGAGAAGCCGTTCGTAATCTCACAGAGATGACCTATGATGATATCAGCGATATCACCATTGAACGCAGACAGCCAAAACTTTTTCCGGAAGGCCCCGTAGTAGAGGGACTTGAGGAATACGATAACCCCGTTGTAAAAAAACTCAATGAGAAAAAGAAAAAAATCAGGCTTAAAAGAAGCATTCTTTTAAGATGCGCTCTGATTTTTGCTCTGGGATTGCTTGTGGTTTTCAGATATGCATCCATTACCGAAATGGGATACAAGGTTGCGGAAGCCGACAATGCGTTAACTCAGATTACAGCTGAAAACGAACGAATCAAAGTTTCCATAGACAGTAAACTAAACATAAGCGAAATCACGACAATTGCAAAAAGCAAATTCGGAATGCAGCAACCTCAGACATATCAAATGAAGGTGCTTGCGGTTCAGCCTCTTGATCAGACAGAAGTTTATAAAGACATAGCTAAGGAAGAAGAAACGGACGACAGAGCTTGGTATACAAAAGCATACGACTTTGTGAGAGAGTTCCTGGGATTGATTTGATGAAGATAAAAAAGCGTAAAAATCTTGACAGTAAGATTACGACGGTAATTTTGGTTGCCGTCGTTCTTTTGGTTATTTTGACGCTGAGAATCGCATACATCCAGTTCATAAAAGGAGACGAATATACAAAGAAAGCTTATGCACAGCAGTTTTCGGGAAGCGTTATTCCCGCGACAAGAGGAACGATTTATGATGCCGACGGAAATGTAATGGCTATTTCCGTAACTGCAAAGCAGGTAACAATTGATCCGTCTCTTATTCAGCAGTATGACCAGGTTGAAGAGGCGATTGACGGATTTGCGAGAATACTCAATATTGACAGAGCTGAACTCAGAGAAAAAGTGACTGCAAATTCAAAATTCAGAGAGATTGCAAGAAAAGTTGAAAACGAAGTTGCGGAAGACCTTCAAACCTGGATGAAAGAAAACAAAATCAAGGGCGTATATATCAGCGACGACATAAAGAGATATTATCCGAACAATGAACTTGCCTGTCATGTACTTGGTTTTACCGGACGTGATGACCAGGGCCTTGTCTGCGGTGTGGAAGTCGCAATGAACACATATCTTTCGGGTACTCCCGGCAAAATTACTTCCGCAGTTGACTCAAAGGGAAATGAACTTCCGTACGAAGAGGAGACAAGAATAGAACCTCAGGACGGAAACAATGTTAAACTCACAATCAGAGGCTCAATTCAGGAAATAACTGAAAATGCAATAAAAGAAGCCGCAAAAAAATGGAATGTCATGGAAGGCTGCTGCGCAATTGTAATGGAACCGTCCACAGGCAACATTCTTGCAATGGCATCTTATCCGAACTTTGATTTAAATGAGCCGTATGCCTGTCCGGACGGATATGACAGTGAGCACTGGACGGGAACTTCGGAAAATGACATAAACGTTTTGTCATCTACAGTTTGGAGAAACAAGAGTCTTACAGACACATACGAACCCGGTTCAACATTTAAAACATTCACTGCGGCAATCGGACTTGATAATGCATTTGTTGACAAAGACACAACAGTGGATGACTCAACAGTTTGGCTCAATAACTGGGAGATAAACTGTTCACACGGCAGCCACGGCATAGAACCGTTCTCACTTGCGGTTACTAATTCATGTAACGCGGTATTTGCGAGACTGGGTCTTTCCCTCGGAAATGATCTTTTCTACAACGGACTTCGACAATTCGGTTTCTACGAAAAAACCGGTATTCTTCTTTCAGGTGAAGCAAACTCAATTATCCACCAAAACCCTTCTGATACGGACCGCGCGGTTGCTGCATTCGGACAGCGACTTCAGGTGACCGGAATTCAGATGGCAAGGGCATATTGCGCAGTTGCAAACGGAGGAGAGCTTCTTACTCCGAATATCATAAGTGAGGTTACGGACTCAGAAGGAAATGTAATCAAAAAATATGAAAAGACAGTAACAAGAAGAGTAATGTCCGAAAGCAATTCAAAAGAACTTCTTGCCATGCTTGAAAATGTTGTTACCTCAGGTACCGGTAAGGGCGCTTATGTGGCAGGTTACAGAGTTGCAGGAAAAACAGGTACTTCAGAAACCATTCAGTCGCAAAGCACAGACAGATATATTGCTTCTTTCTGCGGCATAGCACCTGTAGATGACCCGAAGGTAGTTGTACTTGTAATCATGGACCATCCCGACCAGAGTATAATAGAAACTGCCGGCGGTACTCATGCGGCTCCCGTTGCAGGTGAAATCATTGAAAAAACACTTGAGTACATGGGCGTTGAAAGAAGATACACTGAAACGGAACAACAAAACTTCCTTGAATGCGAATGGGTTCCTTATATCATCGACAGATCATATGCCGCAGGTGCACAGGAACTTCAGGTAAAGAATTTCAAATTCAGAGTAGTCGGAGAGCTGGATCCGGAGGATCCAGCACACACCAAGATTATCGGCGCAACACCGCAAAGTGCTTACATTAATAAAAATTCAGTTATCACAATGTATGTGGGTGAGTCAATGCCTGAAAAAATCGAACAGGTCAGAGTGCCTGACCTGACCGGTCTTTCTCTTGCAGACGCTTATGTTGCTCTGAGAGAGTTGAATCTCTCGATGCAATGCTATACAACCGGCACAGTTACCTGGCAAAGTATTCCCGCCGGAACTTCGGTTGACGTGGGAAGTGTGATAACATTAAATACAAACGGAGGATGATTATGAAACTCAGAGATTTAATTTCAGTATTAAACATAAAGGAAGAGAGAAACATTTCTGATGTTGAAATCAATGACGTAATTGTTGATTCGAGAAAAAGTGCATCAGGCAAATTGTTTGTCTGCATAGACGGATTTACACAGGACGGTCACAAATACATTCCGGATGCTGTTGCATGCGACATTTCCGCCCTCGTGGTAACAAAGATGCCTGATGAAGATATTACGGCAGGTGTGCCTGTGATATGCGTTGATGATTCACGCAAGGCACTCGCTCTTTTGTCAGACAGGTTATATGACCATCCTTCCGGTAAAATGGATCTTATCGGCATTACAGGAACAAAAGGCAAAACAACGACATCATATATGATGAGAAGCATTTATTCCGCATGGGGACATGAGACAGGACTAATCGGTACAATTCAGAATATGATCGGTGAGGAAATAATTCCGACAGACAGAACAACTCCGGAGGCAAATGATCTCCAGCGACTTTTCGGAGAAATGGTTTCAAGAAACATCAAAGAGTGTATTATGGAGGTTTCGTCACAGGGACTTCATCTCGGAAGAGTTGCATGCTGCGAATACAAAATCGCATTGTTCACAAATTTAAGTCCTGACCATATCGGACCGACAGAGCATAAAGATATGGACGACTATGCAAACGCAAAAGCAAAGCTCTTTGAAATGGCTGAAAAGGGCGTAATTAACCGAGATAATGAATACTGGAAGGTTATGGCAGACAAGGCAACAGGAAAGGTATATACATACGGAATTGACTCAGACGACTGCGATTTCAGAGCAGTGAACATTTTAAAAGCCGCAGACCATGTGGAGTATGACGTGAAAGCAAAATCCCCGGAACATGCGGATGCTGAGGTTCATGTGTATGTTTCGATTCCCGGTAAATTTTCAGTGTACAATTCACTTTCAGCTCTCGTTGCCACATATCTTATGGGGGTGCCGGTTGATGCAATTTTACAGGGACTTAAAACAGTATTTGTGCCGGGCAAAGCAGAAACCGTGCCCACAGGCAGAGATTTTACCGTGCTTATTGATTATGCTCATAACCCTGACAGTTTCATCAATATCATTACAACTGTAAAAGAATATGCAAAGCGCACAGTATTCCTTTTCGGCTGCGGCGGTGACAGAAACAGACCACGTGCTCTTATGGGAGAGACAGCTGGAAAGTATGCCGATTTTTCAATAATTACATCAGATAATCCGCGTACGGAAGATCCCGCATCAATAGTTGCCGATCTCGAGAAAGGAATCATTCCGACAGGAGCTCCGTACATTTGCATTGTCGACAGACGTGAGGCAATTCACTGGGCAGTTAAAAATGCTCAGCCCGGAGATGTAATCATTCTAGCGGGAAAAGGACACGAGACATACCAGATTTTCAAGGACAAGACAATTCATTTTGATGAGAGAGAGGTTGTTCGTGAAGCTCTTGCTGAATTGGAGGCAGAGGGCAGATGATTCCGATATCATTAAAAGAAATTTGTGACTGCCTTTCCGCTTCCCCGATATCCTGCGATGCCGTTATATCAGATATAACGACAGACTCTCGAAAAATCACCGAGGGATGTCTTTTTGTGGCACTTCCGGGTGAACGCTTTGACGGACATGATTTCGCTTTGAAGGCAATAGAAGAGGGTGCAGCTGCTTCTGTGGTTTGCCGTGATTTCCCGGGCGTCAGTGAAAAACTTATTCGTGTTCCCGATACTCTCATTGCCCTGGGTAAAATTGCAGGTGCTGTCAGAAACAAGCTTTCCGTCCCGGTAGCAGGCGTAACAGGAAGTGTAGGTAAAACAACCTCTAAGGAAATGATTTCGCTTGCACTTTCTCCTTTGGGAAACGTGTGTAAAACAAAACTGAACTACAATAACGAAATAGGACTGCCGATGACAATCTTTTCGGCGACTGAGACTGACAAAGCACTTGTAGGCGAAATGGGAATGAGGGGTCTCGGTGAAATAAAGTATCTTGCTGAAATATTAAGACCTGACATCGGAATTATTACAAACATCGGTGTTTCTCACATCGAGAGACTCGGCTCACGGGAGAACATAATGAAAGCCAAGACAGAAATATGTTATGGCTTATCCGAAAACTCCGTACTTCTTTGCGGAGCGGAGGATTATAACCGCGAGGACATAAAAACCCGTGTGGACAGTTTCGGAAAAAACATAAAACTGAAGTTCTTCGGACTTCGTGAAGATTCTGACTATTATGCTTCAAATATCGAAACAGATGAACTCGGAATTCCTTCATTTACGCTTATGCCTCTCGGTAAAAAAATAAAACTGAGTGTTTTCGGACATCATAATGTAAGAAATGCAGTCGGAGCACTTGCGCTTGCAAACGAACTGGGCATCGACATGGATGCTGCAATAACTGCCGTAAGTTCGTTTGCCGGAGACAAGGTCAGACAGAATATAGTTAAGCTTGACGGCGGAAGAATAACTCTTATCGATGACACATATAATGCAGGACCTGAATCAATGGCAGCATCACTTAGGGTGCTTGAAAACATCAAGGCAGATAAAAAGCTTGCATATTTAGGTTCAATGCTTGAACTCGGAAGTGCATCTTATGACGCACATAAAACCGTATATGAAACGGCAGAAGAGATTTGCACAGAGTTTTTTACAGTCGGAAAAGAATGGTCAAACAAAGGTGACTTTGCCGATTCTGAGGAAGCTGCAAAGCATGCTGCGGTAAAATGCGAAGAGGGAAGCGTGGCAATTCTTGTTAAGGGATCTCACGCCATGGAAATGAATAAGATTACAGAATTACTAAAGAATAAATTCGGAGCGGAAAAAGATGGAAACTAAAAATATACTTCTTGTATTCTGGCCGGCACTTATTGTGTCACTTATTATGGGACCTGTTCTCATACCGATGCTCAGAAGGCTCAAATTCGGACAAATGGAAAGAGAAGACGGACCTCAGAGTCATCTTAAGAAAGCGGGCACACCGACCATCGGAGGACTTATATTCCTTGTACCCGTAATAATCGGCGGACTCGTGCTGTATTTTACAGGAATTGCACCAAAGATTCTTCCTGCATTACTTGCAACTGTCGGATTTGCCATAGTGGGTTTTATAGATGACATTCTTAAAATTGTGAGAAAGAACAAGGACGGGCTTAAGCCGTGGAAAAAGATGGGTGCACTTTTGATTGTCGCAGTGGCTTTTGCGGCATATGTTGCATTCAGTGATGACTATGGCACAGTAATTCAAATTGACTTTTTCGGACTTCACACATCATTTGACATGGCATGGGGATTCATTCCTTTTACGGTATTTCTTCTTCTTGCAATGACAAATGCAGTGAACCTTACTGACGGATTGGACGGCCTCTGCTCAGGATGCAGCTTCTTTGTATTTCTGATGTTCTCTCTTATTGTTATAAAAGAGGGCGAGCATCTCTCGGTAGCATACTTCGGATTGTTGTTTATGGCAGCTCTTATCGGATTCATGTTTTTCAACTTTTATCCGGCAAAGGTGTTTATGGGCGATACAGGATCTCTTGCATTAGGCGGAGCACTCGGTGCTTGTGCGGTATGCATGGGTAAGCCACTCATTCTTTTACTTGCAGGCTTGCTGTTTGTAATTGAAGCACTGTCTGACATTTTACAGGTATTATATTTTAAGAAAACAGGCGGAAAACGACTTTTCAAAATGGCTCCTATCCATCATCATTTTGAACTTTGCGGATGGAAGGAAACTAAGGTTGTATTTGTGTTCTGGGCATTCACACTTGCTTGCTGTATTGCCGGCTGGTTCTGTGTTTGTCTTTGATATTTAACGGAGTTATATAAAAGAGGAAATGAAAAACGTAAACCCTTCATTAAACAGCAGAGTGAAAAAGCCGGTGGACTTCTGGCTCGTACTCGCCATTCTCGGCCTTTTGGGAATGGGTACAATGATGGTGTTTTCTTCATCCTCTTCGGCGTCGTATGTAAAATTCAACAACTCTTATGAGCTTCTTACAAAACAGATACTTTGGGTTGTGCTGGGCTTGCTGGTTATGGCCATTGTTTCAAGGATAGATTACAGATTCTTCACGGGTCTTGCAGTGCCGATATTCGGAGTGGCAATTCTCCTGCTTATTTTGGTTCTTATTCCGGGAGTGGGACATTCATATAACAATGCACGACGTTGGTTCAGTATTGCAGGTACAACAATTCAGCCTTCTGAAATTATGAAGCTGGGAATTGTTCTTCTTTTTGCTTCGATGTTTGAGAATGAGTCGAAAACAAAGAAAAACACAACATTCCTGGGATTCCTAAAGTGCCTGTCTCTTATACACATCTCCGAGCCCACGAGAC
>CAMFNB010000053.1 GCA_945965275.1 uncultured Clostridia bacterium | reverse complement strand
TGCCTAAGCTTATGGCTGTTCCCTGCACCCTTGTGAAGAAATTATTTTCAATATTTCAATATTTGTTAAACAATTTTACGAGCAGTACCGTTGCAAAAAATGAACATACAGTTAAAGACAATGAGCCATTTCCCTTCCCGCTCATTAAATATCCCACTCTCCGAATTTAACTTCAGTCGGTTCTTCTGATGAACCGATTATTTTTTCCATCCAAATCATATCATACCAACATCCGAATTTATAACCGCTGTTATGGAACCGGCCTACCAGGCTGTATCCCATGGCCTCATGGAAGCGGCAGCTGTCATCATTAAGATGCGCGTCTTCTTTTGACAGACTTGCTATACAGGCATTCAGATTACGCACTCCCATGCCGGCAAGAGATTTTTCAAGCGCATCATAAAGCATTTTTCCGATGCCGTTTCTTTTACAGTCTTCTCTCACGTACACCGTTGTTTCAACAGACCAGTCGTATGCTTTTCTGTCCTTGAATGTTCCTGCATATGCATATCCGACGATTTTGCTGTCGGTTACGGCTTTGATATACGGATACTTTGCGGAAATATTTTCTATTCTCTTTTTGAATTCTTCAGTCGAAGGCACTTCATACTCAAAAGATACAGCCGTATTCTTTACATAGGGACCGTATATCTCAAGTAATTCTTCAGCGTCCTCGATTTTAACCTTTTCAATGGTTGTCATATTTTTCTCTTTCACAAAAGCATATTAACAGCTGACTTCCAGCCCCGCAGTCTTTCTTCTCTGTCACTTTCACTCATCTCCGGTCTGAAATGCGTCGTGTCTGTTTCTCCTGAACAAATCTCATTTTCATCTTTCCAGAAACCTGTTGCAAGGCCCGCAAGATAAGCAGCTCCAAGCGCCGTCGTTTCCACACAGGCAGGTCTTATTACTTCTGTGTTGCTTATGTCTGACTGTGTCTGCATAAGATAATTGTTATTGCTTGCACCACCGTCAACTTTGAGAACTCCGACACCAGTGTTGCCGACAGCTTTTTTCATCGCACAAATTATATCATTTGTCTGATATGCAATGGAATCAAGGCTTGCTCTGACAATATGATTTCTTCCGACTCCTCTTGTAAGACCGGTAATTATTCCTTTTACATCAGGTCTCCAATAAGGAGCACCGAGTCCTGTAAAAGCAGGAACCACATAGCATCCGTTTGTGTTGCCTGCCTTCACTGCAAGTTCTTCCGTGTCTGCGGCATTTTGTATAAGACCCAGTTCGTCACGGAGCCACTGTATAATTGCACCGCCCATAAATACAGAGCCTTCAAGTGCATATGTTACTTCTCCGTCCTTTTCCCACGCAATAGTAGTAACAAGACCTTCATTCGAAGCAACCGGCTTTTTACCGATATTCATGAGAAGGAAGCAGCCTGTGCCGTATGTGTTTTTTATGTCACCTTCGTTATAACATTTCTGTCCGAACAGTGCAGCCTGCTGATCTCCGACAGCCCCGGAGATTTTTATGTTTCCGCCAAAGAAATGAGACTCTGTTTCACCATATATCTCACTGTTTGATTTTACCTCAGGAAGCATGCATGAAGGTATATTCAAAAGTTTAAGTATATCTTCATCCCATTTAAGCGTTTTGATGTTAAACATCATTGTTCTTGATGCGTTTGAGTAGTCGGTTATGTGAACCTTGCCTCCTGTAAGTTTCCAAATGAGCCATGTCTCAACTGTCCCGAAAAGAAGCTCTCCCTTTTCGGCTTTTTCACGTGCACCGTCAACATTGTCAAGAATCCATTTGAGTTTTGTTGCAGAGAAATACGGATCAAGTACAAGTCCTGTTTTTTCTTTTATCTCTTCTTTGCGGCCGGCTATGCTTTCACAGTAATCCTTTGTCCTTCGGCATTGCCAGACTATTGCGTTATATATCGGTTGTCCTGTCGTTTTATCCCAAACAATTGTTGTTTCTCTTTGGTTTGTGATTCCTATTGCTTCAATTTCATCAGCAAGAATGCCGGCCTTTGTCATTGCTTCCGCGGCCACACCGATTTGTGCGGCCCATATTTCCGTGGGGTCATGCTCCACCCATCCCGCCTGCGGATAAATCTGAGCTATTTCTTTTTGAGCAACACTTACAATTTTACTGTTTTTATCAAATATTATTGCACGCTCTGATGTGGTTCCCGCATCAAAAGCCATTATGTATTTTCCCATATCACGGTCACGCCTCTGCAAAATTCAAAATGTCTTCGTATACCAGATGTTTGTCCGGCGCAAGCAGTATTTCATGTCTCATTCCGTCATAGAGTTTAACTTTCACATCAGTATATCCTGCTTTTTTCAGAACTGCTGCCGCGTCATTTACTGCCTTTTCCGAAATGCCGCAGGGATCATCTTTTCCGGACAAAAATCTTATCGGAAGATTTTTGTTTTTCATTTCATATCCCTTACCGTTATATGTTTCGTTTGTGGCTTTGAGAAGACTTTCATATCCGTTAAGTGTAAAAGAGAATCCGCATAACGGATGATTATTGTATTTGTTAACCTCTTCCTTGTCAGTGTTAAGCCACGCGCCTCTCAAATTCTCATGTTTAAACTTTTTTTCAAATGAACCGAGAGATAATTTATCCATAAGCGTTGATTTTGCTTTCTCGCCTTTGAAAAACTCAAGTACTTTTACAAGCGGTATTCCGAGTGCAGATCCTGCAGGTTTTGAAGGACATCCCATCACAATAAGTTTGTCAATGTCCGCATCATATTTTTTGATGTAGCATCTTACAACAAGAGAACCCATGCTGTGTCCCGCAAGTAAAACAGGAAGCTTTTTTCCCGTACGTTCCTCGCTGTATTTTTTTGTCAGCAAGGTCATATGATGCGCGTCTTCCACAAGACCCGTGTACTTTGCATCGTACATAAAACCAAGATCACTCTCATGCTTTACGCTTTTACCGTGACCACGATGATCGTGTATTGTACAGAGAAATCCGTGTTCCGCAAGAAACTCCATAATACCGATGTATCTTTCTTTATACTCGGTCATGCCGTGAACAAACTGAACTATTCCCCTGATGTTGTCTGCATCAGCAGGCTCAATTCTGAGTGCCGATATTTCAAGTCCGTCGGCTTCTGAAATAAATGAAAATTCGGTTCTTTTAAGTTCCATGATTGCCTCCTGTTATTATTTAGCGAGTGTGTACTTTGTATCATCATTTTTCTCTGATTCCAAAATACTCAAAAGTATAAACACCGGTCCGGTGGGATGTGGTGGTTCGCACGCCTTTAATTTTACAGAACTGTTCTTTTTAATTATATCATATATTGCATATTCGGTAAAAAGAGATATATAATCTAAAAAAACAATCAAGGAGAAACATAAATGAACGCAAGTGTAGCTATTCAGATTTTACCGACAACAACAAACGAGGATGAACTCATCCGTATCGTAGATGAGGTTATCGCCTACATCAAATCAACAGGATATAACTGCTCTGTAGGACCTTTTGAGACAACAATTGAAGGAGACTACGATGGCCTTATGGAAATTGTTAAGAACTGCCAGCTTGTTGCAGCAAAAGCAGGCTGCGGTGCCATGGCAACATATGTGAAGATTGCATACAAGCCTGAAGGCGATGTTCTCACAATCGAGAAAAAGATAACAAAGCATCATCAGTAAGATTTAACACGAAAAAGGATGATGAAAGGCGGTAGTGATTTGCTCACTACCGCCTTTACTAATGCAATTTATTTATCTTTTGCCTGCTGTTCTTCTCTTTCTGTCAACAACGGTCAGTGTAATTACTGCACCGACGCTGATGAAGAGAATTGCGCTCCAAAGGAACATATTACTGTTGTCACCGGTCTGAGGATTGTCGGTGTCAGCAGGCTTTTTCAGCTTTGCCAAAGCTGCCTTGGCATCGTCGAGTGCCTTCTTTGCATCCGCATCTAAAAGAGACTTCTCGTAGTCGGAAAGTGCATTGTAAGCATCGTCTGCTGCCTTGATTGCGTCCTCGTCATTCTTGGTGATGTTCTCCGGCAGTTTGCCAATGAGTTCTTCGACTGCTTCTACATTACTGATGACTTCAAGTGCATCGTCGATATCGTCAATGGCATCCTGGATGTTCTTCTTATCTTCATCGGTGTAGGAATCATCCTCCAGCATTTCTTCAAGCTTTTCCTTGGCATCTTCAAGGTCGGACTTATCCTCCGGTTTCACATCATTGGGTTTTACAGCAGGAATTTCTGTATAAACCACTCTGATCGTCGTGTCCTTGGTGATATTTTTACCCTCAGCGTCCCATTTGCCGGCAAATCCTTCCTTGGCAGGAACAGTGGGCAGTGTAGCATCTTTGCCGTGTCCGACAGTCTGGGTGGAAACAGTCTCACCGTCTGCCTTGTAGGTTACGGTATAGTTCTTCATAACCGTCACAGTATAGGTGGTCTTGTTGCCTGCGTGATCTTCAACCACAACGTTATGCTCTGCATTGTCGGCAGGAATATGACCGTAAGTGCCCTCTTCAAAGCTCATTGGCTCTCCGTCAAGTGTTACAGTCTTGATGCCGTAGAACTGCTCGTCAGATTTGATGACGGTAAGGTCGCCGTAATAGGTTTTGCCATTCTCAATACCTTCAAGCGTAGGTGCAATGTTGTCTAAAACAATACCGTCAGAGTTGATATACGTGATGCTTCCTGCATTGTCGGTAACCTTGACGTAGACAACGTAGTGGTTATTGGGATCAATATTTAATGTGCTGTTATAGTCTTCCCATTCGGTGATCTGTTCAACCTCGGTTTCGCTTAATTTACCGCCTGCCAAATAATACTGAATTGTATTCACTCCGCTGCCGTTATCTGCTGCGGTAATAGTAACCTCCTGCGTTTCCTTGAAGAACAGACCAAAAGTGATGTTGTTAAGGAATGTATTCCATTTGTTTGTTCCGAGTGTGATTTCTGCGGTAGGAGGAGTTATATCTGCTACGCCTTCCACAGTAATCTCAATATTTTCCTGTGCGTTCGTGATCGCATATCGGTCATTGCCATCCAGCGTAACCGGCGTTCCGTTGACTTTCACCGCAAAGGCGCTTGTCTTGGAATAGCCATCTTTCAATGCAAAGGAAAGGGTTGTAGAACCGTTCCATACAAGCCTGGTATCTTCTGCTGCGATCGTATATCCCGTCTGGGTTGCAGGAACACCAACGTTCAACAATCCTCCGTCTTTGATGGTAACTTCTGTAAAAGGAGAAGCGTTATAATAGCCAGCCGCCTGATAACGTACATAGTATTTACCAGCAGCAAAAGTCATATTTGCATCTGTTACTTTTGTATACTTATCATCGTCAGCAGTATATTCGTTTGCATACTCCATTGTGGCAGTAAGTCCGTTAATCTTACCATCTGCTTTGCCTTTGATTGTTTCGTCAATGCCCGAAACAACAGGGGCAGCGATATTTCCTTTTACAATTCCGTATTCTACCTCAACCAAATTTCCGGATGCCGGCAGACAGTAGTTGCCATTTGAAAGCAATGTGAGCTTAGCGTGCCATCTGCCCGGAACAATTCCTGCACCCTCGGTTGTTTCAACTACAGAAGTCGTCAAAGTGCAAACGTCACCGTCTTCAAGACCGGTTGCTGTCGCCTGCGGCACAATAAGTTCTCCTGTGTAAGGTATAAGTTCAGTTGCACCCCAGTAAATTTCAATTTCTTTTTGCTTAATTTCGTAATCTGCTTGTGCAGTGCCGCTGTAATTCCCCTTAAAGTTAACGGTTATTGTTTTCGTGCCGGCGTTTTTACAATCAGAAGGCAAGACCACCTCATAATCGGTGTTTTCCGTTAATATTTTGCTGCCGATTTTCACGATAACAGTAGGTATTTGTTTTTTACCGTTATAGGTAAATGTATCTTGGCTTAAAGTAACTTTTGAAGCATCAAGGTTTTTCGGATTTACCGTAACTGAAATATTACGGTTTCTATACCAAGTAATTTCTCCGTTATCGGTACGCTTGGCGCCTACTGCCAAATGATAGTTATATATGCCTGCCGCAAGGTTGTCAGGTATCTCAAGTGTATCTGTATTGCCGATTACCGTATTGCCGTCGCTCCACTGATATTCATAGGTGTAACCGTCTTTTTTCTCTACGGTTGCCGTGAATTTCTTACCGGTATATTCGCCATAGGTGAGGGTCGAAATTTTGCTGACCGCAACTGTTGGCATTTCAGCGGGAAGCTTTTCCCAGATCGCATATAAAGTGATATTCTCGCTTACAATAATCTTTTCGTCTTCAAGAACATTACCGTTTTGGGAAGTTGCCCAGCCTTTGAACTGATAACCACTCGCAGCGGTGAAGGGGTTAGCAGGAAGCGTATATTCTTCGCCATCCATTATCGAAACAGAATTCTTTTCCCCCGATCCGCCGTTGGCGTTGAACGACACGGAGTACGCATTTTTAATCTGGAAATTCTTTGTCAGCGTACGGCCTTCCACGGTAATGGTTGCAGTAGCCGTGCCGACATCTACATTATTGACATAGGAAATATCAGTTGGCTTATCTCCTTGCCAGTTGTCTGAATAATCAATTGTTGCAGGGGTAATGGCTGAGCCGGTATAGATGTATGCCCCATCTGCTTCCAATGTAGCCGTTGCGGTGTGATTGCTTCAGTTGTTGCAGGTTTCCGTGATGGTGTTTCCCAAAGAAGAATAGGTACAGTTGTGGGGACCAACAGCTCCGTCCGCGGTCTTTGTATCGGTATATGTTTGACCGTTGGCAGTGGCAGTAGCGGTATAAGTTACCTTACCTTTTTCTAAGCAGCTTGCAGCAGTCTGTTCAACGCTTTCGATTGTGGCGTCCACCGTCATCGCTGCACTGCCGTCTGTGGATGTAAACCTTGCTGTGGCAGAGGCTGTACTATTCCAATTCCAAACAGGATCACCCACCGCCATACAGGTAATGGTAACAACTTTCACATAATTACGATCACCAGCAGAAGTGGAAAACATTTGACTATTACTATAGCATTCCAAGGCACTATTCTGATCCTTGGGCAGTGCCTCCGGTTTCAACCAAGTACCGCTTTCATTATGCAAAGGAGTATGAGAATTCGGGAATTCCGGAGACCAAAGAGCCAAATACGAACCAACCTGCCAAATTCCAATTTCACTTACGTTTATGTTTGTGTAGACGGCTTTATAAAGGTAGTTCTTATAGAAAAAATATTGTGCGGCGCCGCTTGAATAAGTGATATATTGTCTTTTACCAGCAAGATCCTTTGCCTCTGTGGCAGCATACGCTGTCAGCGCCGTCATCGGCAGCAGTCCCACCACCATCACAAGTGCCAGCACAAGGCTGAGTATGCGGTTTGTTAATTGCTTTTTCATTTTCATATTGTTACCTCCGTATAGGGCTTTATTGGCATCGGCTCTCGCCGTTGTTTGTTTTATCATATCGCTCACCTTGTTATCCTTTCAGCAGTTCCATCAAGGCTTGCTCGTTGGTATCCTCTACGTATTGCTTAAATTCGTTCAGCACACGCCGTCCGAGCTTCCGAAAGTCTTTTGACAGCACACGATCTATATTCATTTTTCGTATTTCTTCGGGTACATTGAATATGTTGAGAATGTTATTCATTGCTCCTGCAATTCTTGTTTCAAGAGCAACCGTAACGCCGCTTGTGTTCAGTGTGGAATACTCGATACCGGCTGCAAGTATTTCTGCTTCTTCAAAATTTTCGTCCGTCCAGTCGAGACAATATTCCTTGAACACTCCTTTTGCTCTTGCGGTATCATTCTTTCTTATAATAGCAAGACATTTTGGACTGGTGTAGGCGGACAAGTAAAAATCTCTTGCGACCTCATCTTCTTCACAAATAGATGCCATTGCTGCCAATTCCAAGCAGACCGCCATTGTAGAGCTATAGCCCTCTTTGGCTTCTTCCATCATTTTCCACTGGAAGTCGCAAAGCAACTCTACAAGCTCTGCCAACATATCCTCTTTCGTCCGATAATGGAATGTGAGATTTCCGGGACTTATATTCAGTTCTTTAGCAATCGCACGGACTTGTGTGTTGGTATAACCCGTTTCCAACATCTTCTTTGTCGCATAGCGTATAATTTCGAGCTTTGTAAGCTCGCTTCGATTCACTCGTGCCACCGGGCATACCTCCAATAACAGTCTATATAAAAAAGTGCAGTTCACCCGTATAATGTACTGCTTATTATATTAGTACCTGTACTAACTTTTTTTAAGAGTATATTATATATTTGCACATTCTTATTTAGAGTTTTTTCATAATTATGTCTCATTATCATCTGAAATCATCCAATGCAGGATACTCGCCTGTGGTTTTTACCGGAAAATTCTGATATTTATTTTAAGCTCAATAAAAAAGCGTAAGCTCATGATCGAACTTACGCTTCTTAACTATTTAACACACCGGTTTTAATATGACACAACAAGCTGCATTTTGAACTTTTCTTCTCCGTATACTGCATGAGGAATATTCTTCGGCATAATGAGAGTTTCACCTTCTTCAAGGAAAAACACCTCATCCGCCACTGTAAATCTTCCTTTTCCTTCAAGCACAGTTACCATTGCATCCCCTGCAGCAGCATGAGTTGATATTTCCTCCCCTTTGTCAAAAGAAAAAACTGTCATACTTACCGAATCATTCTGTACAAGTGTTTTGCTTACTACCTGTCCCGGCTGATATTCAACCTGATCTTTTAATCTTAACTTAATCTGCTTTTCAATATTTTTATACATATTTTCTTCTCCTTATTGTTTTATATTTCCTTTTTTTCCTATGGTTATAATCTGACACGGAAT
>CAMFNB010000052.1 GCA_945965275.1 uncultured Clostridia bacterium | reverse complement strand
GTAGTATATATTATATTATAGTTAAAATCAACCGAAAAAGCGTGCTGATTCTTGACATGAACATATAAATTTCGTACAATTTCAAAGGTTATAAACTAATTTATTATTTATTTTTTCGAGGAGGATAAATTTATGGCACGTAAGATGAAAACCATGGACGGTAACAATGCAGCCGCTCATGTATCTTATGCTTTTACCGATGTAGCTGCTATTTACCCAATCACTCCTTCTTCAGTTATGGCTGAAGTAACAGATGCTTGGGCAGCTAATGGTCAAAAGAACATTTTCGGTGAGACAGTTAAAGTAACTGAAATGCAGTCAGAAGCAGGTGCAGCTGGTGCAGTTCACGGTTCACTTGCAGCTGGTGCTCTCACAACAACCTACACTGCATCACAGGGCTTGCTCCTTATGATACCGAACATGTACAAGATGGCCGGTGAATTATTACCGGGCGTTATCCACTGTTCAGCAAGAGCACTTGCAACTCATGCTCTTTCAATTTTCGGTGATCACAGTGACGTTTATGCTTGTCGTCAGACAGGTTATGCAATGCTTGCATCTGCAAACGCACAGGAGGTTATGGACCTTGGCGCAGTAGCTCACTTATCAGCAATTTCAGGAAAGGTTCCTTTCCTTCATTTCTTCGACGGTTTCAGAACTTCTCACGAAGTATCAAAAATTGAAATCTGGGATTACAAAGACTTAGAAGACATGCTTGACAAGAAGGCAGTTGCAGAGTTCAGAAAGAAAGCACTGAACCCTGAGCATCCTGTTCAGAGAGGTACTGCTCAGAACCCTGATATCTTCTTCCAGGCTAAAGAAGCTTCAAACACATATTACAACAACCTTCCTTCAGTTGTAGAAGAGTATATGAAGAAAGTAAACGAGAAAATCGGTACTAAGTACAAACTCTTCAACTACTACGGAGCAAAAGACGCTGAGCACATCATCGTTGCAATGGGTTCAAGTTGTGACGTTGCTGAAGAGGCAATTGACTACCTCAACAAGAACGGATACAAAGTAGGTCTTGTTAAAGTTCACCTTTACAGACCATTCTCAGTTAAGCACTTAATCGCTGCCATCCCTAATACTGTTAAGACAATTTCAGTTCTCGACAGAACAAAAGAGCCCGGTGCAATCGGCGAGCCATTATTCCTCGACGTAGTTGCAGCTCTTCGTGACAGCAAATTCGCTAACGTTCCTGTATTCGGCGGCAGATACGGTCTCGGTTCAAAGGATACAACTCCTTCACAGATTAAGGCTGTATTTGATAATGCAGCTTCAGCTAAGCCGAAGAAGACATTCACAATCGGTATCGAAGATGACGTAACAAAACTTTCTCTTAAAGTTAAAGATATTATTGACACAACTCCTAAGGGAACAACATCTTGTAAGTTCTGGGGTCTTGGTGCTGACGGTACAGTTGGTGCAAACAAGAACTCAATCAAGATTATCGGTGACCATACAAATCTTTACGCTCAGGGTTACTTCGATTATGACTCAAAGAAGTCAGGCGGTATTACAGTATCTCACCTTCGTTTCGGTAAAAAGAAGATTAAGTCTTCATACCTTGTATCAACAGCAGACTTCGTTGCATGTCATAACCCTTCATATGTAAACAAGTATGATATCGTTGAAGACCTTAAGAAGGGTGGTACATTCCTTCTTAACTGTGCATGGGATGTTGACCAGCTTGACAAAGAGCTTCCTGCAAAGATGAAGCAGTACATTGCTAAGAACGATATTAAGTTCTACACAATCGATGCTGTATCAATTGCAAAGAAGATTGGTCTCGGCGGAAGAATCAACACAATCATGCAGTCAGCATTCTTCACACTTGCAAAAGTTATTCCTACAGCAGATGCTGTAAAGTATATGAAGGAAGCTGCAACAAGATCATTCTCAAAGAAGGGTGACGATGTTGTTAAGATGAACCACGACGCTATCGACGCAGGTCTTACAGGACTTGTTAAGGTTAACGTTCCTGATTCATGGAAGACAGCAGTTGACGAAGAAAAGAAGGCAGCTAAGCTCAAGGGTAACAAAGACCTTGTAGAATACGTTGAAAATGTAATGAAGCCGGTTAATGCCCAGAAGGGTTACGGACTTCCTGTTTCAGCATTCGTTAAATATGCAGACGGTACAACTCCTCTCGGATCAGCAGCATACGAGAAGAGAGGAACAGCTATTGATGTTCCTGAGTGGGATGCAACAAAGTGTATCCAGTGTAACTTCTGTTCATATGTTTGTCCTCACGCAGTAATCCGTCCGGTTGCTCTTTCAGAAGCTGATATGAAGAAGGCTCCTAAAGACCTCCAGACAAAGGATATGACAGGTATGCCGGGTTACAAGTTCACAATGACAGTTTCAGCTTTAGACTGTGTTGGCTGCGGTTCTTGTGCTAATGTATGTCCTGGTATGAAGGGTGAGAAAGCTCTTACAATGAAGCCTTTCGCAACTCAGCTTGGTGCTCAGGCCGGTTTCGACTTCGGTGTTACTCTTGCTCCTAAGGCAGAGATCGCTGCAAAGTTTGCTCCTACAACAGTTAAGGGCAGCCAGTTCAGAAAGCCTTTACTTGAATTCTCAGGTGCTTGTGCAGGATGTGGTGAAACTCCATATGCTAAACTTGTTACACAGCTCTTCGGTGACAGAATGTACATCGCAAACGCTACAGGTTGTTCATCAATTTGGGGTGGTTCAGCTCCTGCTTGTCCATACACAACTGATGAAAAGGGTCACGGTCCTGCTTGGCAGAACTCACTCTTCGAAGACAACGCTGAGTTTGGTTACGGTATGCTCCTTGCTCAGGATGCTATCAGAGAAAAACTTGCTAAGAACGTAGCTGAAATCGCTGAAAACGGATGTGAGAAGTGCTCAGCTGCAGCTAAGGCTTGGCTCGATACAAAGAATGACGGATCAGCTAACGGTGAAGCTACAAACGGACTTGTTGAAGCTCTCAAGGCAGCTCCTAAGAAGTCTCCTGTTGCTAAGGCAATCAAGGCAGTTCTTGATGAAAAGGAGTACCTTGCTAAGAAGTCAACATGGATCTTCGGTGGTGACGGTTGGGCATACGATATCGGTTTCGGCGGTGTTGACCATGTTCTTGCTTCAAACAGAGACATCAACATCTTCGTATTCGACACAGAGGTTTACTCAAATACAGGTGGTCAGTCATCTAAGTCAACTCCTACCGGTGCTGTTGCTCAGTTCGCTGCTGCAGGTAAGTCAGTTAAGAAGAAAGACCTTGCTGCAATCGCAATGAGCTATGGTTATGTATATGTTGCTCAGATCGCTATGGGTGCTGACATGAACCAGTGTATCAAGGCTATCAAGGAAGCTGAAGCTTACAACGGACCTTCAATCATTATTGCTTATGCTCCATGTATCAACCATGGTATCAAGAAGGGTATGAGCAAGGCTATGACTGAGGAGAAGGAAGCAGTAGCAGCAGGTTACTGGCACTTATTCAGATTCGATCCAAGACTTGCAGAAGAAGGCAAGAATCCGTTCCAGCTTGACAGCAAGGCTCCTACAGCTGAATACAGAGATTTCATCTTAGGTGAGACACGTTACTTATCACTCAAGAAGGCATTCCCTGAGAGAGCAGAAGTTCTCTTTGCAGAAGCTGAAAAGAATGCTAAGGATAAGATGGAACACCTTAACAGACTTGCTAAACTCTATGGTGAGGACTAATCCTTAACATAAGTTAAAAGTTATATTCCGAAGGACCTCTTACTGTAAAAAAGTAAGAGGTCTTTTTTGTTACCGTCAGTTTATTGAATGTTACCTGACATATTTGTATTTTTTACCCAGTAATACTTTTCGGAGGAAAAAATGAAAACTGATAATCGAAAGAAACTTACAATTTGTTTTGTTGCTTTATTGGCGGTAACCGTTCTTATGACTTTATCTGTTCTGCTTCCGTATGGATCAGCTGAAAAAGAGTACAGAGAATCATTGCTTGATAATGCGGATTATGTAATTGACAAAGACTTGAATCTTACTGCCGGTGATATGGTGGATATCTCAATGGTTACTTATGCAAGAGTATACAGCAGTGCAAGTTCCAAAATATTCGGTAATGCAGGTATCGGAATAATATATGTGATATTTGTTGCGGCAATCGGAGGTTTTTCTCTTTTATGCGTTTTGTTTGCGCTTTTGAAAAAACCAATTCCGATAATTATATTCGACATCCTTTCATTTGCTGCATTCATGATACAAAGATGGGATTATGTTGACAGAAGAGTAATCCCGTCAAGCAAATATGACTGGGGAATAGGTTATTATTTGTTTATTGTCGCAGCAATTCTTGCATTCGCTCTTTCAATCGTGATGATTATAATTAAGAAGAAAATTAAAAATGAGAAAACTGATTAACAAATATAACTGACCTGACGGAACAGTTTTTAAAGACCTCTTACTGTAAAAAAGTAAGGGGTCTTTTTTGCTGAAAAGATTAATCGGAGGATATATCGAATTTCCGACAATGCAGAAACTGAAATTGTCAGTTTGTGCGTTTTAGTTTTTGACTTATATATCCGCATGTGATACCCTTAACAAAACTGCGCCTTAAACTTAGGCTCTGATTCGGGGAAAAATGAGAATTAAAGATTATATATTCAATAACAGAATAATCAAAAAGATTGTTTCTTTTTGTCCTGCTGATAAAAATACGATGTATTTTGAAAATTTCAGAGGAAAGGGATTCGGTGATGATCCGAGATACATAGCAGAGGAACTCCACAGACGAAATCCAAAATACAAAATGTACTGGCTTACGGAAGACAAGAACATCAAACTCCCGTCATATCTTATTCCTGTTAAAAGAAACACTACTCATGCATATTACGCTCTGGCTAAATCATCGGTATGGGTTTCAAACATTAAAAACAGTTACAAACCGAGAAAGAAAAGTAACCAGTTCTATGTCCAGTGTTGGCATACAACTCTTGATATAAAGAAAAATGAAGCCTCTGCAAAAAAGCTTGAGGCAGATTATATTGCGGCTGCAAAGTACGATGCTTCAATAACCGACCTCATGTATTCTGATAATGATATTTCATACGCAAATTACAAAAATAATTTTTGGTATTCAGGCGAGGTAATCAGATGCGGAGTTCCGAGAGTCGGGGCCACAATAAAAAAGGCTGCTGAGTTTAGTGAAAAGATTCGTAACGAGTACGGAATATCAGGTGAAAAGAAAATTGCCGTTTACATGCCTACTTTCAGGTCCGGAAGAAAAACGGATGTGTATAATATAAACTTTGAAAAAGTTATCAGTGCACTGAATGAACGGTTTAGCGCTCAATTTGTTCTTCTGATGAAACTCCATCCGTCGATGTCACATCTCAGTTTTAAAAACACTGAAAATGCAATTGATGTTACAGCACATACTGACCCTTATGAACTTTTGGGTGCCGCTGACGTTGTGATATCTGACTACTCCGGAATTGTGTTTGATACTGTAGCAGCGGACAAGCCACTGTTTCTCGCAGCAAAAGATTTTGAAGAATACAAGACACAGGACAGAGGATTTTCAATTGAATATGACCGACTTCCGAGTAAGCCTTGCATGACAGATGAAGAACTCATAGAGTGTATTAAAACATTCAACGAAGAAGAATACCTGAAAAAATGCAGGGAATTTAAGAACTTTGCGGGATTTGAAGACGACCTGTCGGGTGAAATCACAATTGCTGACATAATAGAGGATTTTCTGAAAAAACAGTGATTGATTTTTGGCGTTCTTTTGACTGTCAGCACCATAAATGATAATATCAACAGAAGACAGCAATAAATCCAGGGGGAAGGATTAAAGTGTCAATCTTTAAAAAATATAGCTTCTTAAAAATGTTCGCACGGCTTTTACCTGTGAATAAAAACTCGATTTATTTTGAAAACTTCAGAGGCAATGGCATCGGTGATGATCCGAGATATATTGCGGAAGAACTTCATCGCCGCAATCCGAAATACAGGCTGTACTGGCTTGTTGAAGATAAAAACATCAAACTCCCTGATTATTTTACCCCCGTTGAAAGAAACACCTTCCGGATGCATTGTGCTCTTTCAAAATCTGCGGTTTGGGTTTCAAACGTTAAAAACAGTTTTAAACCTGTAAAGAAAAAGAATCAGTTCTATGTGCAATGCTGGCATTCCACTTTGAATTTCAAAAATAACGAAGGTGCTGCAAAATCCTTAAATAAAGATTATGTTATGGCATCTAAATATGATGCGTCAATTACTGATCTTATGTATTCAGACAATGAATTGCGATATAATCATTTCAAAACAAACTTTTTCTATTCAGGAGAAGTCAAAAAGTGTGACGTACCCAGAATTCAGGCTGTAGTAAAAAGAACTGATGAGTTCAAAACAAAAATAAGAGAAGAGTACGGTATTGCAGAAAACAAAAAGATTGCAGTGTATATGCCGACATTCAGAAAAGCAAAGACTGTTGATATATATGATACTGACTTCGATGCTGTTGCAGATTCTCTCGGAAAAAAATTCGGCAGTGAATTCGTAGTGCTCATGAAACTGCATCCTACAATGTCACATTTAAGCTTTGAAAAGTTCGAGAATGCCGTTGATGTAACATCTCACACAGATCCGTTTGAACTTATTGCTGCAGCTGATGTTGTAATATCGGATTATTCCGGAATTATATTTGAATCCATTGTTGCGAGAAAACCTTTGTTCCTTATTGCAAAGGATATTAAGGAATATATTTCCGGCGACAGAGGATTTATGGTTGATATTGAAAAAATGCCTGTAAAATTCTGCGAGTCAGACGAAGAATTGTATTCCTGCATTGAAAACTTCAATGAAGAAGAGTACTGTAAGAAATGCTTAGATTTTGAATCATATGTCGGATTCAGCGACAGCTTTAACGGAGCAGAGCAGATTGCGGATATTATTGAAGAATTTTTAAAGAAGTAATTGAGGTACTGATTTTGGGTATTGATAAATCGGAAAACGGAAAAGTGCTTTCGGGAATCGGCTGGAAATTTGCCGAGCGCTTTCTTGCACAGGGAATAACTTTCGTTATTTCTGTTATTCTTGCAAGAATTATTGCCCCCGAGCATTATGGTGAGATTGCTATTATAATGGTATTTATCATGATTGCAGATGTTTTCGTTTCCAACGGTCTCAATCAGGCTCTTATACAAAAGAAGAATGCGGACAAGACTGATTTCTCAACGATTTTCTATTGTTCGCTTGCCATATCAGTTGTTTTGTATGTAATTCTTTTTTTTACCGCACCGCTTATTTCAAAATTCTATAATATGAATCTGACATGGCCTATGCGTATATGTGCTGTTAAGCTGATTATTTCGGCATACAACTCTGTTCAGCATGCATATGTTTCAAGGCATATGATTTTCCGAAGATTTTTCTTCTCAACGCTGGGAGGAACCCTTGTTTCCGCAGTGGTCGGAATTGTAATGGCATACAAGGGATTCGGAATATGGGCTCTTATCGGTCAGTTCCTTACAAATTCGGTTATTGATTCTGTGGTGCTTTCATTCACTGTAAAATGGCATCCTTCTTTTATTTTTTCAAAAAAGTCTGCAAAGGAGCTTCTGGGCTTCGGTTCAAGCTGTATGTTTGCCAATCTCATAGGTTCTATTTTCAACAACCTCAGAACATTTGTAATAGGAAAATTCTATCCTTCTGATCAGGTTGCCTTCTATAACAAAGGTAAAAATTTCCCGGACCTTATATCTGAAAATCTGACATCTTCGATTTCATCAGTTATGTTTCCTGCGATGTCCAACCATAATGACGATAAGGCAAAGGTAAAAGAACTTACAAAAACTTCAATCAGACATACTTCATATATTATTTTCCCCATGATGGCGGGATTGTTTGCCGTTGCAACACCTCTTATAACGGTGCTTCTCACCGAGGTTTGGATTGAGTCTGTTTTGTTCCTCCGGCTTGCTGCAATACATTGTGCTCTTCATATCGTGACGGAAGCAAATCTCCAGGCTATGAAAGCAATAGGCAGGGGAGACGTGGTTCTCAAGCTTGAATTTATAAAGAAGCCGATTGCACTTCTTCTTATTATCGGTGCGGTTCCGCTGGGAGTTAAGGCGATGGGTGTTTCACTTCCCCTTGCAACGCTCATAAGCATGATTGTTAATATTCAGCCTAACAGAAAGCTCCTTGGCTACGGATTTTTTGAACAGCTAAAGGATCTTGCTCCGGCAATCATTCTTTCTGTTGTAATGTGTGCAGCCGTGTATCCGATTCAGTTTATTCCGATGCCGAACATTGCAATTCTTGCTGTTCAGGCAGTGACGGGTGTGGGAATATATGTTCTTTTGTCACACCTCACGAAAAACAAATCATATCAGTATCTCCTTTGGCTTATTAAGACGAAGATGCCGAAGAGAAAGAAGGCTGAGTAACGGATTTTTTTGTTGCATAAGTGATTGTTTGTGATATAATTGGTGTTACAGGACGGCTTACCGTTTGCGAGGTTACGGTCGTCCCCTTTTAACAATAATGTTGTGGAACGCCGTACCGTTTGGTACGGTTTTCTATTTGTCCGAAATATATTATTTAAAGGTTTAAACAATCTTATTTCCTTATTAAGAAAACAATCAGAAAAACAAAAAGACATTTCTTTTGTATTTAAACTGATTAGTTGCACAAATTAATAAATATGATATAATTGGTGTTACAGGACGGCTTACCGTTTGGCCCGGTTACGGTCGTCCCCTTTTTAACTAAGTATTTGTGGAACGCCGTACCGTTTGGTACGGTTTTCTATTTGTCCGAAAATATATTATTTAAAGATTTAAACAATCTTATTTCCTGATTAAGAAAACGATCAGAAAAACAAGGATTAA
>CAMFNB010000051.1 GCA_945965275.1 uncultured Clostridia bacterium | reverse complement strand
TGTGCCTGAGGCTGTTCATAATGAGGAGTTTCCTGAACAGGAGCTTGTTCCTGAGTATTTGTATCACAAGGAATCCATTCATTCGTTGCAGGGTCAAGGTAGTAATAAGCACCATTATCATCAAGATAGAATGTGTTGCCGTTCTCATCTGTGATGTAATGATTGTCTCTGGCTTGAGATTCTTCAGTTGCAGGCTGTGCTTCTTCGGCAACCGGTGCATTTCCTTCAGCAGCTGAATTATCACACGGATACCACTGTTCAGTAACAGCATCATAATAGTAGTATGTGCCGTTGTCATCTACATAGAATGTATTTCCGTTTTCATCTGTTACATAGTGATTATCATCTGAAGATGATACTGTTGAAACTTCTTCAGATGCAACCTCGTTTTGAGTGTCACAAGGAACCCACTGTTCTGATGCTGTATCGTAGTAATAATATGCACCGTTGTCATCTACGTAGAATGTATTGCCGTTTTCGTCTGTAATGTAGTGATTGTCTTCGGCCTGAGATTCTTCCGTTGCAGTTTCAGCAAGAGCTTGTTCTGACTGGTTGTCACAAGGAATCCACTGTTCTGTTGCAGTATCATAGAAATAGTATGCACCTGATTCGTCAACATAGAATGTGTTTCCGTTTTCGTCTGTAATGTATTGGTTGTCCTGATCCATTGTGTTTCCGCTTTCCTGAGCAGCATTAACAGGGTAATACTGATTTGTTGCTGCATCATAATAGTACTGATTGCCGTATTCATCTGTATAATACTGCTGATTTGAATTTGTTTCCGGTTGTGTTGTCTGTTTCTTTGCAGCTTTCTTTTTAAGTAACGGAATTACTACGAAGAATGCTACAGCTGCAAGAGCGAGAAGAGCAACAGCTCCGATGATAATCCAGAAGAGAAGACTTCCTACAAATGAGCCGGATCCGTCATCCTTTGGAACAGGAGTTGCGTAATTCGAAGCATCTTCTTCTGTAAGAATTGTAAGTTCCTGCTTCTTAAGTCCTGAATTATAGTCGTTAGCCATAATGTACTTTTTGCTGTAAGCTTCTTCGCCCTGTATTGTACTTACACCAAATTCAACATAAATCTTATCTGAATTAGGAGAGATGGCATCAAGTTCTTCCTGAGTCATTTCAAGAGGAACACTCTGCATAGTTGCATCAAATGTATTCCTGTCCCATGTCATGCTTGTTCTTGTTGTAACACTTTTTGCAACACCGAGAATTTTACCGCAACCCGGAATAATATCAATATTGTCTTTGCAGTTTCCGATTGAAACTGTAATAGTGTTGTTCTGCTGAGGATCTGAAGCCTTATCAGTGTAAAGCTGAGTTCCGAGAGCATCAAGTTCAACAGTAATTGAAGTAATGTGAGACTTCATCACCGGTGTTCCGAGAGCCGGTGTACCTCTTCTTTGGTTTCCCTGCTTGTCAAGTGCAATGTTTCCGTTTTCGTCAACTACATAAACCATTGCTCCTTCGTACTGAGAAATTTTGATAATTCTTCCGTTTGCATCATATCTTGACATAGGAACAACTTCATCAAGTGAAACTTTGAATAACTGAAGTTTTTCTTTTTCACCCTTAGAGTTATATGCATACCATTCATCGTGTTCGTCAAGAAGATAACCGTTGTCATCAATTCTTCCGCCGTTTACGTCAAGAGCATATCCGTCCGCACCAAATTCAATGTTAGGGTTCTTTGTTCCCGCATCATCGACTATTTCCGTAACACCGCGAAGGCTTACAGGATCCGCAGACTGAATTAAGTCTTTGTCATGTATGTTGTGAATGTATGAGTACTCTTTAGGAAATGTTGTGTAGTAAATATCAGTATTGTGTCCGTTGCCGGTTAATCCGATAAAGTTACCTACGTATCCGCCGCCTTCTCTTACTGCCGATTTATATAAGTTGTAAGCAGTACCTTTTGCTCCAAGTGAATCACCTGCGCGAATAACTCTGGTTTCTTCAGGCTCTGCAAAAACATAGCCTGCGGTATAGGTAAGCTTACCTGATTCTGAATAAGTTGGAATAAGTGAGTCTGCTTTTGATTCAGCCTGTGTGACACTCTTATACTGGACAACAGTCGGCTGGTCATAGTGGATTGTTATTGAATAAAAATCCAGTCCGCCGCCGTCAGCTCCCGGAATGCTGTAACTAGCTGAAACAGCCGTTGGTAAAATGCAGGATACAAGCATACCAAGTGCAAGTATTGCTGCAAATACACGATTTTTCATTTGATGGTCCTCCTAAATGAATTGAAAACTCTATAAGTGTTAAAATATTATCATAATTACTGCAGTTTTACAATATAACATAATATGAAAAGTTGTTGATAAGGATGTCCTGAAATGATATAATTTTTCTAAATATTTTTGAATGTTTTTACCAGAGGTAAACTATGAAAAAAGCAGATTATTTATCGTGGGATGAATATTTTATGGGGATTGCACTCCTTTCTGCGGAAAGAAGTAAAGATCCGAATACACAGGTCGGTGCATGCATTGTAAGTTCGGATAACCGAATCCTTTCACTGGGATACAACGGGATGCCCATCGGATGTTCTGATGATGTTTTTCCGTGGGAAAGAGAAGGAGACAGTCCGTATGACATGAAATATTTTTATGTATGTCATGCTGAGTTTAATGCAATATTAAATTATAACGGTTCCGGACTTAAAGGAAGCAAAGTTTATGTAACATTGTTCCCGTGCAATGAATGCGCTAAAGCAATAATTCAAAAGGGTATCAGCGAAATCATTTACATGAGTGACAAATATGCTGATACAGACAGTACACGAGCCTCTAAGAGAATGCTTGAAGCAGCCGGAGTAAAACTCAGATTATATGAGCCGGCAAATAAAGAAATTACATTAAAGATATAAATAAAGTGGAGAAAGAAAATGCAGAAATTAGGACTTAACGAAATCAGAGAAAAATATTTAAGCTTTTTCGAAAGCAAAGGTCACCTTAGACTTCCGAGCTTTTCGCTCGTTCCTCACAATGACCCGAGCCTTCTTTTAATTAATGCTGGAATGGCTCCTTTAAAGCCTTATTTTACAGGCGCTGAAGAGCCGCCTTGCCACAGAGTTACAACATGTCAAAAGTGTATCAGAACACCTGATATTGATAATGTTGGTAAAACAGCGAGACACGGAACTTTCTTTGAAATGCTGGGTAACTTCTCCTTCGGAGATTATTTCAAGAAAGAAGCTATTCCGTGGGCTTGGGAATTCCTTACAAAGGTAATGGAAATTCCCGAAGACAGACTTTATGTCACAATTTACCTTGAAGATGATGAAGCTTTTGAAATTTGGAATAAAGATGTCGGCGTTCCTGCTGACAGAATTTTCAGAATGGGTAAAGAAGATAACTTCTGGGAACACGGTACAGGTCCTTGCGGTCCCTGTTCAGAAATACACTATGACAGAGGCCCTGAATACGGTTGCGGTAAGCCGGATTGTAAAGTCGGATGCGACTGTGACAGATATATGGAAGTCTGGAACAATGTATTTACCCAGTTTGATCGTCAGGAAGACGGTACATATGTGAGACTTCCGAAGCCGAACATTGATACGGGTATGGGACTTGAAAGACTTGCCTGTGTAATGCAGGGTGTTGACAATCTTTTTGAAGTAGACACAATCAGAGCAATTCTCGATAAGGTTTGCGAAATGTCAGGTAAGAAGTACGGTGATGTTTATGAAAATGATGTATCAATAAGAAAAATCACCGACCACATCAGAAGTACTGTTATGATGGTATCTGACGGAGTTATTCCTTCTAATGAAGGTCGCGGATATGTTCTTCGCCGTTTACTCAGAGGAGCTGCACGTAACGGTAAAAAGATCGATATTCAGGGAACATTCCTGTATAAGCTTGCAGATCTGGTAATTGAACTTTCTGGTGATGCATATCCTAACCTCAAAGAGAATGCAGATTACATTAAGAAAATTATAAAAACTGAAGAAGAAAGATTTGAACAGACAATTAATCAGGGACTTTCACTTCTTTCGACATATATGGATGAGCATAAGGGTCAGGATTATATTCTTCCCGGTGAGGTAGCTTTCAAACTTCATGACACTTACGGTTTCCCGTTTGATTTGACAAATGACATTCTTTCAGAAAACGGATTCGGTGTTGACGAAGAAGGTTTCAAAGCTGCAATGAAAGTACAGAAGGAAACTGCAAAGGCTGCCATAAAAGACAGAAGTTCATGGGCAAATGCAGGTGTTACGCTTCCTGATAATCTTGCCAAGACTGAATTTATCGGTTATGACGTACTTGAAGCCGATGCAAAAATTCTCTTTGCTGCCATGACAGGAGATGACACTTGCGCTATTGTTACAGATGTTTCTCCTTTCTATGCAGAAAGCGGCGGTCAGGAAGGAGATATTGGTACAATAACCGGAGATAATTTCAAAGTCAGAGTTCTTGCCACAACAAAAACAGACGGCAAATGGGTACATACAGGCATAGTTGAAGACGGTCAGATTAATAACGGTGATACCTGTAGAATGTCTGTTGATAAAGTCAACAGATTTGCAACAGAAAGAAACCACAGTGCAACTCACATTCTGCAGAAGGCTCTTCAGACTGTTCTCGGAAATCAGCTCCATCAGTCAGGATCGGCTGTAAACGCAGACAGACTCAGATTTGACTTTAACCATACATCAGCAGTTACTGCCGAAGAGATTCAGAAGGTTGAAGATATCGTAAATGAAGCAATTTATGCTGACTATAAAGTAACTACAGAAGTAATGCCTATTGATGAGGCTAAGAAGCTTGGTGCAATGGCGCTCTTCGGTGAAAAGTACGGCAGTGAAGTAAGAGTTGTTAAAATGGGCGACTTCAGTCTTGAGTTCTGCGCCGGTACACATGTAAAAAACACAGCTTCAATTGGTATGGCAAAAATCATTTCCGAAGGCGGAGTATCAGCCGGAATCAGAAGAATTGAAATGGTAACAGGCAGCGGAGCCAGAGCATATTTTACAGACAGAGACAATACCGTTAAAACAATTTGTGATGCTGTAAAGGCTGCTCCTCATGATGTGGTAAACAAGGTTAATAATATTCTTGCTGATCATAAAGCACTTCAGAAAGAAATGGATGCTTTGAAAAAAACACTTTCAACAGGCAATACTGATGAGATTATCGACAATGCGGTTGAAATTAACGGTGTTAAGGTTGTAGCAACAAGAATGGATATGTTGGAAGGCGACGGACTCCGTGATGCAGCTGACGGAATCAGAGATAAAATCGGATGTGGTGTTGTTGTTATAGCTGCTGCCGGTGATTCTAAAGTTTCAATTGTAGCAATGGCTTCTAAAGATGCTGTTGCCAAGGGTGCTCATGCAGGAAACATCATTAAGAAAGCTGCCGGAATGTGCGGCGGCGGTGGCGGAGGAAGACCTGATATGGCTCAGGCCGGCGGTAAAAATCCCGCAGCTGTTGATGATATGCTTAAAGCAATTCCTGATATTGTTAAGGAGGTAATGGGCTGATGAGCGATTGTATTTTTTGTAAGATAATTGACGGTGAAATTCCTTCAAACAAAGTATATGAAGATGATTATTGTGTAGCTTTCAGAGATATTGCTCCGCAAATGCCGGTTCATATTGTTGTTGCTGCAAAAAAACATAAATCTTCTGTTCTTGAATTTGATGAATCAGATAAAGAATTTCTTGGCGGCATTCAAATCGCCATTGCAAACATTGCAAAGCAGGAAGGGCTTACTGAAAACGGATTCAGAGTAATCAATAACTGCGGTAAAGATGCCAAACAGAGTGTACCTCACATTCATTATCATATTCTTGCCGGCGGTGACATGGGCGAAAAAATTGTATGATTGAAAATTACAAAAGAGAAGGGGCTTAAATAATGATTAGCGGTATTAAAAGCGGCATGGTTATGCAGCGTGGTATTGATAATACCTGTAAGGTTTTCATAGAAACTGATGAAAAAATTACAGCTGTTTCGTGCTTTGACAAAGAAGGAAAAAACTATGATGTTAAAATCGTCAAAAATGTTTTAACAGGCATCCCGGTCGGCGGACCGTATTCTTTGTTTATAAACAGTGAAATATATAACAATATATATGTCGGAGATGTTTGGATTCTTGCGGGACAGTCCAATATGGAAGGCCACGGAAGACTTTCTCAGGAAGACAAGTTTTACAAGAAAAATCCCAATATCAGATGCTTCTATATGGATGATCACTGGGATTCAGCAAAAAATCCGATTCATCAGATCGAAATTGCTGTTGACAGAGTTCATATGGATAAGTTAAACGGTATTCCGATGGAAGAAGGAAAGGGCATATCACCCGGTCTCCCTTTTGCAATCAGAATGTATGAGCTTACCGGAATTCCGCAGGGTGTTATACCCTGTGCACACGGTGGCACTGTTCAGGAGCATTGGGATCCGAATTTAAAAGCACTTGGCGGTGACGGCTCCTTGTTTGGCGCAATGTTGAGACGTTTTAAGGTAAACGGCTCTCATGTAAGAGGAGTATTCTGGTTCCAGGGATGCTCTGATGCATGGAAACCACAGGCTCCTTTATATCTTGAAAGATGTACATATCTGTTTAGTGAAATGCGAGCTGATATGGGTACATGTCCTGAAGAAGGAGTATTGCCTATTGTTCAGGTTCAGATCGGAAGATGGCTTGATTATCCTGAGGGAGATCCTAATCTTCCTGAATTTTACTGGCCATATATACGAAATGTTCAGCTTGAAATGCCAAAGAAAATTGAAAGACTTGATACAGTTGCAAGTTTATGTTTTTCGTACTCAGACGGAATTCATTTAGACAGTCCCTCACAGCATAAGGTAGGTAAAAAAGCAGCTGATGCCATGTTTAATCTCATTGAACCCGAAAAAGCCAAAGAGAAGGGAATTCTTCCGGGAATAAAGATTGATTCAATAGAGAAGGATGATGCCGGTGTTACCGTCAGATTCCTGAATAATGACGGAGATCTTAAAGCAACTCCGGTTGCAAAAGGATTCAGTCTTGTTAAGAAGGATGACTTTAAGAGCGGCAGAATAATACCTTGTAAGGCATATGTAAAGAAGAATGAAATTCGCATAATGTACGGTGCTGAATGCGACAATATTAAAGATTATGACCTATATTACGGATTCGGTATGAATCCTGAAAGTAATATTACAGACGAAGCGGGAAATGCTCTTCCCGGATTCGGACCGATAAATCTTTAAACTGAACGGAGTTCTGAATGTCTGTTGAATTTAAAACTTTAAAATGTCCCCAGTGTGGTTCCGTAAACGTTTCTGTAGTTACGGATTCTGTCGGTGTTTGTTCATCTTGTGGTGCTAAATTCATTATAACTTCAGATAATGCTAACAAAAACTATGATTATCTTATTGTAAGACAACTGAATCCGGAATATTCACAAGAAGAATTTATCAGAAAAATCTGGATAAGTATTGCAGGAAGCCAAGTAAATCCTGATATTTTCGACAGCAACATTTCTCCTGTTTTGAAACACATGTATGAATTATACAGCGAAGATTTAAATGCGTATGTTTCGTATTCTGCTCAGGCAGGTATAGTGAAATCTGAACCGTATATATCTTATGAATATTATACCGAAAATGAACCGTATGTAACAGACGGAGAAACTTATTACAGGAAAGTTACTAAGCAGAGGACTGTAACACAATATCAAAACGTTACAAATTACACTTCAGTTTCAGGCAACATGAATGCTGTTTCGTGTGTTTTGCTTGATGTTAACAAATCGGGTTTTTTAACGAAAAATTTCTATTATGATTATAATTATATAGGGGAAAGATTGTTTGTCCCTGTTGCGGATTTTGATTTTAGACGTATCAGTAAGATTAATCGTGAATCAATAGAAAAGGAGCACAGCAGCAACATAAAGCATTATGTCCATGATTCTATTTCATGTGATCATTTGAAAGATTTAAGAGTGAATTTAATTCATGTAAATTCAAAAAAATCTGCATTTTCTTATATCCCGATGTATTCTGCAAAATTAAACTATAAAGGGAATTATTCTGAGTTTTCGGCTTTTCCGTTTGGCAGTATGACTGTTGATTCAAGATTAAATACGGGTTTTTATGATTCCGAAACAGAAAACAGAAGTATCAGAAATGATGTGAATAAAAGAATCAAAGAAAGAGCAGATGAAGTATCAAAACGTGTATTTGATAAAACATTTGTTTTAACTTTAATTGTCATTGCGCTTCTTTTAGGATCTGTTGCAGTTTCTTTATTTGTTCATTCTGTTTTTGCTGCTTCAGCAATGTTTTTAACCGCATTAAGCATGACTGTTGTCGAATGTATATTGAAACACAATATAAATAAAGCAATATTGTCTGAAAATAATGCTTTGAATAACTCGGATATTGATGAGGCAAATCTTAGAATAAACGAAATAAGAGAAAAATATAAAGCGGAAAAGTTAAACAGACTCAACGCCAAGCTTTCTTCTCTTAACTTAAAACCTGCGTCTCGGGAAGAAGTATTCGGGGGTTTTATAAAATGATTAAAAAAATCTCTGCCGTAAAATGGATAGTTTTTGCTTTGGCAATTCTTGCATTTGCGTTAAATTTATTTTATACATTTTATTATCAATATACCAAAGTGAATATTGTATGTAATGAAGCTTTTGCTGACAGCTATAACGACATTCAAAGCGGACATAAGGTGAATTGCATCAGAATTGATTGTGATCTGATTAATGATACAGACAGAGCGATAGATTATATCGAATACAGGATTGATATATTTAATCCATACGGGATACTCATTGGAACTATAAAAAAAGAGTATGGCAGAATGACAAATTCAAACAGAGTTATTTGTGCCCCAAACTCAAATACACCCCAGGATGTTTATATTTCAGAAAGAGATTTTTTAACCTATCACATCTTACAAAATACAGAATTATCGAAATGTCAATTTAAAACTAAGATAGTTGAGCTTATATTTTGTGATTAA
>CAMFNB010000050.1 GCA_945965275.1 uncultured Clostridia bacterium | reverse complement strand
CTCGGAGATGTGTATAAGAGACAGTATATATATATTGTCAACATTTTTCGACAATTTGCATAATTTGACATTTTGATATATGTTTTCCTTCCCGGCAGCAACGGAAAGAGTGTAATTATGAAAAAAGATATCAAAATACGTATTTGGGGCAGAGTTATTATGTTGCCCTATTATTCAAAGTACATTTTCTTTGCTGTGCTTGCTCTCATTGCCGTAATAATCGGCATCTTTATTTCACGGGAAGATATTTCCGGTGATGCTGAAATAATCAGCCCCTTGCCGGTCGTGACATCCACTGCTGAGCCTGTACAGGCCACCCCTTTCAGACAGAAAATCTGCAAGGTCTATGTTGTCGGTGCTGTAAAAAATCCCGGCATCTTTGAAGTGACTTCCGGAGCATTGGTCAGCGAGGCAGTTGAGGCAGCCGGCGGTTTTTCTGACGATGCTGATCCGGAATGCATCAATCTTGTTGATACGATTGATGGCAATGTAATGATAAAGGTTCCTGCAATCGGAGAGACCGGCGGTGCGATTATCAGCGGGACCGCTGTTTCCGATTCGGGTACGGGTTCCGGTTCCGGAGGCAGTTCTTCTTCTGTTTCCGGCAAAGTTAACATCAACACCGCAGATGTATCTTTGCTGTGCACTATACCCGGTGTCGGCGAAAGCACAGCCTCTAAAATAATTAAATATCGCGAAACGAACGGCCGTTTTAATACTATTGAAGATGTAATGAATATTTCGGGCATCAAGCAGGCAAAATTTGAAAGTATGAGGGACTATATCTGTGTTGAATGAATACGAGTATGGCTTCATGGAAGCAATGGACGGTCTGCGGGTAAGATATGAGGAGTTGGAAAAATACATAAAAGGTTTTCCTCTTGGATGCATATCTGTCCGAAAGAAAAAAGGACGAACATATTACTATCACGTTACTTCAGTGAACGGGAATCGTATACAAAAATATATCTCCGCAGATTCTGAGAACGAGTTCATAAGAAGACTGTTGTTCAAACGTGATTTTGCAGAACCGTTTTTAAAAGAATCAAAATACATAAAGAAAATCTTGTCCGAATCTCTTCCGTATATGAAATCTCTTACAGAAAAGATGTCATGTTCTTCTCCGATTTCGTTTCAGGTCTACCCAAGTGAAAAACAGGCATATGTTTCTGAGCTGATATATACTGCAAAGCACGGTGAAAAGGTACGTTCTAAATCCGAAGTATTTATTTGTGACGCTTTGTACTCTTTGAATATAAAGTATGCCTATGAAAGAAGGCTGCTTTGCTGTGGTCAGGATTTTTGCCCTGATTTCACATTAGTGCATCCTTTGAACGGCAAAGTCGTTTATCTTGAACATTTGGGGCTTGATGATGAAAGATATAAAAAAACCTGGAAATACAAGAAAGAAAAGTATGAAGAACACAATTTATCAGAGGGGCGTGACTTGTTTATTACAACAGAAGCAGACATACCGGACATCAAGAATGTTTTGGCTCGTTTATTCACTGTTAAAAAGTACGAAGCTCTTATGAACCTGGCAAGCTCATTTGGTTGATGGTATACAAATTCCGAAAAAACGGTTTTTGTATACGATTGATGGTATACAAACAACAATTACAGGCATTGTTGTATACCATCAATGCGACTATTTTGTCTCTTTTGGACAAAAAGATGGTATACAAAGAGCCATTTTTGTCATCAAATGCTACCATAAATGGTAGCAAATATTTGAAAATCAACTGGTTGTATACCATCTGCAAGTCAAGTCTCCGACAGATTTCGTCAAAAAGTTTTATTTGAATGTCGTTCATCAAAAAAGCCCGCGGCACAAAGCCGCAGGCCAAATCCAAATCCAAACCAAACTCAATACTTAATTTCCATCTTCACGAAAGCGACATCTCCTGCATTATCTCCCATGCTGTTAAATACAAACTTCACAACATCTCCCGACTCCAGTGAAGCGTTCACCGTGTCGCGGAGTGTTCCGTATCCGAATTCAGCATAGCCTTCAGCCGCAGGATAAATCTGTGTGTCATTTACAAGAATCTTTACACCCATTGTACCCGCGTCATTCACTATTCTTGTGAAGCAGAAGTCAATGTCAGCATTTCCCTCCTGTGAGCATGTGTATGTTATTTCAGCATCAATTTTTCTTCCCGGCTGAAGAACATTTCCGACAATATACATATCACTGAATGACCATCTGTTGCCGTTCATTGTAAGTGCAACTTCATTGCCTTTGTTAATCATATTGTAGTTCCAGCCATATGCACCCTGTGTTGTTGAATAACATGCCGGGAAGCTTGGCTTCAACTTGTTTTCCTTCGGAACGAAATCAGTAAGGTCGCGTATCACATTGAAATTCAACGGCGAAGAATAGAATCCTTCATATGTGCCGCCCTGCTGTTCGAAGAAATCATAGAGTGAAATATCAAACTCCGGAACCTTTGTCATATCAGACACTGTGTGCGTTCCGACGTTCAACCATTTATCAGCCAGCTCTTTCCATATCCAGCCCCAACCGTTTGCATTTGCATCATATCCCCAGTTAGCACAAATAACATACTTGCCGCCGGCCTCAAAAGTCTGCATGCCCTGGTCCAAATATGCCTCTGCACTTGCGCCGGGATATCCCGGGCTGTCGATTTCATCGCCCACTTCAATTTTGTCGTCAAAAGAGCCTCTTACAAACTCAACATTGTATCTGTGGTTCTGCATATATCCGTCGTCCACCCAAACAATGTCGGCCTTTTCACCAACAAACGCAATATCCATCGTTCCGCGCTGTACTCCGCCTCGATTTGTAACACTGCCGGTCTGCAGGCAAAACTTTGCATCGGGATTTATTTCATGTGTAATGTCCGCAAGTGCATCAACAACCTTCTTAAGCTCTGTTTCCTTGAATTGGAACCAAAGCAGTTGGAGATTCGAATTGCCTGTCACCGTCGGTGGCTCAACAGTGTTAAATGAACCGAACCTGGAACCTGTTGCCTTGTTGAGATCTTCAACAGTCTCATATTTCGACTGAACAAATTTTCTGAAGGCAGCCTTCGAATAAACGCTGTAGTCATGTTCTGCATTCGTGCAGTATTCCATCTCGCAGTAACATGCTGTACACGGCAGGAACATCACGATGTCCTTTCCGTACTTTGCATTAAAGTGCTCAACTGCATTTCGGTAAAATCTGAGCGCCTTCGTTACAGCATTCTCGCTTGAAAAAGAAATAGAATAACGGTCTGCAAGATTTCCGTAGCCACCGCTCGGGTCTCTGGTAAAGTCTTCATCAGGAAGGAATCCATCATCGATTTGTCTTGCAAGGTAGATAATCACACAAGCTTTCATGCCCTTGCTGATAATGTAATCCATCATCTGGTCGAAAGCCGAATAGTCGTATTCTCCTTCGGTCTTTTCGATTATGTACCACGGCATGTGCAGATTAATCATGTTGAAGCCGTGTTCCTTTGCGGAATCAACAGTAGCCTTAAATGTTTCAAAAGGTGTGATTTTAAAGTTCCATATACGGTAGCCCATGAACCTTTCGCCGACGTTGGCATCGGCACTCCAAAGTGTGCCTGTACCGTTGAAGTAACTCTTTATTTTTAAATAGTCAACTGACTTTATTGTACCGTCAGCATTTACATCAGCTGCGATTGCTGCACTGCCGTCCAGAGCAGATCCTGCGAAATACTTTTTAACGCGCAAATAGTCCACGGACTGTATTCTGCCGTCTCCGTTAATATCGCCGCGAACAATTACAGTATAGTCCTTGCCGTCACGACTCATAATGCTGCCTGTTCCGACAACATCACCGGAAGCGGCTGCAACTGAACCGCCCACGCAATATTTTGAAACAAACTTGTTTAAAGTAAGTCCGCCGATTGAATCTATATATGATGCCTCTGAATCTGCAAATACCATTGCCGGAATTGCTGTTGCCAGAAGCACAACTGATAAAAATATAAGCAAAGCCTTTTTCATATAGAACTCCTTACGATTGATATATAAATATCATAACACAAAAAACGAGGCCGCACAAAACGGCCTCGTCTTAAAATCATAGATTATTTAATTACAAATCTGATGAGCGAAATATCGCTTGACGATTCTCCAAGACTTGAAATTCTGAACGATATCACATCGCCCTCTTTCACGGTTATGGCATCTGTTGTTCCCTTAAGTGTTGCATTGTATGTCGCTGTCGCATAATCACTTGCAGGGAATACCTGTTCTTCATTTACAAGAATTGCAAGACCGACACCATTGCCGCCTGAATAAATCGGAGTAAGCATATATTCAATATTTACATCTCCTGCGCATTCCGCATCTACCGTATAATCAAGAGAAAGGTCTTGCTTAGCTCCGGGATTGCAGATATTCTTCATGAAATACATACCTCCGTTTACCCATCTGTTTGCCATATAAGTAAGCGGAATTGCTTTTCCCTTATTAATATAATTGTATGTCCAGCCGTTTATGCCCTGTATCGTTGAATAGTCGCTCGGATATGAAGGTGCTCTTTTTTCATCAATTCCCGGAGTGTAATTTGTCAGGTCATCGAGTATATTGAGTTTGATTGACTGTTTGTAAAATCCTTCATATACCGTACATCCGCTTCTGAAAAGATCATACAGTGAAATATCATATGACGGGCTGTTTGCCGGAATCTCATCAACTTCATGTTTTTCGAAAGTGAGCCATGTGTCTCTGAGTGTTTCCCAGATGCTTCCCCATTCAATATTATTAGGGTCACTCCAGTTTGCGCATACTACGTACTTAGCACCCTTCTCATAACTCGTCAGGCCCTGATTTAAATAGTCATCTATTGTTGTTCCTGAGAAGCCGGGACCATCTATCTCGTTTCCGATTTCATAGTCCTTGCCGAGGAAGTTTCTGAGGTAGTCCATTGAAAACTCATGGTTTCCCTGAGGGCCGTCATCAACCCAAACGATATCTGCTTTTTCCGCAACCACTTTAAGGTCCATAACCGCCCTTGAAACAGCAGTTGAATCTGCAACACTTCCGAACTGGAGACAATACTTAAGCGACGGATCAACCTCATGGGTTGCATCTGCAAGCTTGTTTATGAAATTTGTAAGTTCCTGTTGTTTGAACTGATACCAAAGGAGTCCGAAATCATCCACAGAGGAACCCGGAGGAGTAATTGTATCGAATGATTTGTATCTTGTTCCGAGAGCATTGTTAAAGTTCTCAATTGTTTCATATTTCACTTTCAGGAATTCTTTGAAAGCGTTCTTTGAATAATCGCAGTAGTCATATACCTTACCGTCGACAGAGTATTCCATCTCAGCATAATGAGATACGCAGGAAAGGTACATTACAATGTTTTTACCGTATCTTTCGTTAATATGCTCAACGGCTTTTTTATAGAACCTGACTGCCTTTTCCACCGCATTGGGGCTGGAGAACGAAATCTGTGCTCTGCCCTCGCCCTCGCCCGAATTTTTACCGTCATAACTTCTTGCAAAATCCTCAGGCTCAAGATATCCGTCATCAATGATTCTGCCGAGATAAATAATTGCGGCTACTTTCATTCCCTGGTCGAAAATGATGTAGTCCAGGATTTCATCAAGCTGAGACCAGTCATAAACACCCTCTTCTGCTTCAACTATGTACCATGCAAAATGAAAGTTGATCATATTAAATCCGTATGCCTTGCATCTCGGAATTACACGTTGATATGTGCTCATCGGCTGCCAGCTGCTGAAATTCCAGATTCTGTATCCCAAATATCTTTCGCCAACATAGGCATCAGCGGACCAAAGCTCTGCCGCACCTTTTAAATAGCTTTTGATTTTAAGATAATCCACTGACTTGATGTCATTATCACAGTTAACATCGGCTGCCATAAGTTCTATGCCTTCCAAAGGCTGTCCTGTAAAATATTTCTTTATTCTGAGATAGTCAACGGATTTAATTTGCCCGTCACCATTGATGTCGCCGCGAACAATTACATTGTAGTCCTGTCCGTCTCTCGTAAGCGTACTGCCGGTTCCCACGAAATCACCGGTGGCAGGCTCGACACTTCCTGTCATTGCATATTTGCAGAGAAAGTCTGTTTTGTTGAGACCGCCGATTGCTTCCATATAAGCCGGTTCATCAGCAGCAAAAGAAACTGCCGGTACAGCTGCAACCAAAAGAATGAATGCGGTAAAAATTATCAGTGCTCTTTTCATTGTTCATTTCTCCAGTATAATTATATAAAAAAGTATAACATAAAAAGGGACTGCCATAAAGCAATCCCTTTTCTCAAATCATATAAACTATTTCAAATCAACAAACATATTTGCAATTGTGCAGTCGTTTGCGTGATCCCCGTTTGCGTCAAAGATAAACTTTACTTTATCACCTTTTGCAATCGTATAGGGAATACTGTCTGCCAGTCCGTTTGTTCCGATAATAGCATGCTCTCCTTCTGTCGGATAAATTTGCGTGTCGTTTACCATAATCTTAATTCCCACACCATTTGAATCCGGTGACTGAACTATTGCCGTAAATCTGATGTCAACATTGCCGTCCACACTACTGTTGTAGCAGGCTTCAACAGCATTTCTTGTTGACGGGAATAAAATATTCTTCATCATGTATGCTTCATTGAAGGACCATCTGTTTGCCTGCATTGTCATATTAACTTCATTATTTTTGTTAATGGCATAGTAGTTCCAGCCGTTTCCGCCCTGTGCATTGCTGTAATTGCTGAGATATGAAATCTTGGGATTCTTTCTGTCTATCATTCTTTCTGAGAAGTCATCCTCAATTTTCATATTTATCGGGCTCTGTCTGAATGTTCCGAGAACACCGCCTGTTGCTCCCAAAAGATCATAAACAGACATTTCAAAAGGAACTGTACTTGTCGGAATTTCCGTTACTTCGTGAGGTCCTTCGCCGAGCCATTCGTCTCTGAGTGTTGTCCAGATTCCGCCCCAACCCATATGGTTAGGTTCCATCCAGTTTGCACAAACCACGTATTTTGCTCCTGAGCCATAAGAGAGTCTTCCCTGTCTCAAATACAGTTCTTCGCTTGCATTAACTTGTGCGGGACCGTCAATCTCGTCTCCGAGTTCAATTTTTTTACCGAATGCACATCTTAAATATTCAAGATTATAGTTATGTCCGTCTCCGGGGCCGTCGTCAATCCATACAATGTCTGCTTTTTCGCAAAGTGTTGCAACTGACGCAATACCTCTCTGGTTGATTGCCGAGTTTGTTGCACTTCCAACCTGAATGCAGATTTTTGCATTCGGGTTCACTTCATGAGTTGCATCACAGAGTCTGTCGGTAAAAGCCTTCATTTCCTTCTGCTTAAACTGCAGCCATACAAGCTCATAATCAGACACGCCAGTGGCAGGGGCCTTTGCTGCTTCAAATGATGCATAGTTTGTTCCCAGTGATGCGTTCATGTTTTCGATTGTGTTGTACTTTTCCCGGAGGAAGGCTCTGAACGCATTAACCGCAAAATCGCAGTAGTCATACTGAGCCTGGTCAACACAATATTCCATCTCACAGTAGTGGGATGTGCACGGAAGGTACATTACGATTCCCGTGCCGAATTTTTCATCAAAGTGTGCAACCGCATTTTTATAGAATGTTATCGCTTTATCCGTTGCATTGGGACTTGAAAAAGAAAAAGACTTTCTTGCTTCGTCACCGCCTGACTTGTTACCGTACTGATTGCGACAGTAGTCTTCTTCGTTAAGATATCCGTCTCCGTCAAGTCTTGCGAGATAGAGAATCGCGCAAACCTTAAGCCCGATGCCGTTGATGTATTCAATCATATCATCAAATTTTGAATAATCGTAGTTTCCTTCTGTTGCCTCGATTCTGTACCATGGCATATGAAGGTTAATCATATTGAAGCCGTATGCCTTGCACTTGTCTGCTATGGACTTTATGGAGTCCAAAGATGCTACCGTGAAATTCCAGATACGGAAGCCCATGTATCTTTCGCCTACATAAGCATCTGCTGACCAGAGCTCGCCGCCCTTGAGGTAGCTCTTGATTTTAAGATAGTCAACAGACTTAATGTCGTTATCGCAGTTAACATCTGCCGCAATTGCTTCCAAAGAAGAAAGTGTCTGACCGGCAAAATATTTTTTAACCTTGAGGTAGTCAACCGACTGGATTCTTCCGTCGCCGTTGATATCTCCGCGGACAATTACCGTGTAATCTTTATCGTCCTTTGTGAGGGTGCTGCCTGTCCCCACAAAATTTCCCGAAGCAGGAACAACACTTCCGGACAATGCATATTTTCCGAGGAACTTTGCACTGTCAAGTTCTCCGATTGCTTCAATAAATGAAGCGTCCTGTTCTTCTGCCAGGGATACAACAGGAATTGCCGTTGCCAAAATAATCAATGCCAGTAAAGTTAAAATAAATCTTTTCATAGTACTCCCAAATAAAACTAATTACTCAATAGTTATAAATGCTCCGTCTCCGGAAGTAAGTGTGACTGTGTAGTTGCCTGTGGCATCAGGAGTAAGTGTTGTTGTTCTTCCTCCCTGTATGCATTTTACAGTACCTTCGGAAATTGCTTTGAAGGATACCGTATTGCTGACTGTTGTGTCATAAGGGTCTGTGTTATCAACAAGCATCATGGCATAACCGCTGCCGTCCTTCTTTTTGAAGTTTCCGATAAGAAGATCGCTGTCAGAGATAATATCATTAAATGCACGGCTCTCCGCATAGCCCCTGTTGCTCTGTCTCTTTGTCTGTGTTTTGATTTGTCTGCCTGTCACGGATGTTGTTACGCTTAATCCGTAAACACCTGTACTGTCGTACTGACAGAATACAGGGCTCAGATATTTCATTTCACTGTTGAGCTGTTTGCCTACATACCAGTAATCGTTCTTTGTTCCGTCCTGGTTAATCATTGATGTGCCGTCTGCCCACCAGCAAGGTGAGTAGCATGCGTAAGCAATTGATTTTGCTCCGTATGCAAGAGATGTGTATACCTGATATCTTATTTGAGACGCCTTCGGCATTAGCTGGTCACCTGACGAAACAG
>CAMFNB010000049.1 GCA_945965275.1 uncultured Clostridia bacterium | reverse complement strand
TCTGATATCGTTTATACCGCGCACAAGGGCAGCTTTGGCCGCAAACGCTGCGCGTTTATCACCTTGCTCGATGGATTGTTTAAACAACATTGAAATTGTAAGAAGCTTTTCATCGAGTTTTCTCAAATCGAGAGAAAGAGTCTGTGGATTTTTGAGAAGCATCCTGCATATTGCCTTTGAAGCATATTCAAGATCGCCGCAGGGTCTGTTGGGGTTGCTCTTAGCTTCAAGCACTTCTTCAGGCAAGCGGCTGTGAATAAAGTCGATACTGCTCAATGTGTCTATAATGGCAGTTTCGTTTTTTGCAGTATCATCGGTAATAATCTTTGCTGTTTGCTCTGCAAGAGCTTTCTTGCGTTCCTTCCTGCCTTGGATCCATCCAGAAATGCCCTTGCTTTTTGAGGTTCTGCTGGGTCTTGTCGAAAATTCCGGTCTTGGCATATTAGCTCCTTCCTAGGGCAACTCCTGTGCCCATAACAATAATAAATATAAGTTAATAATACTATCTATTCTTTCAATAATGCTGCTATAAAATATGTCTCATCAGTTCAGGGATGTTTATACCCGTAATCTGATTCTTCAAGTACATATTCTATGTCATCATCTTGCTCGACAGGAGCGGTTTTTTCGCTTTTGATCTCGTCGATTTCGTCGCTTAGTTTGTTTGTCAGATCAGCAACTCCTCCGGGCGAGAGCCACTGTGCCGAAAGCTTCATAATAGACACAAGAACAGCATCTTCATACTGATTTAACATTTTATCCGATGCATTTACCTTATCCTGCAGCTGCTGTATTGCATAATCACCGAGTTTTCCCGGGCGCATTTGAGATTTGTTGTATTCCAGATCGCGCTTGCAGGTATGGTAGTAAAATGAGCACTCTATTATAGTACGAAACTTTTCTACGATTGATAGTATTTCGCTTTCTTCCGGCGTATTCGGAGACACATACAGCCATTGCATACACATACGGACTGCGTATATTGCCCGACGATATGTTTCAAAGTCTTCTTTTTCCGCCGCAGCCTCTGCATCTCTTAGAAATTTTTTCGTTTCGTCAGAAATCCTCTCATTTTCCAATCTGTTTTTAGGACATTCAGCCTCTTTCCTGATTTCCTTTAAAATGTTCGAAACCGACTTTCCTTGCGTGAGTACAGCCTCTGCGTTTTTTGGTGGCTTATGTGCAATGCATCTGCCTGCACAGCTATCCGGGTCTCGCGTGATGTGTACATCAATTTTATCAGTGTCGACTATATTACATCCGATTATTTTAAGGTATGTATAAACACCGCCGCTTGAATGCATCAATTTCGATTTTTCAAAAAGCTTTTTTCGAATACCGTCATTCTTCAGCTGTACATATACCTCACGCTGGGGCATATCAGGTCTGGAAGTTTTCAGGACCTGATCGATCTGGTGCAGCTCAAGATTATTTACATACTGGACAAGGTAATCGGCAGCATCTCGCAGCTCGTCTTCTGACGGGCACGTACTCATATCTTCTATTACAACGTTAGTCAGAATGCCAAATGCGGCTTCCTTTGTGAATTCATTTGCGAAATAGCAGCTGTCACGCTTTGCATTGAATATCGCAGTAAACATATCGCGCAGTTTTCCTCTGCGCACATCAGTAATCGCGGTTTCGTTGAGATAGTCGAAAACCGGCGATTCCAGAAACAGGCGCGACGACTTTTCAGCATTTGCGGGCACTGTAAGAACGATTATTCCCGTGCGTTTGTCGCTTGATGCCATAGCATTAAGCGCGGCCTTATGCGATTGATCCTTAAAGATTTCGCAGAAATCGCTCAACGCGCACACAAATGCCGCGGCTTCACTCTGCTTCAAAGTAAGCTGTTTTAATATCCATGACCCCAGTATATCATGGTTTTTTTTGCCAGAAAACAGTTTTTTAAGGCCGCTATTGTCTGTGTTTTCTTCAAAGTGTTTTCGTGATACATCACCGAAAGTCTTAAGGCTGCCTCCGTTATCCGAGCTAATAAAGTAAACCGTATTATATTGCTTATGTAATTTAAACCATAAATACTGATTAAGATCCAGCTTCAAAAGGCTGTCGCTGTAATATTTGTCGTTTTCATTTGCAAAAACAAGTTGAATTAAATCATTTGACGAAAACAATTGCGTTCCCCTTTTCTGTCAGAATCGCAGGTTGCCGCATCAGTTGAAGATTGAAATAAAATCAGAACTGGTAGGTGTTCCGGTATCGTTTTTGAGTAACAATTTAAATCTAAACTCTTCGTCTGTGTAAATACCTATTTGCTGCAGTTCTGCTTCAAAGAGGTTAGCCAGACATACTGTTTTTTCACATTCTTTGTCACCTGTTTTAATATACACACGAATTTTCAGCAATTCTTCATCTGGAATTCTGGCAAATAATTGTTCAAGCCATAACGTGTTGCCGCACAAATCTTTCCCTTTGCCAAAAGGAAGTCTTTCTTCTCTGTCAAGAACAACGGTGCCGTTTTCATCCTTCCAGAAGTAAGTTACAATGCCTACTTCAATTCCGTTAAGGAACTCATCCCTGTAAGCGTCTATCTCAGGCTGAATTTTTTTGAGTCCGGTTTCATAATCTCCCGGGATAAACACTTTGGGAAATCGACATCTCGGGCATATGTTGCCATCGAATTCATTATTGCATACAAAGCATTTCATTTATTTTTCCTCCATTTTAACTCCGTCGGCACAGCAGAGAAGAGCTTTGCGCAGGCTTTCTACACACATCTCAAGACCGCCTATATCAGTTTTAAGACTTTCAAGTGTTGTAATATTATCATCCTGCTTTAGCCCCAAGGTCTCTTTTACAAGCGCTAACGACGACATGAGCTTTTCATGTGTGCCCGACAAAAGATCAAGACGTCTTTCGGTGCATTGTATTCTAAGCAAGTATTCGTCTGATGCAATAGGCATCAGTTCTTTTAACAGTGCATCTATTTTCCTCTTGGCGTCCTCATGGCTGTTTTTAATGCATTTCAGGCGGCTTTGTTCGGCCTCGGCTTCATCAATGGCTTTTTCCTTGTTTCTTATTTCTTCCTCTAGGCTTTTACATTCCTCAATACTTGCAGTCAGCTTGTTGATATTATCTTCAAGCTGCAGCTTATACCTGTTGTGCTTCTCTTCATCGGTCTTTCCGCGAAGCTCATTGATTTTGTCCTCAAGGTCTTTAATTTCACTGCTTTTAGTGTTATAGCTGGCAGTCAGCGCATTATAAACCGCTTTTTTCGCCGCGAGTTCTTCCTCCATGTTTGGAAGCTCATTGCCGACTTGGGTTATTTCTCCATTTGTTATGTCCAGCTGCTTCTTCAGTTCCGAAACTCGTTCGGTTTTTTGCTCGACAAGCAACCTCGCCTGAGGGAGTTTATCATTTTCGATTTCAGAAATCTCAGTTTGCAATTCTGCAAGTTTATCAGCAAGGTATGAAATTTCATGTTCAAGTCTTTCGTTTTTTTGCCGGGCAAGGTCCAGTGATTCATTTTCAGTTTTTAGACTTTCCTGCTTTTCAATACATTTCTTTTCAGCATTGTCTATATCTGTCGACACTAATGCAATCGCGAAGGTAAGCTCGTCTTTCCGCTGCTTTGTTTCCTTATATTTTTTGTCAAGTTTACTTTTTTCCTCTTCAAATCCGGCTATTTCCGACTCGAGTTTTTCGATTTCAGTTTCAAGCGGCAGAATATAGCTGCTAAAATAGTTGTTTTTGTCCGCGCAAAGACTGTTTTTTTGTGTTTCCAAAGCTGCATGTTTTGAAACTATCTCGTCTTTTTCTTTTAAGAGCCTATTCTTTTCATGTTCGAGCTCACGCATATCGTCTGAAGCAGCTTCGATTTCATGGCGTAATGACTCTCTCTCTTCTTCAAGTGCTTTCAAATTATCGCATATCAACGCGTGTCTGCCGGCAAGCTCTGCATTATCAGCTTCCGCAGCCGAACGAGCTTTTTCGGCTTTTTCCAAAGCCTTAAGAACAGTTTCGTTCTCTGCTTCAAATTTGCCCGTCTGCAGCTCTATCTCATCAAGCTTTTTTCTGGCAAATTCTTTATCAAATTTTGAAGCTTCCGCAAGCCTTTCTTCGGCTATACTGAGTTTTTCGCAAATTATATCGTATTCTCGTTTGTCATTGCGTGCAATCTCAAGTTTTTCTTCAAGTGATGTCAAGCGCTTTTTTGTATCAGCAAGCTTTTGAGCAATTTCGGAAAGATCTTCGAGCTCTTTCTCCGTTTCTTTGAGCTGTTTAATCTTTTCGTCGAGCTTACTTGTGTTGCGGTTGAATTCAGTTCGATTGGCTGTATAGATTTCATTAATTGCTCTGCACAGCCAGATGAGCTTTGTCGGCAGCATTTCGTCACCGGGCGGATTGTTTTGTATGCTTACTCCCGATTCGTCTTTTATATCCTTAAAAAGCGTCTCTATCATACAGATAGCAGAATAAATACTCGGCTTTTCATTGGAATTCAGAGCTATTGAGTTTTTTAGCTTTTTCAGTTCCATCAGACGAAGATCTCCTTAACATCTGTTAAATCGAACATTTTTGAATAGCTTCCGAGCGGTATTACAAGCGGCTTCACATTTTTGCCTTTCATCATGTGTGACGGCACAACATGGAAAGACACGATATCGCTCTCATCCATAGAGAAGCCACAGTTCCAAAATCCATGCTCCGGCAGTGCTTTCAACTGTTCCAGCATTTCACGTTTAAGCACCATAAGGCCTCCGTGATTCGTGCGTTCGGTAAACTCTATTGCAAAGTTTTTTATTTCACCGTTCAGTCTGCCGTAAGTTGACCGGTTTGCCGGAATATCACTATCAGTATCGCTGTTGCATATAAAATACGGCCGTCCCGGCTCAATGGTCTGATGGTATTTGATGCCGTAATGAAGCTCATAAACTCCGTCTGAACGGGGCGCATATATACCAATGGAATATCTTGCTGTTTTTTGAAGATCGATTTTTCCCGCCGCAATAAGCGCAGCCCCGAGAGATATCGCCTGTTCGCGTTTGTTCGCTGCGATATTTTTTGTCCGCATGTCGAGCTTGTCGTTCAGATCAATGTTATAGATTTCCTCAATTTGCTTTTTGACCAGATAGAACGAGCCAAATCCTCCAACCAGCGCTATTTTGAAATCGTTTCTTGCTCCTGCCTCAGGTTGTGTCGGATCACTCCCGAGGTGCTCGGACACCTTCTTGTTAATCTGTTTTATCTGCTCGTTCAGTACACCTTCTATCACATTTTTGTAAGATGCGTAAAGCTGCTGATAAGTGACCGCTATTGGTTCATCATTATATTCAATCTCGTAAAATTCTATTGGATCTTCTTCGAGAATCGCCTCATAATCCTGATAGTATGAGCCATATTCCCCGAATGTGTCTTCAATTTCTTTTATTCTGTCCGGTGCTTTAAGCTGGCTTTCAAGGTCGCGTACGGCCGAGGCAAAGCCCGGACTTGTATAGCCGATATATTCGTCTTCGGCAACGATGCCTGAATTGCGGATCGCGTTTTTTACGACATCCTGCATAAAAGCGATTCCGGCACTGCCAATAGTACCATCGCCTCCGCTGTTGGGATGATTTTCGCCGGCTCCGCCGCCTTCTCGGTAGCCTATCTCCATTACACCCTGACGTTCCGAATTCACTTCGGTTAGCGTTATATCAAGAGTTCCTCCGCCATAGTCGATCAGGAGAAGGTGACCGTTAAAGTTTTTACCGGTTTCTTTTTCATAATTGTACGCAAAAAATGCACTCGCCGCTTCCGGTTCTGTTACAACACGTACTGCTCCAACAGGTATATCTATACCGTCCGCGATCTCCGTTCCGGACGAATCTTTTCCGGTAAGAATCTCGCGCAATATGCTGCGTCCGTCAAGTGTCCTTAAGTTCTTACCCCATATTTCAGGAACGCATATAACAACATCCTCAAATTTGTCTCCGCCGTAACGGTTCAAGATCCCGTGCAGCACTGATTCAAGAAAATCTTTTGTAACTCTTCGCGGACTGTAGATGTCGTCATAACCGCGCTTGCGCAGCATGTCCGTGTTGGCCTCCGGCAGCAGCATCTTAAAGGCCTCAAACAGTCTGACGGATCTTTTACCCATCTGTTCCTTTGCGCCTTTTCCGCAGGTGACCTTTCCGTTCCTGTTCACACTGACCACGGACGGAATGCTGGCTGAGTCGTCTTCCGCGAGTGTCAGAATCTCCACGCGTTCTTCCGCGTCGTTGTATGCTGAAATTACTGAATATGTACTTCCAAAGTCAATTCCGATTTTCATATATTTTCACCCCTGAAACCGCTCTCTATTTATACTCTTTTGCAACACTTCAGCAAAATATCACAGCTCTCATCATATCCGCAAACGGGACAAACATTTAATTCCGATATATTATTGCAGATGGGACATATCATTGGCATGCTACTCCGTCTAATAGTTGAGATGCTGTATCCGCGCTTGAAAAGCTAACGAAATTATTAAAAAAGCACATTCCTGAAAGTCACGAATATAATAATGTGGATAACGAGTATTACGGGAAGGCCTGTTCTGAAACTGCGATGATTCGTTTTGTGCCTGAACATTAGCATTCCCAGCAGCGCTCCGATGCTGCCGCCAACAATTGCCGACAGAAACAAGGTCGATTCCCTGACCCTCCAGCGGTGACGCACAGCTCTGCTTTTGTCAACTCCCATTATTATAAAAGCGACAACGTTTATTAATATCAAATAAATTGTGAAGCAATTCATTCTCTCACCATAATTATTATTTATTGAATAACTTCAAAGTCTTACAAATATCGCCGGTCGTATTCCTCGGAGATACTTAGACAGATGTCCAACCGTAACGATGCTCCCCTTTGAGTCTACACAGATAGCTGTACCGACGTTTTCACCGGCAGAACGAAGCCACCACTGCCACCACGACATGTTATTGCCAAAGTCCCCACTCAGCTTCCGTGCATAGGGTGTCAGTTTGCATTAATTACCGCAAATCGGACAAATCATAATTTGCCCCTTCGTGTCAAATATTGCAAGCCGCATAGGTTGGACGTGCTTCAAATAATTGAGATTATTCGCTTTTATACAGTTCTCGGCTCAAGGCGTCATTAATCTGTTTCATTTCTTCACTCATGCGAGAAATTGTATTTGACTGAGATTTGCATAAGATATTTAATCTCTCATTTTCCGACTGAAGGGTCTTCATTGTTTCCGAAGTTCCGCGCTCTGATGCTGCCAGTGCGCGCAATTGCTTAAGTTCAGCCGTCATATCTTGGATCGTCCGTTGCTGCGCAGCGCAATGATTTTTAATATTCTCATACTCTAAGTAAAGCATTCCAAGTTCCTGCATCTGTTTCACCGAACTGTTGGCTCGAACAAACAGCTTTTTTCTCGCATCGGCAACAGGCTCTCTGTTATATACGTATGACAAAGTCGGATATGCCTCACACCACAGGCTGAGATCAAATCCGCAGGAGATGCAATCGCATAATTCTGTTTTATTACCGCAAACCGGGCAAACCATGATCTTTTCTCCGATACGAAATAAAATGCTTAATAAACTTGCTGAGCCGATGGCTGATATCGCTTGCAGCAAGTTAGGAAAGCTGTTTTTTAACTCTGCTGATGCTGTTGGAAAGGACGTTATCATTGTCTCCGGATATTAAACTGATATAGCTTAACCCATGCTGGTTCTCGACATAGTCAGCAAGACCGAAATTTTCATATATAAAATCCATGCTTGGGCCGTCAACTACATGATCGAGCACAAAATCTTCCCCGTTAAAGCGGTAAAATGAGATATTCCAATCGGTTTCAGTATTGCACTGAAGTATATAGTTAACACCGTTCATTTCTCCATATACAACAGAAAGACCTTCTACTCCGGTAAGGAAAGCGCTTGACCTGTAGGCACAGAATATATTTTCCTCTGTGTATGCCCAGACTTCAACCGTATAGCTCAATGGTGTTGTAAGCCCTTCTTCATCGTAATAATACGCAAGCAGAAGCTCTTCGCAGCCGTCATTGTTGAAGTCAAGTAATTTTGTGTAACACAGCCCTCTTGCATTTTTGGCCCATATTTTGCCGTTGCTGGCTCGCCATTCTTCATCTGTCGGAAAAGACAAGGCGCCATATTTGCTTTCATAATCTTCAATTAAACTGAGATACAGTTTGTTCCTTGTTTCATCATCGTTACTGTGGCTGTTGCCGCTGCGGAGAATTATAAAAATAGAGACAGCTAACAAAGCAACAAGCGCCGCTGCAAGCACCGGTTTGAAACGCTTTTTCGTCGATTTTGGAATTTCAGGCTTAACGGCTGACGGGTTAACCCTCGGTTCAACATTATTGATGTTCGACAGAGTAGGGTATCCGGCGTACCACAGGCTAAAATCAAATCCGCACTCGGGGCATATATACGATTCGGTTTTGTTTTGGCAGCTCGGGCACTTCAACAGAGTATCTCCTTCTGCATAATTATGATTATGTTTATTTAATAATTATATCATACAAACGCCTTTTTTCAACAGAATAATCAAAATTTATAATTCTTTGTCGTATAAGTGAGCGAAGTATTATTGAGCTATTGATTTTTTGATGTAGAGAGCCTTTATCCTACGACCTTCGAATTTTTTGAGTACGAGACTTTTGATTTTACAACCTTGAGGAGGCTAATTAAATGCGCTCTCGAATAGGAGCATTTATTAAGCAAGCACTATTCGGAAACAACTGTTATGCTTTGAACGCTTGATGTCGAACGGTTTTTTCCGGGAAAACGGACAAAGCAAACCTTTACTCAAAAAGCAAACGATATACCCACAAATCAAACCATTACTTTTCAGGAAATCCGCTGCGACCGCCGAAAACAAGAAAAACCCGCCTCAGAAATCACTCCGGGGCGGGCTGCTTTATGTCTTGAGTCGCTGAAAACCCTTTGAAATCAAAGGGTTTTGGGTAAAAAAAGAACAGCAGATATTTCTATCAATATCTGCTGTCTTTTATGGTGCCGGTGGCCGGACTCGAACCGGCACGATGTTGCCATCAGAGGATTTTAAG
>CAMFNB010000048.1 GCA_945965275.1 uncultured Clostridia bacterium | reverse complement strand
CATTTGCCCGCTCTCTTATTGCAATGGGCGTTAAGCAGGGCGACCACGTAGCCATTTGGGCAACGAACGTTCCTCAGTGGTATATCACATTCTGGGCAACGGTAAAAATCGGTGCAGTTCTTGTTACCGTTAACACTGCATACAAGATTCACGAGGCAGAATACCTCCTTCGTCAGTCAGATACACATACACTTGTAATGATTGACGGCTTCAAGGATTCTGACTATGTTGCAATTATGCAGGAACTTTGTCCGGAACTTCTGACAGCAGAGAAGGGGCAGCCGCTCCATTTAAAGAAGCTTCCTTTCCTTCGAAACATCATCACATGCGAATCAACTCAGCCGGGTTGCTATAACTGGGAAGAAGCAATGGCACTTTCAGAAAATGCATCACTTGTTGAGGTTTATCGCAGACAGATGGCAATCAGAAAAGACGACGTCTGCAATATGCAGTACACATCAGGTACAACAGGATTCCCGAAGGGCGTTATGCTTACTCACTACAATGTAGTAAATAACGGTAAGGCAATAGGCGACTGCATGGATCTTTCAACGGCTGACAAGATGATGATTCAGGTTCCCATGTTCCACTGCTTCGGTATGGTACTTGCAATGACAGCATCGATGACTCACGGCGTAACAATGTGTCCTATTCCGGCATTCTCACCGAGCAAAGGTCTTGACTGTATAAATAAGGAACAAATCACAGCATTCCACGGAGTGCCCACAATGTTCATTGCAATGCTGGGCCATGAAAAATTCGCTTCAACCGACTTCTCACATATGAGAACAGGTATTATGGCAGGAAGCCCGTGCCCGATTAAGGTAATGGAAGAGGTTATCGAAAAGATGCACATGAACGAAATCGTAATCACTTACGGACAGACAGAGGCTTCTCCGGGATGCACAATGAGCAAGACAACTGACACAATCGAGCAGCGTGTAAACACAGTAGGTGCCGCAATGTTCGGTGTTGAATGTAAGATTGTTGATCCTGAAACATATGAAGATCTTCCTGACGGAGTTGACGGGGAGTTCGTAGCCCGCGGTTACAACATCATGAAGGGTTACTATAAGATGCCGGAAGCAACAGCTGCCGCAATTGATGAGAACGGATGGCTCCACACAGGCGACCTTGCCAGAAGAACACCGGACGGATATTACAAAATCACCGGTCGTATCAAGGATATGATTATCCGTGGCGGAGAAAACATTTATCCGAAGGAAATCGAAGATTTCATTTACACACATCCGAAGGTATCAGACGTTCAGGTAATCGGTGTTCCGGATAAGCAGTACGGTGAGGAAATCATGGCATGTGTAATTCTTAAGCCGGGCGAAGAGTCATCTGAAGAGGAAATCAAGCAGTATGTACTCGACCATATGGCAAAGCATAAGGTTCCGCGTTACGTAGATTTCGTAGATGCATTCCCGATGAATGCGGCCGGTAAAATTCTCAAGTACAAGATGCGTGAAAATGCGATTGACAAACTCAATCTAAAAGCCGATAATGCAATAGAAACAGCGTAATTGATACGTGAAACAAAATACATTTTAAGGAGTACTATATGATTATTAACAGACCACCCATGGGTTGGAACTCATGGAACACATTCGGTGAGGAAATCAATGAGGACGTAGTAAAAGAATCTGCTGACGCTCTTGTTTCCACAGGACTTAAGGATGCAGGTTACGAATACGTAGTGATTGACGACTGCTGGTCTCTTCGTGAAAGAGATGAAAACGGAAATCTTGTTGCAGACCCAAAGAAATTCCCGAGCGGAATGAAAGCTCTTGCTGACTATGTACATTCAAAAGGACTTAAATTCGGCATGTATTCATGTGCGGGAACACAGACATGTGCGGGATATCCGGGAAGCTTTAACCATGAATTCCAGGATGCAAAAACATTTGCTTCATGGGGTGTTGACTACTTAAAGTACGACTATTGCTACAGACCGGGAACAGCAAACGGACCTTTACTTTATCAGAAGATGGGTATTGCTCTTCGTGAGTGCGGCAGAGATATTTTATTCTCAGCATGCAACTGGGGAAGCGATGATGTTTGGAGCTGGATCAGAGCAACAGGAGCTCACTGCTACCGCTCAACAGGTGACCTCGGTGACAACTTCAACGGAATGAAGGACATCTGCAAGAGCCAGCTCAGCAAGCAGTGCTTCAACGCACCTAACTGCTTTAACGACGTTGACATGCTTATAGTTGGTATGTACAACAAAGGAAATGTAGGCTGGGGCGGATGCACAGACCAGGAATACTGGATGCACTTCGGTATGTGGTGCATGCTTTCATCACCTCTTATGATTGGTGCTGACGTAAGAAACCTTTCAGAGGAAGCACTTAAAATCTTAAAGTGCAAGGGACTTATCGCAATCAACCAGGACCCTGAATGCCGTCAGACAATTCCGATTCCGAACTCAGTCGGCGGTGACTATGTTTCTCTTTACAAAATTGTTGAGGACGGTTATGTATTCGGCTTCTTCAACTTCACAGAGAACCATCAGGGCGGAGTATTCTACCTTACTGACATCGGTCTCGGCACGGAATCAGGCTACGGGCTTCAGCTTACAAACGTTGTAACAGGAGATGTTCTTCCTGTTATCAAGGATGACTGGAGATGCCAGCTTGCTCCTCATACTTCTGCTGTATTCAAGGCAAAGGTAGTTCCGATCAGATAAGAGGATTAAAAAATGTCAAATTGTATGAAATGCGGCAGAGAACTTAAGCACGACGAAGTCGCAATATACAAACGAATGGTAAACCGTGGCGCAACAGAATTTCTGTGCGCCACTTGTTTAGCGGAAAAATATAACATAACGGAAGAATTCATTGCCGAGAAGATAGAGCACTTCAAAAAGCAGGGCTGCACACTTTTTTCGACGGGAAATGACAACTGACCGACAAACACTGTAAAAAGGCTCGAAACCCACGAGGTTTCGGGCCTTTTTTTCTTGCGCTTTTTTCGACAGCCGGGAAATAAAAGGAGGAGTGTTTCCTTTACGCAGGGCGGTCGATATAATCCTCGTTACACTATTTTTAGCAGGAGGACACATGCATGAAAATTGAAGCCTATGGCAGAGTTCTTCAAATGGAAGACGCTGCAGGTTTTCCGGTTGCCGTAAAGCGCTGGAACAAAAACGATGAGAATGCAGGCAAGGCTCGGTGGGAGCAGGAAATGCTCGGCCTTCTGCAGGGAAAGGGTATTCCGAAGTTCGTGAGAGCTTTCGAGGACGCAGACTGCTTCTATGTGGTCACGGAGTGGATATCAGGGTCCACCCTGAAAGGTCATGTGGAAGAAGCCGGCGGTTTTCTCAGCAGCAGTGAAGCAATTTCTATCGGTGCGCAGATACTTGCTGTAATTGAAAGAATGCATAAAGCAGAGGGAGGTCCGTACATACACACAGACTTAAGTCCGTCAAATGTGATTGTCAGGGGCAGAGAAGTGTTTGTGATTGATCTCGAAAGCGTGAGATGCAGGGAAAGAGAAAACTTTTTTACAGATGAAAAAACCGTGGTTATGGGAAGCAGGCCGTTTACGGCTCCCGAAGTGTTTTCGGGAATAATTACCCCAAGTGCGGATTACTATTCTTTAGGTGCTCTTCTTTACTACATGACAACAGGTTCAGTGTGGGAAGGAGAAGGAAAAGGCCTGGAAGAAGACCGGTTCGGAGAAAGCATTTTAAAACTGCTTGACCCGAATCCCGAAAAGAGAAAACAGGGACTTAAGATTTTCAAACGGGGTGAATACAAGTCCGTGGATGAAGTCGGAATTCAAATCAGAAAGCCGGCCGGTGTGGTATGTGAAAAAAAGAAGGAGCTTGTTACGGAAGACAAGCCGAAATCTCTGGTTCTTTATGTGGACAACAATCTGAGATTTGCCGTTGATTTAGCTCACGAAGCATCTATGAGACGTGATCTTAAGGTCGGTCTGTTTGCAGTGCGTGAAAGTGAAATACTGCCGGCGGCCAAAGCACTTGGAATTCGAAATGTTCAGATACCCTCAATAACAAGGTATTTCAGTGATGCTGAAGAAGCTTCTTTTTTTGAACACTCAACAGTTGAGGAATGGCTGACAAAAGGATTTGCCATGCAACCTGAGGGCTTCGGAAAACTGTGCCTCGGGCTTGTGACGTCATCTGCGCTCTCGGCAAGTCTTGAATATGACACGGAGGGTGCATTGATGTGCAGATGGGCAAGAGAACACTTTGACCTGACAATCTTCATAGGAGGAAGGTCCATGTGCTATACGGCCATTTACTGCGACAGAATCATCGCGGCGGTTGAAGCAAATCTCTGGGACATAGAGAGAACTAAAAAGAATCTCACGTATTACCGGGACGAGTATGCACTGAAGAACCCGGGTTATGTGGCATGGGAATACAGGGAAGGTGTCAGTCTGTCGCGGGATAAGTTTGCAAATGTTGTGGGGAAGGATGCTTTCCTGGGCGAGATATACAGCGACGGAAGCAGGTATATTTCCGAAAACGAGTTTCAGACACCGTACTGTTACAGAATTCCGGAGGTTGTCAAAGAACAATACGAAATCATTTTAAACAAAATTCTTAAATTCAAAGGAGAAGAATCAATCAATGAAAATATTGAAATTTAAAACTGTAAAAAAATACATCTCAGCCATTCTTGCAATCGCAATTATGGCGTGTCTTTTTTGTGTATCACCTGTTGCTGCCGAGACAGTGATAGTGGACAGGTTCGGCCACGTGGAGGGATCAGACGGAGAGTTTATATGGACAGAAAACAAGAAAACCAAGCAACTTGATTACTTCTATGCAGGAGAAAAAACAATTGAAAATCAAATATACTGCATTGATCATACGGCGGCTCTTAACAACGGCACCGAACGTGATTCAATCGACTGCACACTTACATCCGGCAGTGAGTATTGGATGGGATTGTCAGATGCTGCAAGAAGGGGCGTTCTTGTCACTCTGTTATATGGTTTTAACGGCAAAGACAATGCAGTGCCCGCTGACCTTCTTGCAAGAGACAACAGTATCACCACCATGGACTATCTTGCTGCCACACAGTTCCTTATCTGGGAATACACTTCAGGATACAGAACAGCGTATAACAATTGTACGAACTACATATACTACAATGTAATTCAGAACAGAGCTGCGGGAAAAGCCTACTTATACATTCTTGAGCAGACAGCAAATCATTTTCTCAAGGCATCTTTCCTCAGTACCGCAAACAATATGACAGATGCGAAGACTTTTAATTTCAAATGGAATGAGGAAAATCAAAGATACGAGTTTAAAACAGTTGACGAAAACGGATTTGATTTTGACTGGACAATTGTTTCACCGGATGAAATAAGTGTTGAGAGAAACGGAACAGAGTATACTTTTTACAGTGAAAAACCGACTGACGGAAAAATCATGTTAAGAAAAACTTTAAAATCCGGAAACCTTGCATCAACAAATGAATACTCGGTATTTACTTTTGCAGGCAACAGCGGACAGGAACTTATTTCAGGCAAGATTAATCCGTTTACCTATTTCATGAAGTTCACGACTGAAGAACTTGCAACAATCAGTCTCACAAAGGAATCTGACGACAACAATGTGGAAGGCTTTACTTTTAAGGTGTCAGGAGCAAACTTAAAAAACCCCTGGACAATGATTACCGATGAGAATGGTTTTGCAGAGCTCAGCGGAATTAAGGCCGGAACATATATAATTTCAGAAGTTCAGAAATCTCTTGCGTACAGAGTCTGGAATCCGATTACAATCAACATTCAAAACGGGATGACAAACTATGATGTGTTTGCCAACAACGAAACAGCATACGGAACTGTCATCGTAAAGAAGACAAGTGAAAACGGAACGGTAAAAGGCTTTGACTTCACTCTCAGCGGAAAAGTGTATGACGGAGAAGGTGACGAGCTTGAAGCCACAAATGATTTCACAATGACCGAGACAACTGATGCAAACGGCGAGGCAAGATTCTATGTACCCGTAAACAAGGTTGTTCAGGGCGAAACAACATATCTCGCAAGCCGGGAAGGCTTTACAATCACGGAAGCAGACTCACCTGTATATAATGAGGTTAACCCGATTACCGGTGTGTTCGTAGAGGATAAGCAGGATGTTGAAATCCCTGTTCATAACACACTTAAAAAGAGCAATGTAATCATTAACGTTGAATGTGAAGACAATTTGGTTGAAGGTATGGAATACAAGCTTCACGGCTTTTCGCTTTCCGGAGAGGAAGTGACCCTCGAGGGAACAACTGATTCAAACGGCAGACTTGTTTTTGAAGATGTGCTTGTTTCGGACGCAGACGGATATACCGTTGAAGAAGTCAATGTACCGGTAAGATACATTGAGCCGGAAGCACAGAATATTCAGGTGAAGTACGGCGAAGACACTGAAATCACGTTTGTTAATCTCTTAAGATCCGTAACAGTATTGATTTCAAAGGTAAGCAATGTGGGCGGAGCGGTGCCGAACGCACTTCTTGCTGTATATGACAGCGACAACAATAAGATTTATGAGAACAGAACAGACAGAGCAGGTATGCTCGAAGTTAAAAATCTTAAGGTTGCTCATTCATACTCAGTAAGGGAATTGGAAGCACCGGAAGGCTACATCTTAAACGAGGAACCGATTGAATTTTCAATCAATGATGACGGCACTGTTTCAGGCACTGTAGTACTCGTAAACCAGAAGGTCCCTGTGAAAACAACACCTACTCCGGTTCCTACAATGGCACCTACACCGGAGCCGACACTTGCTCCCGTGCCGACTGTACCGCCGACCCCTCAGACAGGTGACGACAGCAACATCGGAACCTGGGCAGCCCTGTTCACAGTTACATTGATGGCAGCAGGAATTGCAGCAGTGTTTGCATTTAAGAGAAAGAAAGAAGAGAAGTAAAGGCAGGCATGTCAAAAGTCGAACTTGCCGAGGCATCGGGAATGAAACACAAAATTTCAATCGAATAACAAAAACGCAGACATTATCAAATGTCTGCGTTTTAATCTATTTCCTCTTTCTTCGTGCCGCCTCGTCCCATCTTCTTTGTTGGTCCTCGGTTTCGATTATCAGTCCGGGAACTTCGGTCGGTTTTTCATTCTCATCCAGGGCAACCATTGTAAAATATGCTCTGTTGATAAATTTCCTGTTGCCGTCCAGGTTTTCCACATAGGCACAGACTCTGATGTCCATTGATGTTCTGCCGACATATATTACTTCCCCGGTGATTACAACAGTGTCATTGGCGTGAGCCGGTGCGTTAAACGAAAGATTGTTTACACTTGCTGTTGTTACGTTTTTACCGGAATGACGCCTTGCGGTTACTGCAGCAACTATATCCATCCAGGCCATGAGCTTACCGCCAAACAATCGCTGATATCCGTTAAGGTTCCCTTGGGTTAAAATCTGTACCTGGGTTGTAAATGATTCTTCAACCCTTTTCATTTCTCTCTCTGCCATAGTTTTCCCCCCCCTGTTATTTATTTTTACCGTTCTTCTTTTTCAAAAGCCATTTGGCAACCGGCTTTTCTATGAAGTATGTCACGAGCACTGCCGTAACTATTGTGGCAGTCCAGCACAGAACCAAATAGAGAATCTGCCATGTGAGATGCCCTTCAAACCCGCCGCTCTGCGGCCATGCCGATGCACCTGTTGTGTTGTCCGGATACCATGGAAGTCTCCACTCCTTGAACTTGAGAGCAAAGAACATATGCCAAATGTATATGTTAAGCGAAATGCCTGACAGGAATTTTGTGACGGGGTTTGCAAATATGACACGGAGCCATTTTGCTGAAAAACAAAGGGCCACAATAAATACCGTGAAGCAGAGGGCCAGAGGAAGTCTGAGCTTTGCCTGCATGTCAGCACCGCGGTGAGAATCATAGTAGCTCCATATCAGCCAGAGGGCGGAGAAGAGTCCTGCAAGTGATATTGCAGTGACAATTGCTCTTGAATACTTTTTGCTCATCCACTGACTTCTCTTTACGCAGTGATAAGTATATGCACCCATCATACCCAAAGCAAATGATCCCATATAGCAGAGGAAGCCTCTGTGGAAATCAGTCTGTCCGGCTTCAATCTGAGGAAGAGCACGGAGCAGAGTGTAGGTTTCGCCGACGATAACCATAACGGCGGCCGTCTGAACAGGCCATTTTTTGAAAAGCCTTGCGACAAACGGAAAAATCACATAAAAGAATATCTCTATTGTAACAGTCCATAAAACACCCGCTGCCGCAAACTTTGTTCCGGCATGTGAGAAAAGATTTGTTCCTCTCAAAACGAGAAAGTTATCAAGAATATCTATAACAAAATCTTTTGTTGTGGCATAGTCGGTTACTCTTATAAAAAGAACGGACCAGATGATAAGGCTGAACCAGATTGAAGGAAGAAGCCTTACGGCACGTTTTTTGTAAAAAGTGAGAGGCGAATCCGGATTAATATCTTTTTCAAACATGGATTTCGCATAGGGAAGAAACAGACAAAAGCCGGTCAGAATTATAAAGACTTCCACGAACAAAGATCCGTTTGCGAAGAACGGTCTCGGAGGAAAATCTCCCCATGAAGTGCCCTGAAGGAACGGAACTTTAATACCGGAAAGCCAGCTCTGCTGCCAGTAGTGATAAATTACGACCATAAGAATGGCAAAGGCACGAACACCGTCCAAAACGGATATATATTCACGCGATTTGTCGTAATTTTTAACGGTTTCTGTTTTCTTTACCTTCATTTTTCCCATGCCTGTATTATATTATACTTTCCCCATTTTAACAAACGATATGATATAATGGACAAAGAGGTAAAGAAAATGGATGAAATACTGAATTTAAAAGCAAAAGAAATGACAGGATTCTCATATGACTGCAGCTGCGGCCGCAGACACAGTGTGGATATCAAAAACATTGAAATCGGAAAAGGTGTCGTAAATAACCTCCCCGATATCCTTAAAGAGTTCAAAGACAAGAAGATAATTCTCGTAAGTGACAAAAACACATGGCAGATTGCCGGTGAGAGAGTATTGAACATTTTACAGGATGCCGGCTTTTCAAAGATTACTGCATATACCGCAGAAAGCGAGGACTATCCCATTGTAGTTCCTGACGAGAGAGTTGTCGCAAGACTTCTTTATGAGACTCCAAATGACACCGAGCTTTTACTTGCAGTAGGTTCAGGTACAATCAACGACCTCTGTAAAATAGTGGCATACAAAATGAGAATTGCTTCAGTGACAGTGGGAACTGCCCCCTCAATGGACG
>CAMFNB010000047.1 GCA_945965275.1 uncultured Clostridia bacterium | reverse complement strand
GTATATATCCTTTACGCATGCGGTATGCTCGGAAAACTGTTTAACTGCTATAACACGGGACTTTACACATTGATTGTGAAATTACCTGCAATGCTTTGCGACTGCTTTATTGCATGGTTCATTTATCTTTTTGCAAGGGAGAAAATTTCAAAGGAGCTTACATTGTTCTTTGTTGTGTTCTGGCTTGCCAACCCTGCCGCAATTATTGATTCGACAGTGTGGGGACAGGTTGACTCCGTACTTTCACTTGCAATTATTGCAGGCTTCTTTCTTGTGACAAAGGAAAAATTCGTTTTGTCATCCATTGTATTCGGCGGAGCAATCATGCTGAAGCCACAGGCAATAATCGTTTTACCGATATTGTTCTATGCACTTCTTAAAAACAAAAAAGTAAAAACATTCATATTCAGTTTTCTTGCGGGTATTGGCACTGCTCTTGCGGTTGCGCTGCCTTTTGCGGTTAATGTTGATATGTCAACACCGCATATGCAGGAAACCGTAACACCTTTCCTTGAAATGGCGGGTGTAAACGGCGGGGGCTTCCTCACAAAGCTTGCCACACCTTTTGCGTGGATTATAAGCCTGTTCATTGGAACGGCTGATCACTACTCTTATGCAACGGTTAATGCACTTAACTTCTACTTTATGACGGGCGCAAACTGGGTAAAAGATTCAGAACCGTTTATGGGACTTACATATTACACATGGGGCATGCTTGCAATCGTGCTTTCGGCGGTATTCATCTGGGTTATGTACCTCAAAGCAAAGAAAGCAGAACATATGCCTTTCTTAGCAGGCGGAACTTTGCTTCTTTTGGTTGCAAACTTCGGACCCCGTATGCATGAAAGATATTTCTTCCCGTCAATCGTATTGCTTCTCTTTGCTGCTATTCTCGCAAACACAAAGGGCACGGCAATTATGGCAATTGCAGCTACCGTACTCGGATATTTAACGGTACTTGAAATATTAATTGACTTAAACCTCGGCATTCCGTATATGTGGCCGGAAGTTACAACCTACAGGTTCATTCTTTCTTTGGGAAATGTGCTTCTTTCACTTGCAGCTGCCGCATATATCGCAGTTGAGGCTTTCGGAGACATTAAAAAAACCTGGTTTGGTAAAAGGATATGGAAATCATGAAAAAACTATCAGCACTTATTCTTGCAATACTGATGCTTGTATGTTTTACCGCCTGCGGCAACGCAAAAGTAAAGTTCGTTAATTCGGACTTTGAGGGCGGACAGACAAGCAACGGCGGAATAACGGATTGGCAGCGTTATGACTACTACGGAAAGATGGAGGTCGGAAATCCGTACACGGAGTTCTCCCTTGAGGACCACGACGGAGGAAAGGCCTTGTGTATTTACAACAAGCAGCCGAACGACGCAAGACTTTATCAGCATATTGCTACGGAGGGCGGTAAAAATTATCTTGTCACACTTGATGTGAAAACAGAGGGTGTAACGGAGGACGGTGCGGGTCTCAATATTTCTGCTTTGGATTACGGCGGAACAACATCCAGGGTAATCGGAAACACGGACTGGCAGCAGAAATCCTTCTATATCACTGTTGATTCAGACAAGACAGACGGTTTTAACCTTTGCCTCAGCCTTGGCGGATATGCAGCAGAATCAGTGGGCAAAGCATATTTCGATAACCTTACAATCAAAGAGGTTGACACGGTACCGGAAGGCGCAGATTCAATCAGAGTATGGAATACGTCAAATACGGCATCTGAAGAAACAGACGAGACTACTGAAGGCCAGAAGTTCCTGAATGCACTTTTCAAGATAATGTTCTTTGTTGTCATCGGTCTTGTTGCGGCATACTCAATTATAGTAAGCAAACAGGTTGACAAGAAGAATGCCAAAAACAAACTCAGTCTTTCTGAGGAAAGAGTTAAAAATGACAAGCATGACATTATCATAATGGTTATCATGACCGCACTTACTCTTGTATTCTCGATTGTGAATTTGGGTGACATGAAGGCCGCTTCGAATTACTGGAAAGCGGAAAATGACGGTGACTATGTTATCGTGGAATTTGACAAAGAAACGGAAGTTAGAAAGACAGCTTATTCAAGCAATATCCCCACAGGCGGAAAATATGTTGTATCTTACGAAGACGCCGACGGTGTTTACCGGGATGTCTGCACAATCGAAAAGGGTACATTCTTTGAATGGGCATTTGACCCAAATCCTTTTACAGCAAAGAGAGTAAAGGTTACCGCAGCATCAGCCGGACTTGCATTAAATGAAATCGGTTTTCTTACAACGAATGCGGAGGGTGAGTATGAGGTTATTCCCGCAAAGGTTGTAAGCCAGCAGGGAAAATCACAGACAAACAACGGAGAACCGGCATATCTCTTCGACGAGCAGGATACAGTTCCTTCAGTAAGATCTTACATGAACGGAACATACTTTGATGAGATCTATTTCCCTCGTACCGCGTATGAGAATATTCACGGACTTTCAGTATATGAAACAACCCATCCGCCGCTGGGAAAACTCATCATTGCACTTGGTATTACAATTTTCGGAATGAATCCCTTCGGCTGGAGAATCATGGGCGTTCTCTTCGGAGCTGCACTTGTGCCGATTATGTATCTCTTCGGACGTAAGATATTCAAGAAGAGAATATTCGGATTTACTGCAGCCTTCCTGATGATGTTTGATTTTATGAGGTTGGCACAGCCGCGTCTTGCGACGATTGATACCTATTCAGTATTCTTTGTATTACTGATGTACTATTACATGTATGACTACTTCACCATAAAATCCTATGATCTGAGATTTAAGCAGTCTCTGGTTCCTTTGGGACTTTGCGGACTTTGCTTCGGTCTCGGCATAGCAAGTAAATGGACATCCGTTTATGCGGGAGCAGGTCTTGCATTCCTGTTCTTCCTTGCGAAATATCTTGAGCAGGAGGATATACAGAAGAGAAGAGTTACATGGCCGAAGGAAAAGAAGTCCTGGCAGATTTCAAACTTCCTGCCGACGATTCTTGCCTGTATCGTGTTCTTTATTATAATTCCGGGAACGATTTATGTTCTCTCATATATTCCGTATAAGGCAGGAAATCCGGACAAGAGCTTATTCACGATAATGCTTGAGAATCAGATTTCAATGTTTAATTACCATTCGGGTCTTAATGCAACGCACTCCTTCCAGTCATCATGGTGGGCATGGCCGACTCTTGTAAGACCGATTTGGTATTACAGCGGAAGTGAAGCTGACGGCCTTAAGGGAACAATCACAAGCATGGGTAATCCCGCTGTTTGGTGGACAGGTATTGCGGCCGTAATCAGCACAGCGATTATCGCATGGAAGAAAAAAGACAAGAGAATGGTCGTAATATTCGTTGCCTTTGCAATGCAGTATTGTCCATGGATGCTTGTTACAAGATGTACATTCATCTATCATTTCTTTACATCAGTTCCGTTTGTGATTCTCATGATTGTTTACTGCTTCGAGCATATTTTCGAAACAGCAAAACTCAGGGTGCTTAACATAATCACCACCCCTCTTATTGTTTCCGCAATAGGAGCTGTTGCGGCATATATTGCATACAAGCCGCTTTTGATGCCGTTCCTTGCACTTTTGATTACAACCGCTTCAGCATATATGCTTGAAAAATTCGGAGATAAAAAGATTGTAAGCATTGTTCTTGCGGCAGTACTTCTTGTTCTCACGGTTGTGTTCTACTTCATTATGAGAGCACTTGTACCGCTTGCAGCATGCATGATTGTTGCTGTTGCGGCAGACTATGTTTTAAGATTAAAGAATAAAAAGTTTAAAGGACAGACAATTTGGCTTTGCTATCTTGCGTTGGTTCTCGGACTGTTCGTTGCATTCTATCCTGTTCTTACAGGTAATGATGCAGCACCAAAGTACATTGAATCTCTCAGATGGCTGCCGTCTTGGTATTTCTGATAAAGGGAAAGGAAGAATTCTGACATGAGTGAAAAACCGGTTTTCTCAATAGTTGTTCCTTTGTATAACGAGGAAGAAGTAATTGGCGAATCATACAGAAGACTCAAAGAGGTCATGGACGGAATGGGCGACACATACGAGCTTGTTTTCGTAAATGACGGAAGTCGCGACAAAACTGCTGCACTTGCAAGAGAAATCTGTGAGAAGGATACCAATGTTAAATTCATAAATTTCGCAAGAAACTTCGGTCACCAGACAGCCATTACTGCCGGAATGGATTATTCATCAGGCGATGCTGTTGTGGTTATTGATGCCGACCTTCAGGATCCGCCCGAGGTCATTCCTGAAATGGCAAAGAAGTGGAGAGAAGGATATGACGTTGTTTACGGTAAAAGAATTCAGCGTAAAGGCGAGACCTTCTTCAAAAAAATCACGGCTAAGCTTTTTTACAGATTCCTTCGTCGCATGACTGATGTTGACGTGCCGACAGACACGGGAGATTTCAGACTTATTGACCGCAAGGTTTGCAATGCTCTGAAGAAGGTTACCGAAAGAAACAGATATATAAGGGGAATTGTTGCATGGCTTGGATTCAAGTCCTGCCCGGTTGAGTTTGTAAGAGAGAAGAGATTTGCCGGAGAGACAAAATATCCGCTTAAAAAGATGATTAAATTCGCTTCGGATGCGATTATGTCATTCTCATACAAGCCACTCAAAATTGCCACTTTTATGGGCTTTTTCGTGTCTCTTGCCAGCTTTATTTATCTTATCGTTATGGTAATCTTAAAACTCTGCGGTGCAATGGAAACGGTGCCCGGATGGACATCGCTTCTCGTTGTTACACTGTTTTTTAACGGTATTATTCTTTTGGTTCTCGGAATTATCGGAGAATATATCGGAAGAATTTACGACGAGGCCAAAGGAAGACCTCTTTACATTGTATCAGATACGGTTAATCTTGATCCGGAGACCAAAGGCCGCGTTTGATTGCACCGAATAAATTGGTCTTGATTTCCTTGTTGTCTTTTTCAAGATCGGAAATAAGTTTTTTAATCTCTGCCCTTTTACTTGTAGTATCCATGGGGCAGGGATTTTTTACTATGGGAAGATCTGCGACTTTTGCATAGGCACGAACCGTCTGCTCCGGAATATATATCATCGGACGAATTACCGTGAGTTCTGAACGGTCTAGCCAGGTCTTAGGAGGGAAGCAATAATAGCGTCCTTCGTAGAAAAGGGCAAGAAGTGAAGTTTCTATGATATCTTCATAATGGTGTCCCAGTGCCACAACATTGCACCCCATTTCTTTTGCTGCGTCATTTAGAGCACCACGCCTTAAATTTGCGCAAAGAGCACAGGGATTTTTCTCTTTTCTGATGTTAAAAAGAATATCCGCAATCTGACTGTTTATTACCTTATACGGAACATCAAGTTTTTTACAGAGCTCTGCAACGGCATCGAATGAAACTCCCCGGAAACCTAAATTGACTGATACCGCATAAAGCTCAAACTTTTTCGGATAGAAACGTCTTAAACCTGCCAAAATGCATAATAAGGTAAGGCTGTCCTTTCCGCCGGACAGCCCTACACATACTTTGTCGCCTTCTTGAATTAAATCGTAGTCCTCAACAGCTTTTCTCGTATAGCTGAGAAGTCTGCGCATATAATCTTTTTCTGTCATATTCAATTACTCTGCATCAGGAACTTCTGTCGGAGCAGGGTAGTCAACCTCGTTTCCGTCTTTGTCAACGAATGTTACGTTTTCGAGAATGAAATCAAGAACCTTGTTCTGGAGAAGATACCACTTGAGGTAAGCCTCGCCACCGTTATCTTCAACAAAAGCTTCTTCACTCTCTGAACCGTAATCTTTATACTTTCCTGTGAGCTCCTTGTATTCTTCGTCTGTTACTGAAATCTTTTCTGCCTTTGCAATAGATGCAAGGATAAGTTCGTCCTTTGTCTGGCTGATGCTTGCTTCTTTGAAATAGTCGTCAGCTTTCTCGCAGTCTTTTCCCGTAGAAGCTTTGATGAATTCTTCAATTGTTCCGTCAAAGTATCCGTACATGAGATACTGCATGAACATGTTCTGAATCTGTTCCGTGATTGATGAGAGGTTTCTGTCAAGGTCAGCCTTCGGAAGATCGCCAAGGTATTCTGATGTCTCTCTGATTGCTTCTAAGCAAGCCTGGTTATTCTGGTATGACAGCTGACTTTCTTTTCTTGACTTGATTGTGTCTTTGCAATAATCTCTGAGTTCATCAACAGTGTCAAATCTGTCGCTGTATTCAGCAAGGAACTTATCTGTAAGCTCTGAAGGAACAGCTTCTTCAACTTCTTTAAGTGTGATTGTGAATACTGTGTCCTGACCTTTGAGATTGGGATTGCTGTAATCTTCAGGGAATGTGAGGTTTGCGTCTTTTGTTTCGCCCTTCTTCATACCGACGATTGCATCATCAAAACCGTCAATGTAGCCGCTGTCGCCGAGAATGATCTGTGCGTCTTCTGCAGAGCCGTTTTCAAAAGCTTCTCCGTCGAGTTTTCCGACATAGTCGATTGTGACTCTGTCTTCTTTCTTTGCTGCACGATCAACAACCTTGAAGAAAGAATCGCTGTCCATGTATGACTGCATCATCTCTTCGATTTCTTCGTCAGTAGGTTCTGTATCGAAAGCAGTTACTTTAATGTCTTTGTATTTTCCGAGCTTAAAGAAACCGCTTAGATCGTAATTGTAATATGTTTCAGTTTCTGCTTTGGAATCCTGCTTAACTGTTCCGCAAGCTGTTACTGTAATAAGCATTACAGCTGCAAGTAATAAACAAATAAGTTTTTTTGTCATTTCGTCCACCTTTTGTAAGTTAATAAGTTGTCTAATTTTACACCTTTTACCGTTAAAATACAAATTGCATTTATATAGTTGATAGAGTAAAATACACGTATTATGAAGAAGAAACTATGGGGATTGTTATATATAGCAATTACACTTGGCATTGTTATGGTTGTTGTTGTGAAAAACACAGACTTCAACGAGCTTGCCAATGCGCTCAAACAGGCAAACTGGTGGTGGCTTTTAGGCGGCCTCGCATGTATGCTTGTTTATTTTGCGTTTGAGGGAATTCCCGTATATCTTGTATATAAAAATCACGGTTACAAGATTTCCCTGGTTCAGGCAATCAAGGTCGGTGTCATCGGTCTCTATTATTCAGGTATTACACCAAGCTCAACCGGCGGACAGCCCATGCAGGTTATTTATCTCACAAAGCTGAACCTCCCTCTCGGACTTTCATCCTTTGTTTCGGTTCTTAAACTTATCTTTTTCCAAAGTACAATGACCGGAACCTGCATACTTGGTTATATTATCGTTATGCAGTATGCCAACTCGGTTTCAACATACGTAATTGTATTCTTATTAATAGGCGTCGTAATAAATGCACTGCTCCTTATAGGGGTGGGTCTTCTTCTTAAAAAGCCGATTATCTTAAGCAAGATTCTCAGATTCGTTATGAAAATTGTTGCAAAATTCATCGGTAAAAAGGCAGTGGCGCTCAGACAAAAGGGCAGAGAAGCAATTGACAATTTCTATGAGTCATACAACATGAGCAGAAAGAATTCAAAGGATAAGCTTGCTGTTTTTGTTTGTTCTCTGATTCAGACAATTGCGTATTTAAGCGTAACCTTCTTTGTATTCAAGGCATCCGGTCTCAGTTTCACAAAAGGAATTCCGGGACTTACGGGTGCTGCCTTTATAGATATCTTCTTTGTACAGGCTCTTGTTTTCTGTGCTGTTTCATTCTTCCCGTTACCGGGCGCGGCAGGAGCACAGGAACTGGGTTTTGCCGGCTTTTTCAGTCCCATATTCGGAGACACGCTTACACTTCCGGCAATGCTTGTATGGAGAACACTTACTTCGTATCTTGTTATTCTGACCGGAGCGGGAATTGTAACTGCTGACACGGTAAAGGATATTGCACATAAAAAAAGACAAACAGTAAAAATATCAGATAATTATTCGGAGGAAAATTAAAATGATCGGACAGCTTGAAGCATACGAGTGGACAAATTTATGGTGGGATGAAGCCGACAAGAACGAGGACCTTCCTAAGGTATTTTTAGTTGGTGACTCTATGTTATTCGGATATCACGGACCGGTTATCCAGGAGCTTAAAAACGAGGCAAGAATCACATCTTATTCAACATCTAAGTGCATTGACAACCCGCACTTCCTTGCTGAATTTGACTTTATATACAGCCAGTACGGATTTAATTACAAGCTTATTCATATTAACAACGGACTTCACGGCACTCATCTTTCAAAAGAAGATTACGAGAAATTCTACGAAAAATTCATTCAGCACTGTCTTGAAAAGCATCCTGAAGCAAAGCTTTGCCTTTGCCTCAGCACACCTTGCTTTGAAGGTGAAGAACTTGATAAAGAGCATCATGAACTTTACCCTATGGCAGTTGAGAGAAACGAAGTTGTCATGAAGCTTGCAGCTAAATACAACCTCGATGTTGATGACTTATTCACACCGCTTAAGGATAAGCCGAAACTCCATGTTCCGGACGGTATTCATTACCAGATGGAAGGCGTAATGCTTCAGACAAAGGTTGTTTCTGATTTCATAAGAGAGCAGCTTAAGAAGCTTTGATTTAATAATGAAAAAAATATGAAAAAGAGCATTGCGAAGGGCAAGAGAATTGAGAGAAGTTTTTATGCTTCTCTCTTTTTTTGCCCTTTTCTGTTTATAGCGGTATATTCGACTCTTTTACATTGCCGTACTGTCGATATTGGTTACTTTTATGTAATCCATAATGTCACCAGCTATCTCTCTATCTTTTTCACAAACAAAAAGTATGCCATTATACCGTTTATGATGATGTCATAAAATCTTATTCGGTCAAATAAAACTAAGCTTGATAATAAAGATACAACTATAATGCCGATGCTGATTATCTTAGGAAACACCCCTTTTTCTTTTGTCATCCAAGTAAAATATGCCATTAGCGGAGAAAGGAAAGCAAATACAGTCCAGCCTATAATAAACACAGAAGAATAAACACCTTTTGTAACAAACGCCACAAAATAATAAGTTATGAGCATACCTATACAAAAGGGCAAAATGTTAAGCATAGCTCGTTTTTTTGAACTGCTGTATATGGAAATCAAAACTCCGAACAGTATCCAAATTGCCATTTGTGAAAATATGTTTCCTAAATTTTCAGTGTAGATATCAAGCAGTCGGCTTACGATACCCAGCAGTAATCCAATGAAAAACATACTGATTGGATTTAGTATTCTATTCTTCAACAAACCACAGCTCCTATCCTTCTTCCCTTAAACAGGAATACATCTTCATATCCAAAACCGCTCCGTTTTTGAGTTCATCGCACAGTAACAACCATTCTATAACGATAATTACATTAGATTCGTTTTCCTGAAAAATCAATAGTTTTCATAAAAAAGATGAAATTTCCGATTGAGTAGTATTGAATGCGCCCCAAAAGTGGCGGTGGATAAAGTAAAAAAAGGGAGTGCATTGTTCAAAATGCACTCTCGAAAATATTATCGTTCCTGTTCGTGGCGTTTGGTTTTGTTCTTCCATTGCTGTGCCGACTATTTCTGTTTCTGACGCAGATGTTCACAATTTAATATATTCTTCCGGAGTATATACGGGAATCCTTGATCTTGAAAAGTCTTTTTTATTTCGGGTAATTATGCAGTTTGCACCTATTCGAACTGCAATTGCTTCAGCAACACTATCCTCAAAATCCGGAAAATCATTTACAAGGCCACAAAGAATATCATTTGCTTCAGTATTTACACAGTTAACTGTCTGAAACAACTTTCCCAGAGCAATTCTTGACTCGAACTCACCAACTGCTTTTCTTAGAATATAATGAATGTCGGTTGCTGATTTAGCGGAAAAGAATAATTCATCTCTCATATTATTCAGAAGCAATGCTTTTTTTGATGAACTGCAATAAGGCTTTCTTTTCAGCAAAATATCAAGAAGGACATTTGTATCTACAAACAGTTTCATTGACGAGCGAGCCTTTCTTCTTTCATTGCATCTTCATCAACATCATCCCATGGAATGATTCCGGTCAGTTCATCCAATAACTTTTTCCTGTCAACATCCGGGGCGGTAAGTTTGCATATTAATGTTCCGTTTTTAGAAATATATATGTCTTCCGTTGCTGCAAGTTTGATATATTTGCCGAAATTGATTTTTGCTTCTGTTGCTGTAATTACCATTGTGAGCTTCCTCCTATTCGTAATGGTATTATATCACACAATATAAATCAATCAATATAAAATGAGCGATTTGGACAAAGAAAAATATAAGCAAAGCATTAGGAAAAGCTCATGTTTTCACACAGAATGATTCAGGTTCTTACATTAACTCTTGAAAAAACAAAACTAATATGGTGTAATGTTAACGACCGTTCACTATGTTGATGGGAAGGAGATAATATATTGCGCCCTCAAAATGAAGAAGCCCGCAGAGCAAAGAAAATCGAGATTATGAATAACTGTTTTGACT
>CAMFNB010000046.1 GCA_945965275.1 uncultured Clostridia bacterium | reverse complement strand
AAAATCAGCCGGCTCTGAATAAAATACAAAATTAAGCACCCAGATATGCTTTCTTAACTCTGGGATCATTGAGAAGCTCTTTGGCATCGCCTTCCATTGTGATACGTCCTGTTTCAAGTACGTATGCTCTGTCAGCAATTGAAAGTGACTTCTTTGCATTCTGCTCAACAAGAAGAATTGTTGTTCCCTGTGCGTGGAGCTCCTTGATGATTTCAAAAATCTGATCAACCAAAATCGGTGAAAGACCCATTGAAGGCTCGTCAAGCATAAGAACTGACGGATGGCTCATCAAAGCTCTGCCCATGGCAAGCATCTGTTGCTCACCGCCTGACAAAGTTCCTGCAACCTGCTTCTTTCTTTCGAGAAGTCTCGGGAATCTGTTATATACATCCTCCAAAGTTTCCTTCATATTCTGCGGTGCACTGTATGCACCCATCTCAAGGTTTTCCTGAACTGTCATCTGTAAAAATACCTGACGTCCCTCAGGAACAAGGCTTAAACCTCTGTAAACAAGCTTTGAAGCATTGGCGTGAGAAATATCGATATCCTCATACTTGTCGCCCTTCTTCTCTGTAAAAATAACAGAACCGGTCTTGGGATGCATGATACCTGAGATTGTTTTTAATGTCGTACTTTTACCGGCACCGTTTGCACCGATAAGAGCTACAATTTCGCCTTCCTTAACTTCAAAGGAGATGCCTTTAATTGCATGAATGGGACCGTAATAAACGTTAATGTCATTAACAGACAATAGTGTTTTTTTCTCGCTCATCTTATCTTCCTCCTTTAAAAATCAGTCATCGCTTGAACCGAGGTAAGCTTCAATTACCGCCGGATTGCTTGCAATCTGCTCAGGTGTTCCTTTTGCAAGAACCTTACCGAAGTTAATAACACAGATTCCTTCACAGATACCCATTACAAGATTCATGTCATGTTCAATAAGCATAACGGCAATCTGGAATTCATCACGAATCTTTTTAATGTTATGCATAAGTTCTTCTGTTTCGCTTGGGTTCATACCTGCAGCAGGCTCATCAAGGAGAAGAAGCTTAGGATCAGTTGCAAGAGCTCTTACAATCTCAATTCTTCTCTGAGCACCGTACGGAAGACTGCCTGCCTTAACATCGGCAACATCAGCCATGCCCATGAAATCAAGAAGCTCAATTGCTTTGTTATGTGCCTTCTTTTCCTGTCCCCAATATCTCGGAAGGCGTAAAATACCTTCAGCAAGTGAATAGTTCATTGAGTTATTCATTGCAACCTTAACATTGTCTTCTACTGACATGTTTGAGAAAAGACGAATGTTCTGGAATGTTCTTGCAATACCCGCACGGCTTACCTGAACAGTATTCATGTTATGTGTATCCTTGCCGTCAAGCAGGATTGTACCGTGTGTCGGCTGATAAACCTTTGTAAGAAGGTTGAAAATTGTTGTTTTACCGGCACCGTTTGGTCCGATAAGACCGGCAATCTCTGTTCTGCCGATTGTGAGATTGAAATTGTCAACGGCTTTAAGTCCGCCGAATTCAATACCTAAGTTAATACATTCCAAAATAGGCTGTTTGCCGATATCGTTTTCGTTGAGAATTCCGGAAGACGGAATCGGAATCATTTTTGCTTTATCTTTGATTTCCATATTACATATCCTCCTTAGCTTCTTCTTTTTTCTTAAATCTGATTGCCTTCTTGATTTTATCGAAGAACATCTTAAGTGTCGGGTTGTTTGTGGCAAGCATGATAAGAATAAGAACAATTGCATAAACAAGCATTCTGTAATCAGCAAACTGTCTGAGAGCCTCCGGAAGGATTGTAAGAACAGCAGCTGCAATAATTGAACCTATCATGTTACCCTGTCCGCCCAGTACGACAAATACAAGAATCAGAATTGATGTATTGAAGTCAAACTTCGTTGCGGAAATTGTCGAATAGTTAAGTGAGTACAACGCTCCGGCTGCACCTGCGATAGCTGCAGATAAAACAAAGGCTGTCATCTTGTACTTCGTAATATTGATACCGACACATTCTGCTGCAATTCTGTTATCTCTGATAGCCATAATTGCTCGGCCTGTACGGCTTTTTACCGTATTGAAGATGATTATGAGTGAAATGATTATAAGAATGAATCCGGCTGTAAAAGTCGAAATCTTCTGCACACCTGAAATACCGATTGAACCGTTAATGAGCATTTTACTTCCTTCAACGAGATCCTCAGGCTTTGTGATAAGTCCGATATGGAATCCGCCTTCAGGATCAATACCCATGTAAAGGTTCGTAAACAAGCTCTTAATGATTTCGCCGAATGCAAGGGTTACGATTGCAAGATAGTCACCTTTAAGTCTGAGTACCGGAATACCGATAATTACACCGAAAATTGCGGCCATAATTGCACCGCAAACCATTGCTACTGCAAGAAGCAGCCATGTTGCGGTAATAACCTCCTTAAGTGCAAGAGCGATTGCAACGCCTGTAAAAGCACCTACGCTCATAAATCCCGCATGACCCAGTGAAAGTTCTCCGAGAATACCTACCGTAAGGTTAAGAGAAAGAGCCATTACGATATATACGCAAACAGGAATCAGAAGAGACTGATACATTGAAGGCATAGCCTTTGCGCCTATTAAAATCTGGCATACCACAAAAGCAACAATTACCAGAATATATGATGAAAGGTTTTTTATGTTGTCTTTTCTCAATAACTTCTTCATTTTGCCACCATCACACTTTCTCCATAATCTTCTTGCCGAGAAGACCGGTTGGTTTAATAAGCAGCATTACAATCAAAATACCGAATACAATGGCATCGGCAAGCTGAGTTGAAAGATAGAACTTCGTGAAGCTTTCGAGAATACCCAGTAAAAGTCCCCCGAGGAAAGCACCCGGAATTGAACCGATACCGCCGAATACGGCAGCAGTGAAGGCTTTGATACCGGGCATTGAACCTGTTGTCGGCTGAAGAATCGGATATGCAGAGCAAAGCAATACGCCTGCGATTGCAGCAAGTCCGGAACCGATTGCGAAAGTAATCGAAATTGTTCTGTTGACATTGATACCCATAAGCTGGGCTGCTTCCTTGTTCTCTGATACGGCACGCATTGCTTTACCGAGCTTTGTCTTCTCTGTAAAAAGCGTGAGTGCAATCATAATTACCACACAGCAAATGATAGTAACAAGAATTGTATATGATATTTCAAGTTTTCCGTCAAAAATCGTAAATCCGCTTTTACCGCCGATATTAAAGAATTTCTGAGGGAAGCTCTTAGGACTTGAACTCCATAACAACAATGCTGCATTCTGTAAAAAGTAGCTGACGCCGATGGCTGTGATAAGCACGGCAAGTGAAGCTGCAGCACGAAGTGGTTTGTATGCAAGTTTTTCAATAACGACACCGAGAATTGTGCAGATAATCATGGAAAGAAGAACACCAATATACCACGGAAGACCGAAGCTGTTGAATGCAAAGTAGCAAACATACGCACCGACCATGATTACATCACCATGTGCAAAGTTAAGCATCTTCGCAATTCCGTATACCATGGTATAACCAAGAGCTATAATTGCATATACACTGCCAAGACTTATGCCGCTTATAAGAGATGAAAGAAAAGTCATAGATCTTTTTACCTTTCTTTTTCGGTTACTCAGGGAACCGAAAAGTGATTTTTGAATTGCTCATATAAATGAACAATTGTGAAAACCGCAATTCTTTTGATTTGCGACTTTCACAATCGCCCTGCACGGAGCATGTCACGTGCAGGGAAATTTGAATTAAGTTTTAAGAATCAATCAGTCAAGACCAACGTAAGCTGCGTCTTTGATGATCATACCCTTTGGAGACTTTGTAACGGCACCGTCTGTATCCCATGTCATTCCGTCACCTGTAAGGCCGTCGAATTTCATTGATGTGAACTGTTCCTTAAGTACTTCAAGGAGTTTAACGTTGTCCATGTCATATGTTGCTTTTGCATTCTCAAGAGCCTGAGCAATAGCATATACACAGTCATAAGCATCAGCTGCGAACTGGTTCGGAACTTCACCGAACTTCTCCTGATACTTCTTTACGAAAGCAGCTGTCTTCTCGTCTGTTGAGTCAGCGTTGAAAGGTGTAAGAAGCATAACGCCTTCAACAAGTGAAGTGTCAGCACCTTCGATTGTAAGAACGCCGTCCATACCGTCTACACCGAACCATGTAGGAGCATATCCCATCTGATTTGCCTGTGAAATAATGAGGTAAGCAGGTGTGTAGTACATCGGTAAGAATACAAGATCCGCACCCTTGTCCTGAGCATCCTTAAGCTGAGCTGTGAAGTCTGTGTCAGTGCCGTCAGCAAATGCTGTCTCGCTTACGATTTGAAGCTTTAATTCAGCAGCTTTAGCTTTGAATGTCTCTAAAACACCGGTTGAATATACATCATCACTCTTATAAATTACAGCGATTTTCTTTCCGAGTCCCTTGTCAGAAATGTACTGGGCTGAAGCTGAACCCTGGTTAGGGTCTGTGAAACACATCTGGAAACCAACATCGTTGTCCTTAATAACAGCTGTTGATGAAGCAGACGGTGTAAGTAAGAAGTAATTGTCATTAGCTGCTTCTGCCACTGTAGCTTCGCATGGCTTAGATGTTACTGAACCTAAGAAGATCTGCATTCCCCAGTCCTTAAGTGAGTTATATGCTGATACAGCTTTTTCTGCGTCATGAGCATCATCCTCGTACTTGAGTTCAAGCTGAATTCCGCCCTTTGCATTGATTTCCTCTACAGCGATTTCAGCAGCGTTCTTTACGGCATTTCCGTAAATAGCTGCAGGGCCTGTAAGAGGGCCTGTTCCGCCGATTTTGAAAGCAGTTGCTTCTGTCTCTGCCTGGCCACCGCAGGCTGTGAAGCAAGCAACCATCATTACTACTGCAATAATAAGAGCAAGTATTTTCTTCATAATTTTCTCTCCTTTTTAATATATAAAATAATGTGTTGATTATACAACTTTTTAATAATTATTCAATACTTTTTTGCTTTACAAGACTAAATTTTTTTATTGTAAAATACTGGATTTTAGGCACTTAATAAGAAAAGCACATTATTGCTAATATGCTTTTCCGTATAGTTCTCTGAATAATTATTTAGAAAGATATTCATCGATTGCCTTGGCAGCTGTCTTACCTGCTCCCATGGCTGAGATAACAGTTGCGGCACCGGTTACTGCGTCACCGCCTGCATAAACTGCATTACGTGATGTAAGACCGTCTTCGTTTACGATAATACCGCCCTTTCTGTTAACTTCAAGACCCTCTGTTGTGTCTTTGATAAGAGGGTTCGGTGACGTACCGATTGACATTACAACAGTGTCAACATCAAGAACAAACTCACTGCCCGGAATTTCAACAGGACGACGTCTGCCTGAAGCATCAGGTTCACCCAGTTCCATCTTAATGCACTTCATGCCTGTTACAAATCCGTTCTTAGGGTCTCTCGGATCATCAGGATTGTTGTAGCCGAGAATTTCAACAGGATTGCAGAGAAGTCTGAAATCAATTCCTTCTTCTTCAGCATGCTCTACTTCTTCACGTCTTGCAGGAAGTTCCTCCATTGAACGTCTGTATACGATATATACCTTATCTGCGCCAAGTCTCAAAGCAGTTCTTGCAGCATCCATGGCAACGTTTCCGCCGCCTACTACCGCAACATTTCCGCCCTTCATAATAGGTGTGACAGGGGTTTCGTTAAATGCTTTCATAAGGTTGCTTCTTGTTAAGAACTCGTTTGCTGAGTAAACACCCTTGAGTGATTCACCCGGAATTCTCATAAAGTTCGGAAGACCTGCACCTGAGCCTACGAATACAGCCTCAAAGCCCATTTCGAAAAGTTCGTCAATTGTAAGTGTTTTACCGATAACAACGTTTGTTTCAATTTTAACTCCAAGAGCCTTAAGAGTTTCAACCTCTTTTGCAACAATGCTCTTAGGAAGTCTGAATTCAGGAATACCATAAACAAGTACACCGCCTGCTGTGTGAAGAGCTTCAAATACTGAAACATCATAGCCCTTCTTTGCAAGGTCGCCTGCACATGTAAGTCCTGAAGGACCTGATCCCACAACTGCTACCTTATGTCCGTTAGACTCAGGCTTTGCAGGAGCTGCTGTAACATTGTCGTTATGCCAGTCAGCAACAAATCTCTCAAGACGGCCGATACCTACCGGTTCGCCCTTGATGCCTCTTACGCACTTTGCTTCGCACTGTGTTTCCTGAGGACAAACTCTTCCGCATACTGCGGGAAGGCTTGATGTCTGGGAAATAATCTGGTATGCGGCTTCAAAGTCGCCTTCTTTGATTTTCTCAATGAATTCAGGAATGTGAATGTTAACAGGACAGCCTGATACACAAGGCATGTTTTTACAGTTAAGACATCTGTTTGCTTCGTCGATTGCTGCTTCTGATAAATAGCCTGTTGCAACCTCGCTGAAGTTGTGTGCTCTTACTTCAGGAGCCTGTGTGGGCATCGGATTTTTTATTAAACTCATATTTGCCATATTACTTCACCTCGCGAAACAAATTACATGTCTCTTCGTAAGCATGTCTTTCAAAGTCGGAATACATTCTGCCTCTTGACATAGCCTCATCAAAATCAACCTCATATCCGTTGAAATCAGGACCGTCAACACATGCGAACTTTGTAACCTTCTCACCGTTATGGTTAAGAGTAAGTCTGCATCCGCCGCACATACCTGTCCCGTCAATCATGATAGGATTCATTGATACTGTTACCGGAACGCCATAAGGTTTTGCTGTAAGAGTAACAAACTTCATCATGATGAGAGGACCGATTGTAATAATCATATCGAACTTCTCACCTGCATCCAGGTATTCCTTAAGAGGAACCGTAACATTGCCTTCTCTTGCATATGAACCGTCATCGGTCATAACAGTAAGTCTGTCTGAGCATTCTCTGAACTCATCTTCAAGAATAAGAAGATCCTTGTTTCTGAAGCCGATAATGCTTGTAACTTCAGCACCGAGTCTGTGGAATTCCTGAGCCACAGGCATTGCGATGGCACATCCGACACCGCCGCCGACGATACAAACTTTTTTGATTCCGTCAGTATGTGTTGCAACTCCGAGAGGTCCAACGAAGTCCTGAATATACTCGCCGGCTTCTTTGTGATTGAGTTTTTCTGTTGTGGCACCTACAATCTGGAAAATGATTTTTACAGTGCCTGCTTCTTTGTCTGTGCCGGCAACTGTAAGAGGAATTCTCTCACCTGTTTCATCAACACGAAGGATGATGAACTGTCCCGGCTTAGCCTTTGCAGCAACGAGAGGAGCCTCAATCTCCATCTGTGTTACTGTAGGATTAAGTGATTTTTTTGCTGCAATTTTATACATAATAAATCCTTTCAGTAAATCAGCGGCTTACCAAAAGTCGCCGTAATAGCTATTTGTCGTATATTTTAATATATTCGTAAATTACATACAAGTGTAACCGCCGTCAACTGATATGTTTCTGTAAAAATGAACGACTCCACTGCGCATAGAGTCGCTCATTAATATATCAGTTTAGGAGGATATCCTTTTAACTGATTTTACCGATGTTAAGTTTATCAGAAGTTTACTTCTGTGTCGTAGTAACAGCACTTGAGGAGTTCTTCCATCTCTTCAACTGAAGGCTGACGAGGGTTAGAACCTGTACAAGCATCACCAATTGCATTAACAGCGATGTCGTGGAGTCTCTCAAGGAATACTTCCTCAGGAACAAAGCCGTTTTCTGTCGGATAGCTGTCTGCACCGTAGTTCTTGATACAGTGAGGAATATTGAGGTCATCGTTCATCTTTCTGAGGTAAGCGATGAGAGCTGCAACCTTATCATCATCAGATGCATTCTTGTCAGCGATTCCCATGTAATCAACGATTACGCCATAACGCTTTTTAGCTGTTTCGTCCTTAGCGTTGAATGCAACAACCTTAGGAAGGTACATAGCATTTGCAGCACCGTGGATGATGTGTGCGCCGTAGTCAGCGAAAGCAGCACCTGTCTTGTGTGCCATTGAGTGAACAATACCGAGAAGAGCATTTGAGAATGCCATACCTGCAAGGCACTGAGCATTGTGCATGCTGTCTCTTGCTGCCATATCGCCGTTGTATGAAGGAACGAGATCTTTCATGATCATTTCGATTGCATGGATAGCAAGCGGATCTGTGTAATCACAGTTAGCAGTTGAAACATATGCCTCAACTGCGTGAGTCATAGCGTCCATACCTGTGTGAGCAACAAGCTTCTGAGGCATTGTCTCAGCAAGGTCAGGGTCAACGATTGCTACGTCCGGTGTGATTTCGAAGTCAGCGATAGGATATTTGATACCCTTGCTGTAATCTGTGATGATTGAGAAAGCTGTTACCTCAGTAGCTGTACCTGATGTTGAAGATACTGCACAGAAGTGAGCCTTTCTTCTGAGTTCCGGAATACCGAATACCTTGCACATATCTTCGAATGTGCACTCCGGATATTCATATTTAATCCACATAGCCTTAGCAGCATCGATTGGTGAACCACCACCGATTGCTACAATCCAGTCAGGCTCGAATGCCAGCATTGCTTCAGCGCCGCGCATTACAGTCTCAACTGAAGGGTCCGGCTCGATACCGTCAAAAATCTGAACTTCCATTCCTGCTTCCTTAAGGTAAGCTTCTGCTCTGTCAAGGAAACCGAATCTCTTCATTGATCCGCCACCAACGCAGATAATTGCTTTTTTGCCTTTGAATGACTTGAGTGCTTCAAGTGAACCTTTTCCGTGATATAAATCACGAGGTAATGTAAAACGTGCCATAATAAAATCCTCCTAAAAGTGTTTTATATTTATAAGGATAGTATAATATCTGATTTGATAATGAACCAATACCAATTTTGTATATTTTCGTTATCATTTTTGATATATTAAAAGCATTTTTCTTTAGAATCTCTTAATTCTTCAATAAATTTCATATCCAGTTCTGACAAAATATAATCTTTTCTGAAAATGATAACATCTTTGTATATTCTCGTATTGTCCGTACAGGTCTTCTGTACCAGATTATATCTTTTCAACAGTTTTTTCGGCAGCGGAGAAACCCACATAAAAGTATTTGTATTCTCCATAAGAACATCAAACTGACCGCCTCTTTCAAAAAGGAATATTCTTCTGGCAGAAGTAACCTTGTCTTCTTCCTTAAGAAGAAGCTCCTTCGGAAGCGAAGGTACATAAGGATCACCGTGGGTTATTTCTATGTAATCATGAAGGTCACTTTGTTTAAGGTTCTTTTTACCGGCAAGAGGATGGTTCCTGCTCATGATAACCTGATATTTGAATTCAGCAAGATTCTTTGATGAAAGTCCCCTCTCTTCAAGAAGCTCCGTGTAAAACTTTTCAAACTTGATTGCATATCTGAGTATTCCAAGCTTGTAACCCGCATCAACAATATTGTGAATTATTCTTCTCGGGTTGGTTTCCATATAGTAAATGTCGGCAGAATCTTCGCTTAAGCAGTTTGTGAACTTTGCGAATGCATCAGCGATATAGCTGGCTCTGGGCACGGATATTGAGAAAATCTGCTTAGCTTTTTTACCGTCATTTTTGATTTTGCTCATGTCCTCAACCTGCTGAAGGACATTCTTTGCATAGTGAATGAAAATCTCACCTTTGGGAGTGAGCTTCATTCCCTTTGAAGTTCTGTCAAATATTTCGATACCAAGCTCTGCTTCAAGTTCCTTAAGGGAACGGGAAAGATTCGGCTGTGCAACATAAAGGTTTTCCGAAGCCTTACTGATGGAGCCTGTTTTTGAAATTTCAACAGCATATTTCATGTGGAGTAAATTCATGTCTGCATCCTCCCGACACATATCTTTTATGATATATCAGTATATCACAAACGCAAAAAAAAGACATCCCGCAAAGGATGTCTTAATTGCTGATTTTGTAATCAAAGATATTTTGCCAGGGTTTCAATATCCTCTTCCGTTGTTGACCAGCTTGTGGCAAAACGGATAACCGTATGTGTATCGTCATACTTTTCCCAGAAGCCGTAAACAACGTGAGCGGAAAGTTCTTCAAGCTTTGAGTTTTCCATTACAACAAACTGCTGGTTCGTCGGTGAATCAAGGAAGAACTGAATGTTCTTTTCTTTTATGAGGCTCTTAAGTTTCTCAGCCATGTGGATTGCATGCTTTGAAATTTTAAGGTAAAGATCATCGGTAAAAAGAGCATCAAACTGAACTCCGAGAAGTCTTCCTTTTGCAATAAGTGCTCCGTGCTTTTTAATCTGGTTTACAAAATGCTTTGGTGCACAATGATGAGTGAAAACAACAGCTTCTCCGCAAAGTGCTCCGACTTTTGTTCCGCCGATGTAGAACACGTCGCAAAGCGAAGCCATGTCAGAAAGCGAAACATCAGACTCAAGTGATGATACACCGTATCCGAGTCTTGCTCCGTCAACAAAGAGCTTCATGTCAAAGTCTTTGCAGACTGCATAAATATCAGAAAGCTCACTCTTTGAATAAATCGTTCCATATTCCGTGGGGAATGAAATATATACCATTCCCGGGAAAACCATGTGTTCATGGTTTTCATCTGCATAGAAGGTCTCACAGAAGTTTCTTATATCCTCTG
>CAMFNB010000045.1 GCA_945965275.1 uncultured Clostridia bacterium | reverse complement strand
AGAAAGCAGCAGTAAATGACGATAAAACACCTCCTCAGACCGGCGACAACAGCCATATGGCATTGTGGATTGCACTGTTGGCGGTAAGCATGTTCGGGTTAGCCGGAACCGCTGTATACATCAAAAGAAAAAGAGTAAGATAACATAACATTAATAGAGTGTGCGGCGCACATCCGCATACATCCCTCCTGTCGGGTAAAATGTTTCTTAATTACACAAAAAGACGCTTTCTTTTTACAGAAAGCGTCTTTTCAATATTAACTCAAATATTAAGCAGTTTTCTTTTTACCGACTGTAAGCTTAAGAACAACAAGTGTTAATACCATAAGTGCGACAGAAATCGGAAGTGCAACATATACCTTCGGAATGAATCCCGTGATGATGTAAGATACGAAGGATACGCCTGCTACTGTGAGAGCGTAAGGAAGCTGCGTACTTACGTGGTTTACGTGGTCGCATTGTGCTCCGGCAGAAGCCATGATTGTTGTATCTGAAATTGGTGAGCAGTGGTCACCACAGATAGAACCGGCCATAGCTGCTGACATACAAGGAACACCGAGTGCATGTCCCATCGGGAATGCTGCAAGTGTAATCGGAATGAGAATACCGAATGTACCCCATGAAGTACCTGTTGCGAAAGAAATAACGCAGGCAATAAGGAATACGATTGCAGGAAGGAATTTCTCAAATGCACCTGCATTCTTCATAATTGCTTCTACGAAAGGTGTTGATCCGAGAGAATCTGTCATTGCTTTAAGTGTCCATGCAAATGTAAGAATAAGGATTGCAGGAACCATCTGCTTGAAACCTTCAGGGATTGCGTCCATGCAGTCTTTGAAGTTCATAAGCTTTCTTGCGATATAGTAAATAATGATTACTATAAGAGCAACCGCGCCGCCGAGCATAAGACCTACTGAAGCATCTGAATTTGAGAATGAATCAATGATTCCTTCACCGCTGAAGAGTCCGCCTGTATACATAAGACCGATTACACAGCAAACGATAAGAACAACGATAGGGAATACAAGGTCGATAACCTTTCCGTTTTTACCCTCGCTGTCATCCTTTGCATTTGCGTATGGGTTAGCACCGTTGAAGATATCACCGGCATCAGCTGCAGCAGTGAACTTCTTCATCGGACCGTATTCAAACTTGAATGCTGCCATGGCAAACATCATGACGATTGTGAGGATTGCGTAGAAGTTGTATGGGATTGCTGCTACAAAAGCTGTGAAACCCTGTCCGTCCGGAACATAGCTTGATACGGCTGCTGCCCATGATGATACAGGAGCAATGATACAGATAGGAGCTGCTGTTGCATCTATTAAGTATGCAAGTTTTGCTCTTGAAACGCTCTGTCTGTCTGTAACAGGTCTCATAACGGAACCAACTGTAAGGCAGTTGAAATAGTCATCTACGAAGATGAGAATACCGAGAATAATTGTTGCAATCTGTGCACCGACTTTTGAGTGAATGTGTGTTGCAGCCCACTTACCGAATGCAGCAGAGCCTCCGGCTTTGTTCATAAGAACAACGATAGATCCGAGGATTACGAGGAATACAAGGATACCCACGTTCCAGCTGTCGGCAAGAGATCCGACCATTCCGTCATTAAAGATATGTGTCATCGTGCCTTCAAACGAGAAGTCTGAATAAAGCAGGGCACCTACCACAATACCGATGAACAGTGATGAATAAACTTCTTTTGTGATAAGAGCAAGTACGATGGCTACGAAGGCAGGAACAAGGGCCCAGATTGTGCCGTAGAATGCTCCTTCTTCTGCGTTGCTTGCGCCTATATGCATTGATGCGGGAATAATAACCGCTGCAAGCACAACAACGACTGCGATTACGGAAATAATGACACGGGAAGGCTTCATGTTAGTAAGCTTATCGTTCACTTTTTCCATGTTTTTGTTACTCATTTTTTTCCCTTTCCTGAGTTATACTAAAAAAGTGTTCTGCGTATCACGCAAAACACCCACTTAGTTTGTATAGACAATAGCTCTCCACCTTAAGTGACAGTCTTACAGATATTCTCTGAAAGCCCAACAATCCGACTGCGGTCTTCGAACTGTTTCGGCGATTTTACCTTTCACATTTACCGTCCGCCGGTTTAACAAATGCTACTCTTATCAATCGCACCTCTATTTTGCACAACTCATATTTAATATATAATGTAGAATTATATTTATATATTTGCTCTGTGTCAATAAAAAAAGCAGCCCCAAGGCTGCTTTTGATTTTACCGAAATCAGAAGAATCTTCTTACATATTCACCCGGACAAATCCATGTCTTGTCGATGTAATCCTGAAGATCGTCATCATATGAGTTTTTGGTTATGCTGAGTGTGTTGTCTGTATCCAGCTTAATCCAATATCCGTGCTCTGACACAATGCTGTATGCAAGGGAAATCTGTGATGCGGGAGTTGTTCCTTCAAATATGAGATAAAGCTTTTCTCCTGCCTCATTTTCGCACATATCCGCAACAAATACCGCATGTCCGAGGCTTGAATTCATCTGTGAAGAAGTGATAACGAAAACATCTCCGACGCGAACGTCGTCAATTCCGACCTGAGGGAGCTGATTTTGAAGAGATTCCGTATTTGCATACTGATATACAAATTCGAGGTAATCCTGAAGATTGTCATATGAGTAATCAGGATCCTTTTTCTTTACCCATTCACAACTGCTGCCGGTTACCTTAACTCTGTAACCCTCTGCCCAGTGTTCGAAATCACACTTAAATCCTGTGAGGAAGTCAAAGCTGATTTTGCTGTAATTTTCGTTTTCAAACTGGTACTCCGCCCAAAGTCTCATGCAGGAGTCTGCGCACTGCTGCCACTGAGTTACGTCTTGATCGAATACTGCAATAAGTCCTCCGGCACAGCCGTTTGTGTTGCCGTTGTAGTATTCGGGCTGAACACCGTATTCTTTGAGCTTGAAATTCTGAAGATATGCACCGAAAGTACCTTCTTCACATTCAACTCTTGTATATCCGTCCGGCGGAACAAATCTTGTTTTTACAGTCATGGCCGATTCATGAATCGGGATGGGTGTTGGTGTCGGCTCCGGTGTCGCAGTAGGCTCCGGTTCACTGCCGCATGCCGCGAAAATGACAAGCATGAGGAGCGAGATACATGTAATAAGCAGTACTTTAAATAAAGTATTCTTTTTCATATCAGTTCTCCTTGTTTTCCTTTTGCATCTGCTCCCATTCTTCGTCGCTGATATATCGACCGTTTACGAATCTCTGCATTCCTTCTGTGGGAACAAAATCAGGAAGCTTGTTTTCTGATTTGCCTCCTTCGGATTTATCTGCTACGGGATTGTCAAGTAAATACTTTTTGATTGTGGGATATGCGTAAAAATTGTTTGTGTACATAATAAGTGCCGGCCAAATAAAGATGTAAAGGATACCCGTTACAAAGAAGGATGCCGCACCCGGTATAAGGAAGAGCGGAAGGCCGATAAGAAGCATATCAAGAAGCATGATAAGAAGGTTAGGCAACCAGCGAATCATGGCGAAGATAAATGCATTTTTGTAGAGTTGCTTTAATGTGAGTCTGAATGTGACAACCATTTGATAAGTGTATATGTTCATCATGAAGAACAACGCCGATCCGAAAATGACGAACAGAGCAACCACTAATGTAATAAATGAAGGGATGCTTGCAAAAGGTCCGGTTTCGGCATTTACGACTGCGAGATAAATAATCGCATCAAACATAAGAATAGTCGTAATGATTCCGTTAATAAGGCCGACCTTAAGACTGATTTTGCTGTTACTTCTCATTTTTGTTGAGAAGTCAGTCCAAAGGAAAACAGGTTCTCCTTTTACAAAGCTTTTAATAAGGTAGGTTGTTCCGGAATATGTCGGGCCCAAAGAAAAGAGCGGGACAGACGTTAATAAAATAAACGTGAAAATGAAAATTCTGAAAAGAGTATCCGCGTTTGCGCCGTTGTTTCCCTGAATCCAGGTTGAAAGTCCCTCGAAGCCGGCAAGTGACATTGCAAACGATGTTGAAAAATACAACAGAAACAGGACAAGGGCAAAGACCGGCAAACTGAAGAGAATATATAAAAGGTTAGTACCCATAAGTTTGAATCTTTTTTGCCAGAGAATTTCAAAATATCTGGCTATCCCGCTCTTTTGAGGAGCATCTTTATCTATACCTTTACCTTCTTTGGTGAAGTTAACAAGTTTCATGAGTTTCTCCTAAATAAAAACTGAGCATATTTTACCATAATAACGGCAACGCCCGCAATTATTTCATTTTATACACAGCGGCTTCGAAGGGTCTGAAGCAGTCACCCGAACGGTCTGCGTAATTTGAAATAACAAGTTCGTAATTGTCCGGAATATCGATTATGCTCTCATTCTTGTAGTTACATACAATCACATACTTTCCGTCTTCACCGGTGCGTGAATAAATAAAGGCATCGGTTCTGTCGCCCGTCATGTCTTCGAACTTTCCGAGGGTGAGCGCATCCGAATTGTTTCTCAGTGCGAGCATTTTTTTGTAAAAGCGGAAAACTGACTTGTCCGATTTTAAATCATTTTCAAGATTGTATGTTTTGTAATCAGAATGAAGAGGGAGCCATGGCTCTGCCCCTTTGTTGAATCCGCCGTTTGTGCTGCAGTCCCAGAGCATGGGTCTTCTTCCGTTGTCACGTGAGTCTCCGTTCATTCTGGAGAAGAGTTCTTCGTGGCTGAGTTCGTCTTTGTGAACCTCATAGAAGTTAAGTGTCGCAGGATCGTCGAAGCATTCGATGCTGTCATATTTCGCATCCGGAGTTCCGAATTCCTGTCCCTGTAAAATGAAGGGCGTTCCTCTTGATGTATAGAGAAGGGTTGCAAAAAATGTTGCGGCCTCATATCTGTATCTGTCATCACGAACGAAACGTGACACACTGCGGCTCTGATCGTGATTCTCAAAATACGGAGCAAAGATAAGGTCCTTTTCCTGAGTGAGGTTCTCGAACTGAGTGAAATGTCTGTGTATTGTGTCGTAATCAAGATTTTCAATGAAATCAAATCTGTTTGTCACTGAACGGATATTTCCGTCAACGAATGAAGTGGTAAGTTCACCGCGCTCGTCGGCAGAGAGGTCATAGAGATTGTCTGTCGTAGTTGTCCAACACTCTCCGATGACATATAAATCTTTTGTTTTTTCGCGGCCGAATAATTCGTGAACATATTCGTGGAATTTAGGGCCGTTCCAGAAAATATTCTGAGTCAGATCTTTTGAAATGCAGTCAAGAACGTCGCATCTGAAACCGTCTACACCGAGGTCAACCCAGAAGTCAACAACTTTTCTTATTTCTTCTCTTACAATCGGATTGTGCCAGTTAAGGTCAGCCTGCTCAACTGCAAAGCTGTGGAGATAGTACTGACCGCAGTCTTCGCAGTATTCCCAGGCACTTCCGCCGAAGCCCGCACCCCAGGTGTTCTGCGGCTCGTCAAACCAATAGTAGTAGTCGTGGTAAGGATTGTCCTTTGATTTTTTGGATTCCTGAAACCACTTGTGATAGACGGAGGTGTGGTTTACAACCAGGTCGATGATTACCTTGATGCCGCTTTCGTGCATTTTACCGAGCATTTCTTTGAAATCTTCCAGGGTTCCGATACGCGGGTCAATGTCACAGTAGTCCGCAATGTCATAACCGCCGTCCACAAATGTGCTGGGGTAAAAAGGAGAAAACCATACACCCTTTATTCCCAGGTCTGCAAGATAAGGCACCTTTTCGATTACACCCTTTAAATCTCCCCAACCGTTGTTGTCAGAATCCATGAAGGATCTGGGATATATCTGATAAAAATTGAGTTTGAGAAAGTTTTTGTATTTGTCTGTCATATCGAATCCCCCCCAACTTGTAAAAGTATACCATACGCGGTCCTTCTTGTAAAAAGAAGACTGATAAAGTATAATTAACAACGCATTAATTCAAATGATAACTTTACAGATGTACCAATGAGAGGTGTAATAATGGAAGAATTTACTGACATGAGCGAAAATAACCGTGTCATGATATCCGGAGAAATAGTATCAGAGCCCGTTTTCAGTCACGAGGTTTACGGAGAGGGCTTTTACTGCTTCCAAATAAAAGTTGTTCGATTATCAAACGCATTCGACATAGTTCCGATTATAGTTTCAGAAAGACTTATGGATACTTCGGAGTACAGACCGGGGTTATATATCAGTGTGCTCGGACAATTCAGATCATACAATTCTCTCAGCGGCGGACCGAAGCTTTCTCTCATGGTGTTCGCAAGAGAAATCAAGTTCACAATCAAAGCAGAGCCTGAGGCTCAGGATGACAACCAGGTTGTATTAAACGGCTTTATCTGCAAACAGCCTGTATACAGAACAACTCCTTTTAACAGAGAAATCACGGACATCCTTCTTGCGGTAAACAGAGCATACAACAAATCGGACTACATTCCGTGCATTTCGTGGGGAAGAAATGCCAGATACTGCGGCAAGCGTAAGGTAGGCGACAACGTTGTAATCACCGGAAGAATTCAGAGCAGAAAGTACCAGAAAAAACTTCCTGACGGCAATGTAGTCGAGAAGACCGCATATGAGGTTTCAGTATCAAAATTGGAACTTTTATCAAAAGAATCAACAGCGGAAGCTGCAGAGCCAGCCTTGATATAATTCAAATAAAGTGGTATTATGTACTTAACAAAATCGTTCGGAGGTACGTAAATATGGTTAAAGTTTACTACGGTAAGAAAGGCACAGGCAAAACAAAGCATATGCTTGATTCTGCCAATGGTCTTGTTTCTACTTCAAAAGGCAATGTTATCTATATCGACGACAGCGATGAACTCAAGCTCAAACTTGATCACAGCATCAGATTCGTAAACATTCTTGATTATCCTGTAAAAGGCGCTGAGTCCTTCCTTGGTTTCCTTTGCGGAGTTGCATCTCAGAACTACGATATTGAAACAATTTTTGTTGACGGTCTTACATATATTGTTGAACAGAGTGCTGATGAACTCAGCCGTTTCTTTACGGCAATTGATGAGCTTGCAGAAAAGCACAAGGTTGATTTCTACATGAGTATCAACGGTGACGAAGACAACACACCTGAATTCATCAAAAAGTATCTTTAATTTTTGAATCGGAAAACGGGCTGCTTCACTCAATGGAGCAGCCTTTATTTTTAGAAGAAGGTAAAATGACAGCAGAGGTTTATCTGCTTTCGGCAACGAAGGCGACACAAAACAAATACACATATGCGGTTAAAGAAGAAATTGCCGGTAAAATTTTACCGGGTGTGATTTGTTATGTCCCTTTCGGAGGCGGAAACAGAAAAACTCAGGCCGTTGTCTGGAACGTGAATCCGGAGGACAACGGTAAAAATCTGAAATATAAAATAAAAGAAATCAGTGAAGTGTGCGATAACTTCAGACCTCTTTCAAATGAGGAAATGCTTCTTGCGGAGAGGATGAGTGAGTTCTATTTCAGTCCCCTCGGAAACTGTGCAAGATGCCTGATTCCTCCCGAAGGCAATAAAGGAAGGGAAGTAAGGTTCGCAAAGTTAACCATGCCCGTATCTGAGGTCGACAGCCTCTGCAGAGAGGACAGATTCAGAAACATATCCCAGGTAAAAGTGCTGCAGTATCTTAAAGACTGCGGCGGCAGTGCACAAATCGGTGAAATAATGAAGGACCTCAGCTGCAGTGAGTCACCGGTAAAAACACTTGCAAAAAACAAATTTATTGAAATATATACTGAAAAAATAACGCAGGAAGACGAGTGGGTGAAGGCAGTCGAATATCCTGCAATGAAGCTCACCGAAGAACAGAACAATGCCTTTGATAAAATAAAAGCAATGCTCTCGGAGAATAAGCTTTCTGAATGTCTTGTTCACGGTGTGACGGGCAGCGGTAAAACGGAGCTTTATCTCCGGCTTATTGAACACGTGATTTCCGAGGGCAGCCAGGCAATTATGCTGGTGCCGGAAATTTCTCTTACACCTCAGATGGAGGCAAGGTTCACAGGAAGATTCGGGAACAGGGTTACCGTTCTTCACAGCCGACTCTCAAACAGTGCAAGAAACAGAAGATGGGAAAAGATTGCATCGGGAGAGGTTTCCGTAGCGCTTGGTGCCAGAAGTGCAGTATTCGCCCCTTTTAAAAACCTGAAGCTTATCATTCTCGATGAGGAACAGGAACTTACATATAAATCAGAAGAGCAGGAACCGCATTATCATGCTGCCGAGATTGCAAAACTGAGACTTGAAAATGACGGCGGAGTGATACTGTACGGCTCTGCCACACCAAGGCTTGAAACATTTTACAGAGCCAAGAGGCGCGACATCGGTTATGTAAGACTTGCGGAGAGAGTTAATGCAAAGCCTCTTCCGAGGGTGGAAATCGTAAACATGCGTGACGAGCTTGATGTCGGTGTCAAAGGAATGTTCAGCAGAAAGCTTATTTCTGAAATTGAGAATAACTTAAATGCCGGTAAAAAGTCTTTGATTTTCGTACACAGGCGAGGCTTCTCGGGAAATGTTATTTGTACGGATTGCGGTAAAAGTTTCAAGTGCAGACACTGTAACATTCCCATGACATACCACTCAAAAACAGGAAGACTGATTTGTCACTACTGCGGAAACACAGCAACGGTGCCTGAAGTATGTCCCTCCTGCGGAGGAAAAAAATTCGACAAAAGATCCTTCGGAACCGAAAAAGCAGAGTCGGAGCTTCAGAAGCTTTTCCCGTCTGCAAAAATTGTCCGAATGGATGCCGATACCACATCAGGCAGAGAAGGACATTTGAAAGTAATAGAAAATTTTACCAGAGACGGAGACATTCTTCTCGGAACGCAGATGATTGCCAAGGGACACGACTTTCCTGATGTTACGCTGGTGGGCGTTGTGTCATGCGACAGCCTTATAAATTTCAACGATTACCGTGCATCCGAAAGAACATTCCAGTTACTTACACAGGTTGCGGGACGCGCGGGAAGAGGAAGTGAGCCGGGCAGAGTTATCTTCCAGGCACTTGATGTTGATAACTATTCTTTAAATGCGGCCTGCAGTCAGGACTATTTCAAATTCTTCGAAACAGAAATTAAATTAAGGGAGAGCCTGTATTTCCCTCCGTTCTGCGTTATGACGGTAATCGGATTCATCGGCAGGGACGACAGGGGAACATTTGAATACGGAAGAGAGTGCAGAAAAGCACTGTCTGAAACAGCTGCGAAAATGAAGGGCGCAGAGGTGCTGAACATTCTGAGAGCCAATGTTCAAAAACTTGCAGGAAAATACAGATGGAGAATAATCATGAAAACCGCAACCAGAGAGGATGCACTTGAGCTGCTGAAAAACACGAAGTTTCCGAAGCAACCCGGCGGTGTTGCCTCGGTTATTACGGACATAGCTCCGGGAAATATGTTTTAACCAAGGGGAGGAAATATGAAGTTTATTTCATGGAATGTAAACGGATTGAGAGCCTGTATGGGAAAAGGCTTTGACGAATATTTTAAAGAGGCTGACGCTGATTTTTTCTGTCTGCAGGAAACAAAACTCCAGGAGGGACAAATCGATTTTGCCCCTGAAGGATATTACTGCTATTGGAATTATGCGGAGAAGAAGGGCTATTCGGGTACGGCAATTTTTACAAAGCACGAACCTTTGAATGTAACATACGGAATCGGAATTGATGAGCATGACCACGAAGGCAGGGTAATCACTCTTGAATATCCGAACTTCTACATGATTACGGTATATGTGCCGAATTCCCAGGATGAGCTTAAGAGACTTGAGTACAGAATGAGATGGGAAGATGATTTTCGCGATTATGTGAAGAGGCTCGACAAAAAGAAGCCTGTTATCTGGTGCGGTGATCTCAATGTGGCCCATGAAGAAATAGATCTTAAGAATCCGAAAACCAACAGAAGGAACGCCGGCTTCACCGATGAAGAAAGGTCAATGTTCACGAATACGGTAAGAAGCGGATTTACGGATACGTTCAGATATTTTTACCCGGATAAAGAACGTGTTTACTCATGGTGGTCGTACAGATTTCATGCAAGAGAGAAGAACTCAGGATGGCGCATTGACTATTTTGTGTGCAGTGACAGACTCAGAAATAAACTTAAAGATGCACTCATTCACAGCGATATAATGGGTTCGGACCATTGTCCCGTTGAGCTTATTACCGAGGACTTGATTTGAAATATACATTCTTTATGGTATATTATATTTAACAATTTTAAGCAACTATTGGGGGATTAACATATATGAAAAAAAGCAGTTTAATTGCAGTGATTTTATGCTTTGTTCTTGCGGTTTCAATGCTTGCAGGCTGTGGCTCTGAGGAGCCGAAGGCAACAGACGTCCCGGCTGTGACAGTGGATCCGACAGATGAAGGTGAAGATGAAGGTGACGATGTTGAGCCTACAGTCGTTGTAATTACTCCTACTCCGGGCAGTGATACAAAAAAGCCCACAAAGGATCCGAATAATATTGAATACGATCCGATTACTCCTGCTCCCGAGAACGTAACAAGCGGTCTCGGCCTGGGCGACAGTGCAAAGGGAAGTGAGTTCAAAATCACACCCACAAAGATTGAAAAGCATGACGCAGCCGACAAGGGAACGGAAATGGAATACAAGGCAAAGGCAGGATACACTCTTGTGGCTGTGCTTTTAAAGATTGAAAACATCAGCGGCAAGGACGCCAAGTTCACAGCCACATCTTCGATTTCCGCATCTGTAAAAGGAGAAGAGGTTGTTGACTTTGCATATCTTACAGACCAATTCGCACCTGTTGATGAAGCGGAAATAAAGGCCGGCGGCACATTTGAAGGATATCTTCTTTTTGAGGCCCCTTCAAACGGCGGAACACTTAAAATCACATATAACGGAAACGGTCTTGACGGAGACAACTGCGGAATATTTGAACTTAAATACTGATTTTGAAACTGATACGGAAAGACCCGTGAGACTTGCTCGCGGGTCTTTTTTTTTACAGGAGGTTGGTATATAATAACCCTTATATTTTATATCTGTCTCT
>CAMFNB010000044.1 GCA_945965275.1 uncultured Clostridia bacterium | reverse complement strand
CAGACGATAGTTGGCTGGCGACGGCCCGTGAAAATATGTAGCTGCCGGATATTTAATCCTCAATAGCTCAGTCGGTAGAGCGTTCGGCTGTTAACCGAAATGTCGTAGGTTCGAGTCCTACTTGAGGAGCCAAAAATCCCTTAGACCATAGTCTGAGGGATTTTTACTTTTTACTTCTTACCTCTTCACTCATATCTTGTTCAAAACCCCTTACGGGATTTTGGGAAAGTAAGAAGTAATATGTAAGCGGAAATAAGTATTGCGGCTTCCCCGATTTTATATTACACTACACAAAGGCGATGATTGCAGGACAGAGAACTGTTCCCTGCGTTAATTTTGAGAGAAAAGGAAAGGTTAGTATGAAGCTATCGGAAATACATATACGTGATCCCTTTATCTTACCCTTTGAGGGGAAATATTATCTTTTCGGCACACCGGGAAAGTTTGCATGGGAAGGATGCGGAGGATTTTGGTGTAATATATCCGAGGACCTTGAAAACTGGTCCCAGCCGATAAAATGCTTTGATCCGCCAGAGGGCTTTTGGGCGACGGATAATTACTGGGCACCTGAAGTGCATTATTATAACGGACGGTTTTATATGTTCGCTTCGTTTATGGCAAAGGGACATATGCGCGCCGTTCAGGTTTTAGCTTCTGATAAGCCTGAGGGACCGTATGAGGTTTGGAGCTGTCCGCTGACACCGAATGACTGGATGTGTCTTGACGGTACGCTTTATGTTGAAGACGGTGTGCCGTATATGATTTTCTGCCACGAATGGGTGCAGGTTACGGACGGTGAAATGTGCATTGTCAGACTTTCGGACGATTTGAAAAGAGCGGTAGGCGAGCCAAAACTGCTTTTTAAGGCTTCACAGCCGAGTTGGGCTTCATCAAAAGACCGCAGCCGTTTTATCACCGACGGTCCTTTTCTTCATAAATGCTCCGACGGAAGACTTATGATGATATGGTCGAGTATTGTAGATAACGAATATATCGAAGCGGTCGCATATTCTGAGGACGGCACCGTAAACGGAAAATGGAAGCATTGTAAAAATACGGTATCGGCCGTGAATGGCGGTCATGGAATGATATTCAAAGACTTTGACGGAAAACTGTTCTTTATAATGCACTGTCCCAATACTCCTCACGGAGCGGAAAGAGCCAAGATAATGGAAATAGAAGAAATTTCCGATGAGCCGTATATAGAAATAATTTAATTAAAGGCGAGATATGCCCCTGATTTCTTTTAACTTTAAAAGAAAATGCATTTTAATTGTTATTGCAAAGCACTTACTTTATGTAAGTGCTTTTTTCTTTGTTGTTTGATATAATTATCTGAAGGTTTATTTAAACTGTTTGTTCGATTTTTTTACAGGAAAGAGGAGTTGCTTTTTGACGGAATAAAAGATGCAAAAAAGTGGCTGATTTAATTTTACCGGACAGGGGAGAAACGGATGAAAATAAAGACGAAGCAGCTTGATTACGAGAAGGTAATAGCTCTGCCGAGAAACAAAAAGAGAAAGCCGAAGAAGCCGACTTTGTTTTTCAGGTGGCTCATGAAAACTTTAGGCGCAGGAGACCTGAAAGCAACTAATTTTGTCTGTAAAAAGATAAATACGGAAGCTTTGAATGAAAAAAATCCTGCCCTTTACCTTATGAATCACTCAAGCTTTATAGATTTGGAAATAGCTGCAACCCTTCTGTACCCGAAACCGTTTAATATTGTCTGCACAAATGACGGATTTGTCGGAAAAGAATGGCTGATGAGAAAAATCGGATGCATTCCCGCAAAAAAATTCATAACTGATTTAAGTCTTGTAAAAGATATTTTGTATTCTCTCAAAGAACTCAAATCCTCAGTTCTTTTATATCCTGAGGCAAGCTACAGCTTTGACGGTACTGAGACACCGATTCCGGAAAGCCTTGCGAAAACAGTTAAGTCACTGGGGGGTGCCGGTTGTGATGATAAAAACAGAAGGCGCTTTTGCAAGAGATCCGTTATATAACATGCTTCAGAAAAGAAAAGTAAATGTTTCGGCAATTATGGAATATATTCTCAGTCCCGATCAGATTAATGAAATGACGATTGCTGAAATTGATACGGTTTTAAGAAAGCACTTTACATTCGATAATTTCAAATGGCAGCAGGATAACGACATTGTAATCAGTGAGATATTCAGGGCGGACGGTCTGAACAGAGTACTGTATAAATGTCCTGTGTGCGGAAAAGAAGGATGTATGGAAGGGAAAGGAACTGAACTGTCATGCAAAGCTTGTGGCAAGGTTTGGGAACTTACCGAAACAGGACGTTTAAAATCAAAAGACGGAGAAAATAAATTCACGCATATTCCCGACTGGTATAAATGGGAGAGAGACTGTGTTAAACAGGAAATTCATGAAGGAAGATATATGCTGGACGTTCCTGTAAAAATTCTCATGCTTACTGACTTCAAAGCAGTTTATGACATCGGCTACGGAAGACTTGTTCATGACTGCAACGGCTTCAGACTAACAGGAGCAAACGGAAAACTTGATTACAGACAAAAGCCTGCTGCATCATACAGCCTTTACTCGGATTATCATTGGTACGAAATAGGAGATATGATAAGCATAGGAGATGTTAATGCACAGTACTACTGCTTCCCGCAAACCGGCAGCGATTTGGTTGCAAAAACGAGACTTGCCGCAGAAGAATTGTATAAAATGAAAGAACCCTGAAAGAGGTTTCTTTTTTTACAGGGGCCAAGATAAAAAAATACCTGTTTTCTAAAATAAATAATATGGAATAATTGTTTCAAATGTATTAATATATATTTAGATAATTACGCAATATGAGGTGAAAAATATGCCGGAAATGAGCACTGCCTTTGTGCCAAAGCACAAGGGTGACAAAAACCCCAACAAAAAACTTTTAAAACTGGTAAGAAAGATAACTGACCGTGTACCCGGAAAAATCAAGGGTATAACAACTGATGACCCTGAATACTGGGGATATGCATGTATCTTCGAAGATGAGATGGATGAGAAAACCCGCGAAGCTGCTCTTGATCTTCTTCTTGACATGGTTTCAAAGAAGCCGCTTACCGTACGAGACAGAAAGTCGTATACGACCCTGGTTGAAATGAACGAGAAGAATCACTACACACCGGACAGAGAATCCTTTGACGATCTTCTCGATTTGGTTGCAAAGTTCGGCTTAGTGGAATATGACTATGGCGACAAATACACAAATGACGGACCTATTCCCGGAACCACGTACAACAGGGAAGACAGAATCTATTGGGTTCCGCTTTTTGTACCGGGCTCAGCTGAATACACAAACATGAGCGAGTATCTCATGGAAAAGCATCCTGAACTTGCGATGTTCTTCGAAAGAATGACATTCCTTCCTCTCGAGAAAATCACACCAATGGTTCCCATGGGCGGTTCGGGTATCGGAATGCACGTAATTCCGGTTGAAAAGGCAATCTCCATGGAAAATGAGACAATGGATATCGAACATATTTCCCACTGGCTCAAAAAATATGAAGGACATATCGGCGCCAGTCTCTGTTCGTGCCGTATCGGTCGTAAAAAGCTTGATGAGGGCTGTGCAGATGACTATAACGACTGGTGTATCGGCGTAGGTGACATGGCAGACTATTGCCGTGAAACCGGAAGAGGCCATGACATCACTTACGATGAAGCCATGGAGATTTTAAAGAGAGCAGAGGACAACGGATTTGTTCATCAGATAACAAACATTGACGGCGAAGGCAAAATTTTTGCCATCTGTAACTGTAACGTTAAAATCTGTAATGCTCTTCGTACATCACAGCTCTTCAATACACCAAACCTTTCAAGGTCTGCATATGTTGCACATGTTGAGAAAGAAAACTGCGTTGCATGCGGAAGATGCGTTGAGTATTGTCCTGCAGGAGCTCTTAAACTCGGTCAGAAGCTTTGCGGAAAAGACGGTAAAGAGAAAGAATATCCGAAACAGGTTCTTCCCGACAGCAAGAAGTGGGGAAAGAAGATGTGGGACGAGGACTATCGTGATAAGAACAGAATTAACTGTCATGATTCAGGTACTGCTCCGTGTAAAACCGCATGTCCCGCACACATTGCCGTTCAGGGATATTTAAAGAAGGCTTCTCAGGGCAAGTATACAGAAGCTCTCGCTTTGATTAAAAAAGAGAATCCGTTCCCTGCTGTATGCGGACGTATCTGTAACAGAAGATGTGAAGATGCCTGCACAAGAGGAACTATTGATCAGTCAGTAAGCATTGACGCAGTTAAGAAGTTTATTGCGGAAAAGGATCTTCATGCAGAGACAAGATATATTCCTGATATCGTTGTTGCTTCAAACCGCGGCAGATGGAAGGAGAAAGTTGCCATTATCGGTGCAGGTCCTGCAGGTCTTTCCTGTGCATACTATCTTGCAGAAATGGGTTACTATCCGACAGTATTTGAAAAGAATGAAATGCCGGGCGGTATGCTTCGCTATGGTATCCCTTCATACAAGCTTGAAAAAGATGTTATTGATGCCGAAATAGACATCATGAAGGAAATGGGTGTCGAAATCAAATGCGGCGTTAATGTCGGTGTTGATATTACCCTTGATGACCTCAGAAAAGAGGGATACAAAGCATTCTACATTGCAATCGGCTGCTCAGGCGGTAAAATTCCTCAGATTCCGGGAAGTGATGCGGCAGATGTTACAACAGCTGTTGATTTCCTTCACGATGCAAATACCGGTAAAAAGACAGTAACAGGCAAGGTTGTTGTTGTCGGCGGCGGTAATGTTGCAATTGATGCAGCAAGAGTCTCTGCAAGATCAGGAGCATCTGAAGTTACAATGCTTTGCCTTGAAGATGAGAAGACAATGCCCGCAAGTGATGAAGAGGTTCGTGAGGCAGGAGAAGACGGAGTGACAATCAGGAACGGTTGGGGCCCGAAGGAAGTTCTCACGGAAAACGGAAAGGTTACCGGAATTGTATTCAAGAAGTGCACATCAGTATTCACTGACGGAAAGTTCGATCCTAAATATGATGAAAATGACACAATTACATTGGAAGCTGACATGGTAATCTTTGCAATCGGTCAGGCAATCGTATGGAATGATCTTCTTAAAGGAACAAAGGTTGAATTCGGAAGAGGAAACGGACCTGTTGCTGATTCACTCACTTATCAGACCGCAGAAGAAGACATATTCGTAGGCGGTGATGTTTATACAGGACCGAAGTTTGCCATTGATGCAATTGCTCAGGGCCACGAAGCTGCTGAGTCACTTCACAGATTTGTTCAGCACGGTCACATGACAATCGGAAGAAACAGACGTCAGTTCATTGAACTTGATAAGGATGATATTCTTGTTGAATCTTATGATAATTCATCCAGACAGGTTCCTGTTGACGGAACAGCTGACAGCAAATTTGTTGATGTTCACGGCACTCTCAGTGAAGAACAGATTAAGAAGGAAACAGCACGTTGTCTGGGCTGTGGTGTAACAGTAGTAGATCAGCACCGTTGCATCGGCTGCGGTATCTGTACGACTAAGTGCGGATTTGATGCAATTCACCTTCATCGTGATCATCCTGAGGCAAGTATCATGAGAAAATCAGAAGATAAGTTCGGCGGAATTCTCCCGTATATGGTAAAACGCGCAGGCCGCATCCTTGTACACAAGAAGGACAAATACTGATGCACGAGCTGGGAATAGTTTTCCATGTAATAGATGCTGTCAAAGAAGTGGCAGCGGAAAATGACGCAAAACATGTAAACTCGGTGACTGTTGAAATCGGTGAAGTGTCACTTGTAATTCCATCATACTTTGAAGACTGCTGGAAATGGGCAGTCTCAAAGCATGAGATTATGACGGACTGTCAGATTAAGATAGACATTTTACCGGCAGTTACATACTGCGAGGACTGTCAGAAGACATATGCCACTGTTGAGTTTGGTAAAAAGTGTCCTCACTGCGGAAGTGACAAAACATATCTTCTGACGGGAAATGAGTTTAACATAAAAGAGATAGAGGTAGTATAAAGTGGATAAGGTAAGAATTATTGAAGTTAAGCAAAGCGTTTTCGAAAACAATGACAAAAAGGCTGATGCACTTCGAAATAAACTTAAGGAAGAAAAGACTTTTCTTCTTAATCTTATGTCATCGCCGGGAGCAGGAAAGACAACCACTCTGGGGCAGGTGATTGACAGACTTAAAGACAAAACAAGAATCGGTGTCATGGAAGCGGACATTGACGGAGACGTTGATGCGGTTGCCATAGCTGAGAAAGGTGTAAAGTCCATTCAGCTTCATACAGGCGGAATGTGTCACCTTGATGCGGCAATGACAGAGCAGGGCCTCAATGAACTTGGCACTGCAGATGTCGATTTTGCAATTCTCGAGAACGTGGGAAATCTTGTTTGTCCCGCAGAGTTTGATACGGGAGCAGTTAAAAACATTATGATTTTATCTGTGCCGGAGGGACATGACAAACCTCTGAAATATCCGTTGATTTTTACAGTGTGCGATGCACTCATTATCAATAAAATGGATGTTATTGATTTCTTTGACTTCGATATGGATAAGGTTAAGGAATATGCGTATATGAGAAATCCGAACCTCAAAATCTTCCCGATTTGCGCAAAGACCGGAGAGGGTGTGGATGCGGTTTGTGACTGGTTATTGAATCAGGTAAATGAATGGAATAAATAAAGGAGAAATAAAATGGCTTGTTTTTTGGATTCAGTAGTTTCATCAGCAGTAGTGAAGGTTGCTTCAAAGATTGTTGAGAAAAAAGAGAATAAAAGAGAGATTGAAGTCTCACTTGACGGACAGACAGTTGATACTGTAAAAAAGATTCCGTTCTCAAGAAAACTCGGATGGCTTTCAAAACTTCAGATGGGTGGAGCAGTGCTTCTTGCATTTGAGCATGTATGGCACGGCGAGGTTGTGCCGTGGTTTCCGTTCTTAACTGCTACGGTAAATCATGCTGACACAATGGAGATGCTTCATGAGATGGCCACAACCGGTCTTGCCATGGTAGGACTCACAACTGCAGTTTGGGTTGGTATGCTTCTTGTTTCATCAGCAATTGAGAAGAAAGCTGTTAAGGAAGCAAAAGCTCTTAACAAATAAGGGGAACAAGTATGTGTTTATTAACAGCAATCTTTGCAGCTGTTATAACAACGGCAATTTGGTATAAAAATTCTCCTGAAAGCAAAATGAACCTGGGCATTCTTTGCTGGATGTATTGGGGAGCATCAATAATGTGGCTTGTTGATGCGATTGCCGAATACATTGAACTTGGTGCGGAATATTTCAAACCCGAACCGAAAGAAATGCTGAATGATTTATTTCTGGGGCTTTCTGTTGTGGCGCTTGCACTTGTCATCTGGATAGTGACACTTCTCATTAAAGATCCGAAAGGTGTAATCAAGGCAAAACTTTTCAGAAAAAAATAATTACGGATTAAAGGACCAGCATTCGGTAAAATGGATGTCGGTCTATTTATTCTTATATACAGATATGATATTATTGTGTGCAGAGGTCGAATTTATGGTAAATACAAGAAGAAAAAAAATACTTGAATTACTTGAAAATTCAAATGAAATAATAAATGCAACGGCAATGGCCGAGAAGTTCGGCGTGACAAGGCAGATTATTGTTTCAGACATAGCACTGCTTCGTGCCAACGGACACAAAATTATTTCTGAAAAGAGAGGATACTTTTTAGAACGGGAGGCAAATTACGGAGTCAAGAAGGTCATAATCTGTAAGCATGATGAAAAAGGCGTACTTGATGAGTTTTATGCGGTTGTGGATAATGGCGGAAGATTTTTAAATGTAATTGTAGAACATCCGATATACGGCCAGATTACAGCGGAACTTAACATAGCATCAAGATATGATGCGCAGGAATTTGTAAGAAGCGTAAAGGAGTCAAACGCATCACAACTCAGCGATCTTACAAACGGAATACATTATCATACGATTCTTTGCCCTGATGAAGCGGCGTTTGAAAGAATAAAGAAAGAACTGAAGAAAAATAATATTCTTCAGGAATAAGGGAGGAACTACAATGAAAAAATCTATTGCAGTAATAACATCAATTCTTTTGATTTTATCAGTCCTGTTTGCTTTTACGGGTTGTGCAACAAGAGAAGAAAGTGTATTCATAGGTTCATGGAAAGCAACTGCTGATTTAACTGAACTTTTATCAACTGTTGCAGAGGATGATTTAGGCGGAGAGAGCTTTGAATCATATACGGATGAACCAATTACCATAGATGTTATCTTCAACTTTGAAAAAGACGGCACATATTCAATGCGTATTGACGGTGAAACAGTGACAAAGGCGGCACAGGCTTTTGCTGATGTTTTAAAGAAGATAGTTAATGCACAACTTGAAGAATATTTGAAGGGCGAAGGCGTAACTGATGTCGATGAATTTATAGAGAACGCATACAACATGACTTTTGACGAGTTATACGAAAAACAGGGATTGGAAGAACAGGGCATTGAAAAGTTTACGGAAGGGCTTTCACTCGAGTCTTCCGAAGGCAAATTCATTGTAAAAGACGGAAAACTTTACACAAGCTACAGTGTAACGGAAGAGCCTGATATGTCAGAATATATTGAATTTACAATTGACTCCGGAAAAATCACTTTTACAAATGCAATCGGAGAAGATGAAAACGCAACTGCATTGTTGCCTCTTGTATTGGAGAAGAACTGATATGGGAATTCGCTCATGTCCGCACTGCGGAAGCAGCAAAGTCCAACTGTCAACGAAAAACGGAAAACACGGATGTCTGTGGTTCATACTTTTCGGATGGTGGTTTATAGCCTGGACAATTGTAAAATGGGTTATAGGACTTATTGTATTTCTCCTTTATGATTGGTGGATTGCGATTATTAAGGGAATAGCAGGCAAAGGCCATGTGTGGAAATGCAGGGGATGGTTCTCCAGGTTCAAAAAGTATTATTACTGTCATGACTGCGGATACAACTTTAAGGAGTAAGATGACAAAGTCGGAACTGCGAAAAAAGATTAAGGATATTCCGCTTGATGCAGTATATAAAATAACGGCGTCCGAAATAATACGAAAAAAGGTTTTATCTTCGGAAATGTTTGAAAAAGCAGACACGATTTTTTCTTATGTGTCAACGGACAGGGAGCCGGATACAAGAGAGATAATAAAGAAGGCACTTTCTCTCGGTAAAAAGGTATGTGTACCGAAATGCAGAGAAAAGCCGAATATGGATTTGATTTATATTGACTCTCTTGACTGCCTTTCGGAAGCAAGGTTCGGACTTATGGAACCTGCAAGCGGAGAGAAGGCTTTAACAGAGGATATCGACCTTGCGATAATTCCCTGCGTATCAGTGACTGAGGACGGAATAAGACTTGGCCATGGCGGCGGGTATTATGATAAGTTTATGGAGAATTTTACAGGTACAAACATGTGCCTGTGTTTCAAAAAATTAATGAGAGAGGATCTGCCGAAGGAACAACACGATATTAATGTAAATGTCGTTTCTGACTGAGAATGATCTGACAGGAAAGAAATTTGGTTTTTGTTTTGGAAATTATCGGAACAATTGCATTTGCGATTTCAGGTGCATTGGTTGCCGCGGAAAAGAAAATGGACTTGCTGGGAGTTATTATTCTCGGTATGACTACTGCCGTAGGTGGCGGTATTGTCCGCGATATTATTCTGGGCATTACACCTCCTGTTGCTTTTACGGAACCGATATTCGCTCTTCTTGCCATCGGAGTTTCAGCTGTATGCTTTTTTAAGCCGGTCAGAAATCTCATCGGAAAAACGCAGGTATTTTTGCTTGTGATGGATTCTTTGGGACTCGGTATGTTTACCGTAATAGGTGTCCAGGCGGCAATGCCTTTCAAAAACTATTTTCTTGCGATTTTTCTCGGAACGCTCACCGGTGTCGGAGGAGGAGTTCTCAGAGATTTATTTGCGGGAAACAAACCGTATATTTTTGTTAAACATGTATATGCCACATCATCCATTCTGGGTGCAGCAACCTGTGCGGTGATTTGGCAATTCAGCAATGTTGCTGCACTTATTGCGGGATTTGCGCTGACTTTTACATTGAGAATACTTGCTGCAATATTTAAGTGGAATCTTCCTAAAGCTTAGGATGGTATAAAGGGTAGGAAAATGAAAATCAAAAACTTAGTATTTATAGCAATCATGACTGCACTTATTTGTGTATGCTCATGGGTCACATTAACAATCGGACCTGTTCCGTTTACGCTTCAGACATTTGCGGTTTTCCTTGCATTTGTTATTTTGGGCGGACGAGATGCATCAATCGCAATTGCCTTATATATTCTTTTGGGAATTGTGGGGGTGCCTGTATTTGCAGGATTCAAAAGCGGAATCGGAACAATAATGGGACCAACAGGAGGCTTTATCATCGGCTTCCTTCTTATAGGGCTCATTTACTGGGCAATTCCGAAAAAACTTAAGAGTTCAAACATTGCAAAGCTTATTGTTTTTATCGTTTGCAACGCAATTTGCTATGCAGCCGGTGTGGCATGGTTTGTTCTCTTCAAATACGGAACAATTGAGACAGCAATTTCTGCCTGCGTTATTCCGTTTATTGTACCGGACGCGCTTAAAATTTCACTTGCGGTTATTATCGGCGGTGAGGTTTCAAGAAAACTTAAACTTAAAAATTAAACCGGAGAAAAGGAATGAACAAAGTTTTGGCTATCGTATTAATTGTAATCGGAGCAATTACACTTGCAGCGGGAATTGTTGCTTTTATTCTCGTAAATCGTGCGAATGATAATATTCTTGACGGACCGGGAATGGTTTATTCATTCAGAGATTACAATCTTGCGGGTGAGTGGACTGAAATCGGAAACGGTGACGGAAAACTTGTTTTTACCGAATATACAATTGCTTACGATATCCGGGGTGAAAAGAATTCTTCTGCATATGAAATTGATGAAGACGGATTCTTTAACAGTGATGAAGAAGGCGAGAGAAAGATCACTTTAACTGAAAACAGCTTCTGCGAATATCTGATTTACCACGAAGAAGAAGTTGACGGAAATACGATTTCGATTCTTTCAGTAATTGTGTTTGAATATGACGGAAGAGGACCGGTGGTGTTCTCTGAGTTTGTAAAAGCAGAAAACAAAGATTTGCTGCCTTATGATTTTGAGTCAAAACTGAAGCATCG
>CAMFNB010000043.1 GCA_945965275.1 uncultured Clostridia bacterium | reverse complement strand
AGCACCACCCTATGGTGAAGTTCGATGAAAGCGTTCTCCCCGGCGGCAGCGCCGTTTATGCGTATATGGCTTTGCGCTGGCTGGAGGATCATAAGGAATAAACATCCGCAATTCTATTTAATAGTGAAATCCCCCTACATTTCGTAGGGGGATCATTTTTTGGTCAACAGGCAGTCGGCTATAACGCAGGAGCTTTTTTGTTGTGTTATTAACTGAATACCATAAAGAATCAGCAAAAAACACCATAAACTTATGGTAAAAATCGAGAAAGTTTTATGGTAAAGTCGCGATAATCGGTAAAAAACACCTCCCTTAAAACTTTTTACAGCATATTGAAATAAAAAAAGCACTGTGATATAATTCGTTTTATCGCTTTAACATAGTAAAGCAATAAAGTATAAACGGAGAAAGAAAATGAAAAAAACTATTGCACTTTTACTTGCACTTGTAATGACTTTTGCATTATTCGTAACAGGCTGCGGACAGTCAGAAGACAAGCCGGCAGACGATACAAAGAAAACTTTTACAGTAGGATTTGACGCAGAATATCCTCCATACGGATATATGGATGAAGAAACAAATGACTACACAGGTTTCGATCTTGAGCTTGCTCAGGCTGTTTGCGACATAGAAGGTTGGGAGCTCGTTAAAACTCCTATCAACTGGGACACAAAGGACGACACACTTAATGCAGGCGAAATCGATGTTATCTGGAACGGTTTCACAATGACAGGACGTGAGAGCGAATACCAGTGGTCAAATGCTTATGTTGACAACTCACAGGTTATCGTAACAAGCAAAACTGTAGGAATTACAAAGCTTGAAGAACTTAAAGGAAAAATCGTAGGCGTACAGCAGGGTTCAGCTGCTCTTGCACTCTTCGAAGACGAAGGTGATCAGGTTGAACTTGCAGCTACATTCGGCGATCTCCAGCAGTTCGCAGACTACAACACAGCGTTCACTGAGCTTGAGTCAGGCGCAATCGAAGCTCTTGCAATCGACATTGGTGTAGCACAGTACCAGATTAAGAGCCGCGGCGATGCGTTCTATATCTTAGATGAAGAGCTCAGCACAGAGCAGTATGCAGTAGGCGCAAAGCTTGGCAATACAGAACTCATTGATATCATCAACAAGGACCTCAAGACTCTCTATGATAACGGCACAGTTCAGAAGCTTGCAGAGAAATATGATATCGCAACAATGATTATCCCTCAGAAGTGATAATCTGATTTAATACACAACAAAAAGGCTGGGGCTTATACGGACTCAGCCTTATTTATTGGAAAGAAAGGGTCTCTATGTCAATTGTAAGTATTCTCGAAAAACTGGGCAGCGGATTTTTGGATACGCTGAAGATTTTCGGATTTACGGTATTGTTTTCAATACCGCTGGGATGGCTTGTGTATTTCGGACGTGTTTCAGCAAATAAAATACTGAGTGCAATCACAAAATTCTATATATCCATAATGCGCGGAACACCTCTTATGCTCCAGCTTATCATTTGGTACTTCGGACCTTTCTACCTTTGGGGAGCAAATCTCAAAGGCTATAAATTTACGGCAGTCATAATCGCATTCTCGGTAAACTATGCCGCATACTTCGCAGAAATCTACAGATCGGGTATGGAGGCAATGGACAAGGGACAGTACGAGGCTGCTGAAATTCTCGGCTACTCGAAATTCAGAACATTCTTTCACATCATTTTACCGCAGGTAGTGAGAATCGTAATTCCTTCAGTGGGCAATGAAATCATAACTCTCGTAAAAGATACGTCTTTGGTATATTCAATTGCTTATGTGGAAATGTTTGCTGTTGCAAAACAAATCGCCGCAGCCAGAACAACAATACTGCCTTTGTTTGCAGCAGGTTTGTTCTACTGGATATTCAACGCACTTGTTGCCGGCGGCTTGGGACTTATAGAAAAGAAACTTAACTATTACAGGTGATGACATGGATGAAATGAATATTTTGGAAATGAATCATATAGAGAAAATCTTCGGTAAAAAGGAAGTATTGAAGGACATATCTTTAAGCGTAAATGCCGGAGAGGTTGTTTCGATTATAGGTCCTTCGGGAAGCGGTAAAACAACACTTCTTCGCATTGCAACATTGCTGGAAACAAAAAGCGGCGGAGAAATGAAATACTGCGGCGAGACAGTTGAAGGCATCGACAGCGGTAAAAAGGCTGCAAAGTTCAGTCTTCTCGGAACCATATCAATGGCTGCTGCCATCGTCCTTATTGTCGCATACATTGTGCTTTGGAAATTCGGTGCGGCATGGGGTATGGAAAAAAGCATCATCAACACAATTCTGTTAATTGCCTCTGCTGCCGCTCTGGCCGTTACAATCGTGTTTGCCGTAGTTTCTGTTATTATCAGAAGAGCCGCAGACAAAAAACTCTCAAGACATAAAAAGAGATTCAGCCTTGTGTTCCAAAACTTCAATCTCTTCCCGCATAGAACAGTGCTTCAGAATATCATTGACGCACCGATGCGTGTCCTTAAAGAAAAGAAGGAAGATGCTGTAAAAGAAGCTGAAGAACTTCTCGGTAAAATGGAACTTGCTGACAGAGCTGACGCATATCCCTATCAGCTTTCAGGCGGACAAAAGCAACGTATTGCAATCGCAAGAGCACTTGCAATGAAGCCTGAAATTTTATTCTTCGATGAGCCGACTTCCGCACTTGATCCTGAGCTTACAAAGGGAGTGCTGAAAGTAATCAGACAGCTTGCCGACGAACACATGACAATGGTTATTGTCACTCATGAGATGGCTTTTGCCAAAGCCGTATCGGACAGAGTCATTTTCATGGACAAGGGCGTCATTGTGGAGCAGGGTACTCCGGAAGAAGTATTTGACAATCCGAAAACGGAAAGAACAAAACAGTTCCTTAAGACATACGAAGAATAATCAGTCAAGACTGAGCTTTGTCAGCTGATCATTCCATTCTTCCCATTCCTTCATAAGTTCTTCCTGTTTCAAAACAAGTATGTTCAGTTTATCTGTCAGTTCCAGTACTTTTTCGAAATCAGACGATACTTCAGGAGAGGTAAGCTCATCATTTACTTTTTCAATCTCAACATCAAACTCTTCTATCGCTGCTTCTCCGCGGCGTATTTTACCGCGCAGACGGTTTATTTCTCCTTCGCGTTCCTTGCGAAGCTTATAGTCGTTAATTTTCGGTTCGGCTTTGGCAACAACCTTTGCCGATTCGGTTACTTCATTCAGTGCCGCAAGATAGTCATCATATCCGCCGTCTGTTTTTTTCAGCCCGTTCTTGGTCATCATGCAGATTTTTGTTGCAAGCTTATTGATGAAATATCTGTCGTGGGAAACGGCGATTACCGTGCCCTCAAAAGAAGCCACCGCATCTTCAAGCACCTCGCGGGACGGAATATCAAGATGGTTTGTGGGCTCGTCCAGTAAAAGTACGTTTGCCCCCGAGAGCATTATTTTAAGCAGACAAAGCTTTGCTTTTTCACCGCCGCTTAAGGTATCCACGTTCTTATACACATCATCTCCGCGGAAGAGGAAGAGTGCAAGAAAGCCTCTGACCTTTGACTCCGTGAAGCCGGTATGCTCATCCCAGATTTCATCTAAGACGGTTTTACCGCCCTTTAAATTTTCAAGGCTCTGATCGAAATATCCGACTTTGACTCCTGCGCCGAAACGGAATGTACCGCTGTCAGGCTCGCACTGCTTTGCAAGAATTCTCAGAAGAGTTGTTTTACCGCAGCCGTTGGGCCCGAGAACAAAAATACGGTCATGCTTATACACATTCAGGTTGGCATTTGAAAAAAGCTGCTTGTGGCCGAAGCTTTTTGAAAGGTCAGATATTGCAAGAACATCATTTCCTGATTCGTTTTCCGCGGTAAAAGTGATTCTCATCCTTGAAAGATTCTGTTCGGGAACAATAAGTTCAGCCTTTTTCTTCTCAAGGCGCTCAGCTCTTTCGATGCCGAGTCTTTTTAAAGCATGGTTAGTGGCACTTGCCTGCTGTGCACGAAGCACCAGCTCCTCAAGCTCCTTTATCTCTGCCAGATCATTTTCATATTTATGCTTTTCAGCCTCAAGGCGTTCCTGCTTTAACTTGTGATAAGCCGTATAATTGCCTTTTGAGACATATATTTTTCTGTTTGCGATTTCTATCGTTTTATTGCAGATTTTATCGAGAAAATATCGGTCATGGGAAATTACGAGTATTGTACCCTTGTAGTTCTGAATGTATCCTTCAAGCCACTCAGTACCTGAGATATCAAGGTGGTTTGTGGGCTCGTCAAGCAGAAGCAAATCAGAATTGCTGAGAAGCAGCTTGCACATGGCAAGCTTTGAACGCTGACCGCCGCTTAAGTTTTCGCAGGAAAGCTCAAGGTCCTGCTCACTGAAGCCAAGACCTAAAAGGGCAGAGCGTGTCATGCTTTTGAATGTCAGTCCGCCTTCATTCTGAAAACGTTCGCTTAGCTTGTGCTGACGGTCTATGAGGCTCGTGTCACCTGCGTCTATTTTACCGGCAATTTCTTCAAGCTCTGTTTCAGCATCTATGAGATGTCGGAACACGGTAAGTGCTTCATCCATTACGGAAAGACGGCTTCCGGCACAGGCGTGCTGCTCTAAGTAGCCGATTCTCGTACCGTGGGCGGTAAAAATATTTCCGGAGGAAGGTTCAATCTCACCCGTGATAAGCTTAAACAGAGTTGTTTTTCCGGTTCCGTTTGCCCCTATAAGTCCGGCATGCTCGCCGGGGGCAATTTCAAAGCTTGCGTTTCCGAAAAGAACTCTGCTGCCGAATTCCATTGTTAAGTTTTGCGCTGTAACTGTTGCCATACGGGCTGTATTTTAACACAATTCCCGTATAATTGAAAAATTAAACTTCAATAAGCTCATACTCTCTTGAGCCGTATCCCAGCATGGCTGCAGCTTCAATGGTATGGATTCCGTTTCTTGATTCTATTCTTTCGACTAAGTGGTCCCTTCCCGGGTCATCCGACGCGTAAACCAAATCAATGCAGGCCTGGTCAATTGCAACGGGATCGAGAGAAACAAGCACGCCGATGTCCTTCATGCAGGGGTCTTCTGCAACGGAACAGCAGTCGCAGTCAACAGACATGTTCTTCATGACATTTACGAAGACCATGTTGCCGCCGAAAAGCTTAATCACCGAGCCTGCGGCATCTGCCATTGCTTCCAAAAAACTGTCATGATCGGAAGTCCATTTATTTTCCGGGACACCGACCCCGTGAATATATGCTTTTCCGTATGATGATGCGCAGCCTATTGAAAGCTGCTTGAGAGCACCGCCGTAGCCGCCCATGGGGTGTCCCTTAAAATGAGAGAGAACAAGCATGGAGTCATAGTTTGAAATATTTTTACCGAGATAGTTTTTCTTTATCTTGAGTCCGTCGGGAATTTCAACTTCGAGATCAGGTCCTTCGGCATCCAAAAGGTCCACTGTAAAAAATTCACTCCATCCGTGCTTTTTAAACAAAGCCAGGTGTTTTGCAGTTTCATTACGTGCACCCTCGTAGGCAGTGTTGCACTCAACGACGGTTCCTTTTACCGCATCAACAACGGGTTTCCAAAAATCCGGGCGGAGAAAGTTCTGATTTCCTTCTTCTCCTGAATGCACTTTTACTGCCACTTTGCCGGGCAGCTCTTTTCCTGCAAGTCTGTACATTTCAGCAACCTTTTCAGGTGTTATGTCTTTTGAAAAATATACTTTTGTCATAATAAACTCCTACCGAAACATAATATATTTTAATAATAGCCATAAAGGAAATTTTTATCAATACAAATCATATAAAAAGCATTATTGACATATTTTGATATTGAATCAGAAATGTCAGCGTAGTAAAATGAAAACAATTGATTCGGTTTTGTCCGCGGTGAAGCGGAAAAGAAAGAGACTAGTTAATGAGCAGTACAAATAGTCTTAATAAGGATATGGAAAGAATTCTGTACAGACGATATGTAAAAATATTGTATGTTGATTTTACTGCAGACACTTTTGTCAATATCAGTGCAGAAGCCGGCGAATCTTTTGTTTTCGGTGAATCAGGCGGCATCAAAACTCTGAGTACCGAATTCTCTGAATTTGCCGACGGTCCGCTCTGCGCAGATGAGGACAGAGCCAGATTCAAGGAATTCACAAACATCAAAAACATTAAAAAAAGATTAAGCATGAACCCGAGAAAGGCCATGTGTTTTTCTTATCAGCGAAAGCGTTCTGAAGAGGACGCTAAATTTGGAACATTCGCTATGGAAATTTTCCCGGACATTGATGAGAACGGACATAACGTTGCATACATTTTCGTAAAAGACATGACAGCGGAAATAAAGAGCTATGTGTCAAGTATAGAAGAAAAAGAACTTCAGCATGCTGAAAAACAAAACAGCAACATCAGAAAAGTTCTTATTGTAGAAGATAATGCCATAAGCATTGCCATAGCCGATAAAATCATTTCCGAAAAATACAACACGCTGCTTGCATCAAACGGAGAGGAAGCATTACATGTGTTGGAGAGCAATGAAGATGTAAGTCTGATATTGATTGATCTTCATATGCCCGTAATGGACGGATTCACTTTCCTGCGTGAGAAGAAGCAGAATCCTTCAATTGCAAGTATTCCGGTAATCGTTACAACCAGTGATGCGGGAGCGGAAGAAGAAATCAGATGTCTTTCGTTAGGTGCAACTGATGTTATCCTAAAGCCGTACAACAGAGACATTATGCTGAGCAGAGTTGAAAGTGTTATCAGGCTTCACGAATCGTCTGTGGCTCTTTCCGCGGTGGAACGTGATGATATAACAGGACTCTACACGCGAAGCGCATTTTTCCACTATGCCGAAAAAATGCTTTCACAGAACAAAGATATAAGTTACGACATAACAATTACGGACATTGCGAAGTTCAGGCATATTAACCAACTTTACGGCACAGAGACGGGTGATACGGTACTCAAAATTGTAGCGGATGTTCTGCAGAAGTTTTTAAAGAATGACAAAATACTTATCGGCCGATACGGTGCTGACCAGTTTGCCATACTCGGACCGACTGAGCTTCTTGCTGAGTATGCGAAGCGGGATAATTTTTTTGCTGAAGTGGATAGAAAACTCAAAAAAAGTGAAGTTGATAAAGTCGTAAATATCGTTTTTAAGCGAGGAATATATTCGTGTGTGGACAAAAGCATTCCTGTTTCCGAAATTTGTGACAGGGCAATACTTGCACTCAGAACCGTAGAACCGGAGTACGGAAATAGTACAGCTGTGTTCAGTGAAAGCATGAATGACGAACTGAATCATATTCGTATGATTGAAAGATCAATGCAGACTGCTTTGACAAAGGGACAATTCAAGGTGTATTTTCAGCCGAAGCATAATGCTCAAACAGGAAAGCTTGTGGGAGCAGAAGCTCTCATAAGGTGGATTCATCCCGAGAAGGGACTTATGACTCCGGGTATGTTCATTCCGATTTTCGAAAAGAACGGCTTCATCTCAAAGCTTGACCAGTTTGTTATCAGGTCTGTCTGCAAAAACATAAAGGAATGGGAACAGAACGGTATTAAGCCGGTTCCCGTATCCATAAACATTTCAAGACGAGACCTTCTCGTAAAAGAGGACGAAGGTCTTCTCTCAGAAATCATCGATGAGGTCGGCGTGGAGAAGAAGCTGATTAATCTTGAGATTACGGAATCCGTATACGGAGCAGGCGAAGACTGGCTGATAGCAAGAATCGGAAGACTCCGTGACCAGGGCTTCCAAATAGAAATGGATGACTTTGGAAGCGGCTATTCAGCGCTTAATATGATAAAGGCCATGCCTTTGGATACAATAAAGCTTGACATGGGATTTATAAAGCACCTGGATGAGCATGTTGAAGTTGTTAAGGCGATGATATCCCTTGCCCATGTTCTCGGTAAAAAAGTAACCGCTGAAGGTGTTGAAACGGAAGAACAGCTCACAACTCTTCGCACTCTCGGCTGTGACACCGTTCAGGGCTATTATTATTCAAAGCCTCTCCCTCTTGAGGAATTCACGGAATATCTTAAAAACAACTGAAAGGTGTAATCTGTCGGGCCCCGCATCGCGGGGCCCTTTTGTTTGACTAAACACCTTAAAATGTGTTAAATTTTGTACATAGGTTACGTACAAATCAGCCCGTACCCGGAGGCAAATATGAAGCTCCTTATCGTCGACGATGAGGTTCTCACCAGAAATGGTTTGATTACCTCTATTGACTGGGAAAAATTCGGAATAAATGAAATTTATGAAGCAGATGACGGTGTCAACGGCCTTAAAAAAGCGAAGCAAGTTGAGCCTGACATTGTCATATGCGATATGCGCATGCCGAGAATGGACGGAGTTGAGATGATGGAGAACATTGAGAAGTTTCTCCCGAATGTAACATCCGTATTTATGAGCGGATACACAGACAGACGATATTTGAAATCAGCCATTGCATTACGTGCAGTCAACTACATAGACAAGCCTATTCAAAAGAAAGAAATGGAAGAGGCAATAAAGCAGGCAGTTGAAGAACAGAGCAGAGTAAGAGCACGTGCAAACCTTGATGCATCGGAAAGACATCAGATTGCATCGCGACTTGCATACGAATTAACGCTTCCGTATCAGGGAAACAAAGAAGAAGTGGACAGCTGCTTTGAAAAGTACACCGAGAGATACGGCCCGTGCAAATTTGATTATGTGACAACTGTTGTGCTCAGACTCAAAAATCCGCCGATAGTTCTCGACAGCATTACTGATGCAGCAATAAAACTCCGCACATATACACAGACTCTTAATCTTCGTATGATTTTTACAGAGAAAAGAGTTTCATATATCATTTTTCACTTTTTCGGAACAAAGAAGCACACCGATGCGATTATAGACAATATTACCTGTAAAATGTCTGAATTATTCAGCGACTTCGGTCCCATGTACATAACGGTCGGCAATACAGAGGAAGGTATTTCAAATGCCTGCGAATCATACGCAAATGCCGTTTTAAAACTTCAGAATTCTTTCTTTTTCCCGGTGGGAAGCATTATAAAAAAAGATCCGGCACAGGATTGGGGAAAATACAAAACCGAAGACGCGGACAGACTCGTATCCGAATTCAAATCAGCACTTAACGACAAAAACGAGACCGCAACATTAAAAGTTGTAAATGAACTGCACAAGCTTTTGGACAACAATACAAAGTATTTGCAAAACCACATAAAAAATCTTTACTCGGTTATGTTTGTTGAATTGTTTGAGGCAAGAAAGAGAAATCATCTTTCGTCAGGTTCGAATTTTACCGACAAAGAGGGCATTTTGGATGCGGTAGACAACGGCTTCTCTTTCGGAGAAATGCATAAAAGACTTGAGACGGAAACAAAATCTATATTCGAGGATCTGGGCAAGTCATCAAATGAGAATGCAACAATCAGAATGATAAAGGACTATATCGGTGCTCACTATATGGATCCCGCATTATCTGTAAAAACAATCAGTGAGTATATCAGTTTTTCGGCTCCTTATGCCTGCACTGTTTTTAAGAATGCAACGGGAATCACACTGAATCAGTATATTACAGATGTAAGAATGAAAAAGGCGAAGCAGCTTTTGACCGACCCAAGGAACAAAATTTCCGACATATCCGCACTGGTGGGATATTATGACGGCAACTACTTCGGAAAGCTTTTCAAAAAATATACGGATATGTCTCCTTCGGAGTATAGGGAACTGGCAACAGATAAATAGAAGTGTTCAGCAAGATAAAGGAAAAATGGAATAATCAGAGCCTTCGCACGAAGTTTACAATCTGTATTTTAATTGCAGGTCTTCTTCCTGCGATTGTCGTATCTGTTCTGCTGGGAGGACAGCTTTTTGACATGGTAAGGTCAGAAGCTATATCGGGTGCGCAGAAAAATGCCGCAATTCAGAAACCGGATATCGAAAATCTCATTAATGAAATTGAAAACACAATGAATATCGTTGCGGGAGAGGAATACTACCGGCTGATTTTCGACCAACCTTTAACTGATGAACCAAAGGCATATTCCGTAAGGCCGGAAGCAAGAGCTTTTGACAAATCAGTGAGACAGATAGTGGCTTCTTCTTCGGCCACGGCAATTAAAATATACATTGATTCCGATGATGCTGCTGATTTTAATATTCCCGGCGGTAAAATATTTGAGTCGGAAAAGAAAATACTGGGAACGTATTGGCATGGTATTTTTAACGGAAAGCCGTACAGCGAACTCTTTTGTCCGACATTCTATTTAAGCAGCAGGGAATGCAGAACGCTTGGCAATCAGGCATACATCAGAAGAGTAAGATTTAATATGGGAGAGTCAACACATACTGCATATGTGGCCGTATATTATGAAAGAGCTGCCTTCGAAAAATGTCTGCAGGAAGGGGATGCACCCGACGGAGCTGTTTCATATATAGTTAACGAAAGAGACTCAATTGTTGCTTCTTCAAACAATACGCTTTCCGGTCTTTACGCAATGTCGTATCAGACTGTCAAAAAGTCCATTATTGCCTCGAACAGTTTTGTGAAAAAGAATATCGGCGGCACCGACATATATGCGGCTTTCAATCACATAGACAGAACTGACTGGTTTATGGTAACCATAATTCCTCAGGCCCCTATTAACGAACAAAGCAAAGAAATGATTATCAAGTTCTTTTCGATTACTCTCTTGTTTATCATTATTGCCCTTGTTGTTGCAATCTGGCAAACCGGAAACATCACAAAAAGAATTCAGGTCATTGAAAAGAGGATGAGAAGGGCAAGGCTTGAAGTGCCGATTGCTCTTCCCGAGCCGACGATAAGGGACGAGGTCGGCGAACTGATCTCTTCATATAACTATATGACGGAACAGATAAATGAACTCATCCGTGAAGAGGAAAAGAATGCGGAGGAGCTTCGAATTGCGGAGTTCAACTCACTTCAGGCACAAATCAATCCTCACTTCCTTTATAATACAATGGACATGATTAACTGGATGGCCGTACAGGGTAAAAACGAAGAGGTATCCGAAACGGTTCAGGATCTTGCCAAGTTTTACAAACTTACTCTTTCGAGGTCGAAGACATACAGTGTAATTCAGGATGAGATTGAGCATGCCGAGGTATATATTCAGCTCCAAAACAGAAGATTTGAGGACAAGATTAAATTCTTCTGGGATGTGCCCGGAGAGCTTTTGGCATATAGAATTCCCAAGCTTACATTCCAACCGATAATCGAGAATGCCATTTTACACGGCATTATGGAGAAGGAAGAAAAAGAAGGAACCATTGTGATTACGGCATGGGCAG
>CAMFNB010000042.1 GCA_945965275.1 uncultured Clostridia bacterium | reverse complement strand
AAAAAGGCGTATGCCCGAAGTGCGGGTACAAGAAGCAATAACTTCTATACAAAAAATAGAACACCCGAAGAGTCCACGGATTCTTCGGGTGTTCCGCTTGTATGCAGCAAGCTGCTTTGGGTAAATACATGCCATACTGTTTATAAGCACCGCCCAATCCGGGCAGTGCTTTTTTGTATCGAAACTCAATTGGCAGCAACAAATTTAATCCCATTGTTTTATTTCGATTTCATTGATATAGATTTTTTTGAGCATACTTTAAATTCTTTACCATATGCAAATTGAATATGTTGACCCTCCTTTATCATAATATCCTCGCCGGGGCGAATTCTTTTTCCGTCCACGAAGGTTCCGTTAAGTGACTCCAAATCCCGCAATACGATTCCTTCTTCGGTGTTTCTCATGATGGCATGCTTTCGACTGACAAAACAGTGACTGATTGTGAAATCTGCCCACTTGTCATCTCTTCCCACTAATATTTCGTTTTTCCGAAGGTTCGGAAAGTCATCTAAATAATATGATTTGGACACATGAAGAAGGGGACGGGTGACTTTTTCTTCTCTTGCCGGCGGTGTTTTTTCTTTTTTTGTCTTTGCCTTTTTCTTTTTCTGAGGCTTCTTTTTGATTCCCAGTAATTCCTCAAACAAACCGACAGGTATCTTTATTTCCGATTCATTCCACTCCCGGACAGCAAGAGAGAATGAATTTATGAAGTCTCTGTCCTTCGTACTCATCTTGCTTAATTGAGACTCGTCTGCATGGAGCAAAATGAGTCCGAGCATATCCTTGATCAGATTCTCATTTTTTCCGAAGCGGAGTCCCGGAAGAAAAGTAAACTCCATATCGTTGCGTAATCCGTTAATATAAATCGCATCATAGTCAAACAGTATGCAACTCATGTTTATGTTCTTTTCAAGACAGGTCTTATTCAGTGAACAAAGACTTCTCAAAAGACATTTGATAAGGTCTGCATCTAAAGGCTCGTTTGCGAGAAACTGCTTTAAGGATATCTTTTGTCTTATAAATACGCTGTATCCGTCTGCTGATTTTACAATTTCCCCGGGAACGAAAATCGGACTGCCTGCTGCTTCGGCGGGAGCCATTGATTCTTTTATGCCAATACCCGAAAGATTTGAACTAACGGATATTTTTAAGCCGCGTCTTTCACGGCAAAGTACACAATCGTCCATGATTACAATATCTGCGTAGCACTTTCCGCACCTTCCTCAATATTTGAAAAAATACCTCTTGCGAGATCGATTATGAAGTCTTTAAAAATCAGGGCGAGGGTAACCAGCACGGCAATGATGATTACAACCTCAATCGTGCCCATTCCTTCTTTTCCTTTTATGAATCTGCTTATCAGATTCCTTATTGCTGTGTTCATTTTGTTCTCCTTTCAAAAAATACTGAGCTGCATTACGGCAGGAGCAAGAAGCATGATAAGGATGGATGCAAATACCATCATAGTAGGTATCATCAGCAGATTTGAGGCTTTATTGCCGAGCTCTTCCGCTGCATCCTTTCTTATTCTTCTGCATATGCTGCTTTGCATTCTCAAAACTGATGAGAGTTCTTTCTCTCCTTTACGTGAATTCTGAACTATTGCCGCTATTGCCGAGCTGACTTCCGGTGTTTTGAGTTCAACAGCAAGTTTGTCGAGCATAACCTCAGCGCTTTTGCCTTCGTTCATGTTGCCGTCACTGTGAAAAACGGAATTTATCCTTTTGCATAATTCACTGTCTGACATTTCAGAAGCTGCTTCCACCGAATACCAAAGAGGTTGTCCCGCATCCAAAAGCAGAGCTGTCACGTCCAGAAAATCAGGAATTTCCATCTTGAATGAAATCCTGAGATCGGTACAGGTTTGTCTCAGCTTTACCTCCGGGAGAACCCATACCAGAAGTATAATCAGCAACCCCAGCACAGAGGATCTCAATATATCCAATCCTGCGAATACGGCAGCGACAGAGAAGAGAATACCGACAGGCGAAAGAAGCAAGTCTTGTCTGAATTGCTTTTTCATTCGACTTTCTGCCTCTGCTCCGTAGGCAAAAACATAGTTTTCTTTTTTCATGAAGAACATAATAAAATCCTCCTTTCAGTTCAAAATTTGATATTTGTGATTTTTTCACCGGCGAAGAATGATGCTATGAGAAGCAACGTGACTGCCGCCATTACAATTATTCCGACGCCTGAATAGAGTTTGTTTACGTATTCAGGTGACATCATCTTCAACAGAAAAATGAAAGCGAAAGGCATAAAGGTCAGAATTCTTTGGTTCATGCGCGGCGCTGACAGTATTCTTTTGATTTCCCGCTCGGTGTCCTGCTTCAGACGAAGTGATTCAACTCCGCCTCTTACAAGAGTTACCAGATTTCCGCCACTGTATGCCATCCCCGAAAGAGCATCCGCCATGCTCTTTATGTCGGTGCTTCCCGTTCTTTCAGCAAAAAGAGCAAACGCCTCGGTGCTTTCATAATTAAGGCTTATGAGACGGCTGATTGTGAGAAATTCGGTATCCATGTATTTTGCTTTGCCTGCCAGTGGCTTAGTATCGGCAACCTCTCTGAACACATTGTCAAAGGATGTGCCTGATGCCAATGCCGCAGCAGTAAGCTGCATGTATGTGCAAAATTCTTCTTCGAGTATTCTGTGACGTCTTCTGCAGAGACTTTCAGAAAGCTTTTTCCAAAACAACGGAAGCAAGGCAAGTCCTGCGGGAAGTCCTACCCAAACTATGTCGAACAGAAGCCAAAACGCAACTGCTGAGGCCACCAAAAACAAAAGCCCGAAAACAAGTCGTTCCTTTAGCGAAAGCCTGTACTCTCTGTAATCTGTTGATTTCTCCGACATGATTATTCTCCTTTCATTTTATGTTTCTTTGTCATTAGCCCGTTGACACGTTTTGATTTTGAAAACAGGGTATTCAATACTACGGTTCCGTCGCAAAACTCCCGTACCTCACATATTTCATCAACATAACGCCTCATGTTTTTGTCTCTTTTCAGCTGGATTATGAGGTCGAGTCCTGTGCTTATCTGGCGCTTGATTGCTTCACTGTTTATATGACCTTCCCAAAGCGCCATTGTTTCGAGCCTCATAAGCATGTCGGCGGGGGAGTTTGCATGACCTGTGGACATTGAACCGTCATGTCCCGTGCACATAGCCTGCAGCATATCAAGCGCGCTCTGGTCACGGACCTCACCGACGATTATTCTGTCCGGCCTCATTCTGAGAGATGCCTTTATGAGATCACGCATACTCACTCCGCCGGTGCCCTCGGCATTCGGGTTTTTTGTTTCAAGGCGGACAAGATTATTTCTGACAAGTCGCAGCTCTGCGGAGTCCTCTATGGTAATCACTCTTTCTTCCTGCGGTATAAACGAGGAGAGTACATTCAGAAAGGTTGTTTTACCGGTGGACGTTCCGCCTGAAACAAAAATATTGAAACCGCATTCGACGGCCTTTTTCAAAAATTCCATTTCTTCTGCGCTGCAGGTTTTGGAGTTTACCATATCTTCCGGTGTGAAATTTTTGTCCGGAAATTTTCTGATTGTCACACAGGGGCCGTTCAGTGCGACGGGGGAGAGTACTGCATTAAGTCTTGATCCGTCTTCAAGCCGTCCGTCAACTATGGGCATGCTTTCGTTAACTGTTCTGTTTGAAAGTGCAGCCATGGTCTGAATGACATTGTAGAGACTGTCCCTGCTTCTGAAACGCTCTCCCGTGTCAATCATTTTACCGTTCTTCTCAATGAATATATCCGAAGTGCCGTTTATCATTATTTCGTTTACTGAAAGATCTTCCAAATACGGCTGAAGGGCACCGTATCGTCTTCTTCCGTTAAAAATCTTACCGATTATGTATTCTTTGTCTTCCGGTTTCAGATTAACTCTTTTGAAAACCTCTGCGGCGTGCTTGTTTATGGATTCCCGAAGCTCATTATCTGATATGTCCTTTGATGACGACAACGATTGAGTTACCTGTTTATCTATGATGTCTGCTATGTAATTGAGGTTCATGCTGTACCTTCTTTCGTTTTGAGTACTGCAAATATATATTGCTCAAAACGCCGGGTCAATTACTCTGTGCGTTGAAATTTCCGACATTTGCGAAGTGTGTCGAAAAGAATCCCGGTATTGCATTTTTACCGAATTGTTTATATAATCTTGTGGTTGAGGTAATTGACATGGATATGTTTTCAGGAATTAATTTTTCCGCAGTTTTTATCGTATACCTGATTCTGGCAAACATCGGAACGTTTGTCATGTTCGGTGTGGATAAAAAAATCAAGAAAAGCAAAAGCAGAAAGAATAAGAAGAAGAGAATCAACGAAGATCTCATGCTTCTCCTTTGCTTCCCGCTTTCATGTGTCGGCGGACTCCTGGGAATGTTGATTTTCCACAACAAAACAACGAAGAAAAAGTTCAGAATCGGACTTCCTCTTCTTGTTGTTACCGAAGGTTTGCTTTATTCTTTGCTTGTATGGACAGGCGCAATCGTTTGGTAAAAAGAAAGTAATTCAATACGTGCTGGTGTGATGGAATTGGCAGACGTGCCGGACTCAAAATCCGGTCCTGGCGACAGGGTGCGGGTTCGACCCCCGCCACCAGCACCAAAGCAAGATAATCCGAACCAGATCTTCCCTGTGGGAGACGGGTTCGGATTATTTGTTTATTTCGAGAAGATTGAGGATACTCACTTCAAAAACGGCATAATCAAACGTCCGAACTCTAAACCAAGAGGACCGAGAGAAAAGAAACAATCTTGATTATGGAGGACTTGATTATGAAAAAACTGATTAGTTGTGAATTTAACTTCGACTCCGTCTGCGTGGAGCTAAAGTTTTCGGATGGCAGTATGATTGCCATTGATACTACTGCTGTAGAGAATGAGATTGCCGACAATATGTATCAGCGATCAGAATTGGACTATCTGATCTACAATGACCCAATAGCGTATGCCGAACTGATACTGAACGGTGATCCTGAAACCTATTTGAAAACTGTAACCGAATACAAGCCATTGGACTAATCACCACATAAATACACTTCTAACAAGGTATCATACTGTGCTTTTTATTTCAGCACCCAAAGGTGCGCAGCCAATTTATTTGAAATTGTTAAAGGGTTCGGGATGTTGCCCGACAAGGAAATCTCAGATTTCGCATTGAGGGTACCTCGGTGCATTGCTTGCCAAGTATGATTCATCATCTTGTGAAAAAATGCGTTGTGGGTCCCTTCATGCCCTGCTTGCCAAGTATGAAAAAGTGTTTTCCGATTCTCTGGAAATGCAGATTTATTTGTAAAAACATTTTGAATTATGCGTATTTGCAATTGATTTTAATCCTATAATCGGGTATAATATAATTAAAAGGAGGCGAACACATGAAAATCATCAGTGAGCGAATGCGCTCTTTACGAGAGAGTATTAAGCTTTCTCAAATGAAGCTCAGCAAGGAGTTTGAAATTAGTCAATCGAGTCTTGCGAGATATGAGACGGATGATGCTACGCCTCCACCCGAACTATTGCTTAAATATGCGGACTATTTCGATGTTTCAATGGATTATATTTTTGGCAGGACTGATGATCCGCATGGAGCAACATATAAGAATCATGTAAATATTGGGTTGAACAATCCGGAGATGAAACGCTTTGTCGAAATGTGTTTCGATCCCGGTTCTCCTATGAATGAGCGACTAAAGAAAACTTTGGTTCAGATGCTTTCTGAAGCAGAAGACATTGCCAAAACTGAGAGGTGAAAAAAGTGGCAGACATTATCTAATATAATAGCGACTTTGAAAATATTATTGCAATCATTGAGCATTCAAAAGCACGAGCCATCAAGGCTGTAAATGCCGAGATGATAGAGATGTATTGGCAAATTGGCAAATACATCAGCGAGAAAGCTGCCAATGACGGTTGGGGTAAGAGTGTCGTGCAGGACTTCTCTAATTTCCTCAAACAGACATATCCCTCTACCAGTGGCTTTTCTTCTCAAAATATCTGAAGAATGAAGCAGTTTTATGAGACATATAAGGACAATGAAAAACTCTCACCACTGGTGAGAGAAATTACATGGTCGAACAATCTGCTCATTATGTCCGGCTGCAAAACAGATGAATCAAAAGAATTCTATATGCGGCTTTGCATCGCCAACGGATACGGCAAGCGGGAACTTGAACGCCAGATTGACAGTATGCTTTACGAGAGAACGATGCTTTCCACATCCAAGTACCACGATCTCATCGAACAACATCCCGCTGTTGGAACTCTGAGAGATTCGTATGTTCTTGAGTTCCTTGATGTTCCCGAAAACTACAAAGAAAAGGATCTTCGTAAATCCATCATTACCAATCTGAAGCAATTCATTTTAGAGTTTGGCAAAGACTTTACCTTTGTGGGCGAGGAATATCGTGTACAGGTCGGCAACACCGATTTCTTTATTGATCTGCTGTTCTACAATCGTGCGTTGTCTTGCCTGGTAGCTATTGAACTCAAAGTCGGAAAGTTCAAACCAGAACATCTTGGTCAGCTAAACTTCTATTTGGAAGCTCTAAACCGAGATGTAAAGAAACCTAATGAAAATCCGAGTGTAGGTTTAATTCTTTGTACCTACAAAGACGATACTGTTGTTGAATACGCTTTGAGCAGCAGCCTTTCACCAGCAATGGTTGCAGACTATACGTTACAGTTGCCGGATAAAAAATTACTTGAAGCGAAACTTCGTGAGATTGCTATGCTCACGGAAGGAAACGATGAAGAATAAATCTCACCATTGGTGAGAGAAAGGTATGCGAGGTGATAGAATGGGACTTCTTGAATGCGCAAGCAGTGCATCCGTTTGGAGAGGATACGATTATTACAAAGGGAAAAAAGTTGTGAGTCTTGAAGTAACAGGTGAAAACACATATTCTGCAACAGTTGCAGGCAGTTCAAGCGAACCCTATTCTGTCGAGCTTCACATTGACCATCCGAGAAAATCAAAATGTAACTGTCCTCATGCAGATGGAAAAAGAATTATATGTAAGCATATCGTCGCTACATATTTTACCGTTATTCCCAAAGAGGCAGAAAGGTTTTATGCAGAAGCAATGGCATATCAAGAGGAAGAAGAAAAACGCCAAGAGGAAATGAGCGACAAAGTGATTGAATATGTCGGCAAAATGAAAAAAGCTGAATTGTGTCAAGCTCTCCTTGAACTGCTCTTTGATGGACCCGAATGGCAATACGACCGATTCATCAGAGAGCACGGCTTAGACGATGATTGGCATTGATTGGAGATGAATCCCGAATGAAAGCTGTAATATACGCCCGTAATAACCCTGCCAACGGGTGACGAAAGCTGTATTGAAATGGAGAAAGACATAAAAAACAATTGAGGTGAAAAAATGAGCAGAATTAATTTTGGCGCAAAACCGTATATGTACCCGCAACCGGTTCTTATTTTGGGAACATATGACAAGGAAGGAAAGCCCAATGCCATGAATGCGGCATGGGGAATGACAAGTGACTATAAAGAAGTGTCTGTCAGTCTCGGAGAACACAAGACCACCGACAATCTTGCTGAAAACGGTGACTTTACATTAAGCTTCGGAACTGAAGACACAATGCTTGCCTGTGACTATGTGGGTGTGATTTCAGGAAGAACCGAGAAGGATAAGATGAAAAAATCAGGACTTCATGCATTTAAAAGCGAGAATGTGAATGCTCCCTTGTTTGAAGAACTGCCTATGGCACTTGAATGCAGAATGAAAAGCTTTGAAAACGGAATACTGATCGGAGAAATCATCAATGTATGTGCTGACGAGTCAATTCTCACTGACGGTAAAACAGACCCTGCAAAGCTTAAACCGATTTGCTTTGATCCCGTGAACAATACATATATGTCACTTGGAAGAGTAGTCGGAAACGCATTCAAAGACGGCCTGAAACTGAAATAACCTGTCTTAAAACTTTGATTCGAGTTTAGGGAAAATCGGTTTCAGTACAATATGCTTATCAATAACCCTGCTGAACAATCCGATGAGGACACTGTTTACCAGGGTTATTATTATCGTTCCGATGCCGATGCCCCTGAATCCGTGAAAAAGAATAAGACTCAGTGCAACGGAGCCTGTAAAGAGTGTAGCGTCGTAAATTCTTTTTACCTTAATGAGATTCCAGTTAAAATGCTGACATAATTTCTTCGGGAAGAAATCATAAATCTGCGGATATAAATACACCTTGAAATATATTGCAACGGAAAGACTGGTAAATACCATTCCCGTCACGAACATTATTATTCTCACATACATTGCAGGACTTCCGGGAGCCGTGATGTTCGGATTTAAGAACGGAACAAGCCACCTTATCAAATCAAGGAATACGCTGTAGAGAATGCTTGATATGTATGCGCTCAGATAGAGTACCCTGAATTTTTTTGTGACAATGCAAAGAACAACGAGCATAATTGTCTGGAACACGTATTCATACATGCCGAGTGTCATTACGGGAAACTTAAGGCTTAAGATATACGGTATGCCCGTAATCATGGAAACGCCGAAGTCTGCCGTTGTGAGCAGGGCAACTGAAAGTGCCATTGTGATTGTTGCAACAATATATACTAATTCACTGTGTAATACTGGTTTCTTCTTCATAATGTTTCCCATTATACGACAAGTATGATAATATATCAAAGCATAAAGGAGATTTTTCATGAAACGCGGAAGCGGAGTTTTAATGCATATATCAAGCCTCCCCGGAGGGTTCGGAGAGGGAAGTTTCGGAAAGGAAGCAAAGGAGTTTGCTGACTTTCTCAAAGAGTGCGGCTTTACATACTGGCAGGTGCTCCCGTTTTGCATGCCTGATATGTATAACTCACCATATAAATCATTTTCCGCATTCTCCGGTAATCCGAATTTCATAGATATTCCCACACTTTTCGAAGACGGGCTCATTACACGCGAAGAAATGGACACACAGCGTCAAAAACAGCCGTATTCCTGCGAGTTTTCAGAACTGTGGGAAAAGAGATATCCGTTATACAGAGAAGCGTCAAGACGCGCTTTTGAGAGAGCGGAACTGAAAGACAAAATAGATTCTTTTATATCACAGAACAAACAAATAGATAATTTCTGCAGATTCATGACAATGAAGGACATTCACGGTTACGGAGAGGAAGACACGCTTCGCATGTGGAAATTCATTCAGTATGAATTTTTCACTCAGTGGATGGACGTTAAAAAATATGCAAATGACCTGGGCATTCAGATTATAGGTGACATACCGATTTATGTCGACAATGACAGCGCTGATGTTTGGGCAAATCCGGAAATGTTTCAACTTGATGAAAGCGGCAGACCTGAGGTTGTTGCCGGTGTTCCTCCGGACTATTTCTGCGAAGACGGTCAGCTTTGGGGCAATCCCATTTACGATTGGGATTACATGAAAAAAGACGGATACAGCTGGTGGAAGGAAAGAATGGAATACATGCTTACGCTTTTTGACGGCGTGCGCATCGACCATTTCAGAGCCTTCGAATCATACTGGGCGGTTCCCGCTGATGCCGAAACCGCAAAGGAAGGTAAGTGGGTAAAAGGTCCGGGAGAGGATTTCATAGACTGTCTTAAAGAAGCAGCGAGAGACAAGTTCATTATCGCAGAGGATCTTGGCGACATAACGGATGAGGTAAGAGACCTTGTAAAATATTCAGGATTCCCCGGAATGAGAATTCTTCAGTTTGCTTTCCTGGGAGATCCGAACACACCGCATCTTCCGCATAATTATGAGAAGATTTCTGTTTCATATACGGGAACTCATGACAACAATACTCTTCTGGGTTATGTATGGGAAGCACCGGAGCATGAGAGAAGACAGCTTCTTAAATATTGCGGCTGGTACGAAGAAAGACTTGAGGGCTCTCTAGACAGTATTCTGAGGGTAATGTTCGGCACTCACTCTGACATATTCATTATGCCGATTCAGGATGTGCTTCAGTACGGCGGAGACACGAGAATGAACAAGCCGGGAAGCAGTGACGGTAACTGGTCATACAGAGTTACAAAGGAGCAAATCTGCGGAATTGACAAGGCAAAATATCTTGACCTGAATAAAACTTACGGGCGTGCATGAAATGATATGTTGATGTGATATAAAGAAGTCATAGGACAGCTTACCGTTTTGCTTGGTTGCGGTCGTCCCCTTTATAACAATAACTTGTGGAACGTCGTATTATTTCGATTTTGATGGTCTTCCTGACGAATTTTGATTTGAAAAAATAATAGTAACAAGTGATTGTAATGCAATTGATGTTCAGTACAAATACGAAAATGAAATTGTAGATGTTTTTTGGTTTAGGGCAATAGATGATTCGGAGTATGATTTTATTAAAGATACAAGACAGTTATTTAGTAATTACGAATCTTGTATTACATGTATAAACGACTTGAATGTATTGAAAATTATACATCCAAAAAGTTCACAGTGTGTTGAGCCATATAATCAATACACTTTCAATTTTGAGGGAAACAATTTGGAAGTGTCTGTTCCTGAATCATTATTGGAGGAATTTGGGGAGGATATGTTTTTAAAGATAATTAAGATGGAGCTAGAGTAGGTGTTGCCATGAATAAAAGAATAGTATGTTTAATAGGTTTTTTCATTCTCGCACTTTTAATGTTTTGTGCTTGTTCGACAGTCGGTGGTATCAGTGACGAAAAAGGACCAAGTATAGTGGTGTATGAAGGCGATTCGACAGCTGAATATGAAAATTACCGAACTGTATTCAGCCACAATCAACTTGTTAACCATGTTATGAGTGCAAGAAATACAGACAGAAAATCTGTTCTTGATTTTGAGAGCATTACAGAATACTGTATACTTGACGATTCCAGCTTCGACTTTGAAGAAGTTGCTGTTGAAAAAGATAATATTACTTCACTGTATGTTTTCCAAAATTGTGGTTTCTTCGGAAACAGAACATATTTTCTTAATATTTCAATGAAGCGTTCAGAATCGTCAATCGAAGACTTGCGAGCAGAAAACAAACTTGGTGAGAGTGTGAAATATAACGGACAGGTTTTTTACGAATCGGCAGAAGAAAATGATGACAAACTGGTTTTTTACACTGAACTTAACGGAAAAGTTATCACTGTCAAAACGGATGAAGGATTGTATGATGAAAAAGGACCTGAGTATTTGCTCAATTTGAAAATGGTAGAAATAAGACAGTATTAATATGCTTGACAACATTGTATAAGAAGAATATAATCTTATGTGCGATTAAGAAGAAGTTATCCGCTTCTCACCCAGCGTTAATTGCGACGCAAGGT
>CAMFNB010000041.1 GCA_945965275.1 uncultured Clostridia bacterium | reverse complement strand
CGCGATAGCGTAGCGTCTCGTGGGCTCGGAGATGTGTATAAGAGACAGCTAAATTCAGAGAAAACAAAACAAGGGGTGCGATTTTGTTCAACATTATTTTGTCTGCCGTAAGTCTTTTCATAAATGGATTCGGCATTCATTTGACTATTCGCGCAAATCTCGGTGTTTCACCCTGGGATGTCCTCAGCATAGGTTTGTCCAAGACAACAGGCATTCTCTACGGAACAGCATCTATTATCATCTCTGTTGTGATTATACTAATAGATATTCTTTTAAAAGAACCGATAGGTATTTCAATGTTTATTGACGCAGTGGTTGTCGGTAAAAGTGTTGACTTCTTCAACTGGCTTGATATAGTTCCGACTCCTGATAAGATATATTACGGAATTCCTATGATGATTGTCGGTCTTTTCATAATCGGCTACACTCAATACACATATATGATTGCTTCCTTGGGCTGCGGTCCGAGGGACACACTGCTTGTGGGACTGAATAAAAGAGTCAGAAAGATGCCGATTGGCATTGTGTGCATTTGTCTGTTCAGCCTTGCTACATTCATAGGTTGGTTGCTCGGAGGACCTGTCGGAATAGGCACTCTTATTTGCGCTATTGGTGCCGGACCTATTATGCAGCTTTGCTTTAAGACAGTACATTTCAATGCAATTGAAATCAAGCATCAGCATCTTAAAGATTCGTTTATTGTATTATTTAATTTGAAAGGAAAACAGACATGTTAGAAGCGTTTCAGGCAACACTGTCATCAATGCTTTTCATGTTCCTCTGCATCAGCATAGGTTTTTTCATGAAAAAGAAAAGCCTGCTTCCCGAAAACAGTGCAGGTGTTCTTTCAAAGCTTGAAAACTATTTGTTTGTTCCCGCTCTGTGTCTTTGCACCTTTTCAAAATATTGTACATGGGAATCATTAAAAGAAGACTATATAATCATCATCTATTCTGCTGTTACTCTGGCAGTTATGATGATTATTGCAATCTTCCTCTCAAAATTTTTTACAAAGGATCCTTTTACTGTGAATGTTTACAGATACGCTCTTACATTTGCAAACTTTGCATATCTCGGAAATGCCATAGTTCCCATTGTCATGGGAGATAAAGCGCTTTACTATTACATGCTCTTCACTCTCCCACACACAGCAGTTTCAAATACATGGGGAATATCAATTTTAAATCCCAACAACAGTAAAAAGAACATTTGGAAAAAGCTTTTGAATCCGCCGTGTGTTGCAATACTTATCGGAATGATTATCGGTCTCACCGGAGTATATGATTATGTTCCGACATTCCTTACATCAACAGTTTACGGACTTTCAGCATGTATGGGACCTGTGGCAATGCTTCTTACAGGCTTTGTTATCGGCGGATACAGTATTAAAAAGTTGCTTAAAAACAAAGGTTCATATATCGCAACAGCTCTTCGTCTTGTAATATTCCCGATTGCCATTGTCACTTGCATGAAGTTACTTGGAGCCGATAAAATGATCATGCAGTTCGCAGTTTTCGCATTTGGCACTTCACTCGGAATAAATACGGTTGTATTTCCCACGGCATTTGGGGCAGATGCAACTCAGGGAGCATCAATGGCAATGATTTCAAATGCAATAGGCGTAATTACCATACCCTGCCTTTATGCGGCAGTAATGTATTTTATATAGTTTAAAGGAGTAAATATCATGGCAGACAAATTAATACCGAGTTTCCAGGTTGACCACACAAGAATAGTTCCCGGAATCTACGAATCAAGACTCGACACATTATGCGAAGAATTCGTTACAACATTTGACATAAGAATGAAGTATCCGAATATTGAACCTGTCATTCATCCTAATGCAATGCATACTATCGAGCATGTTGTTGCAACATTCTTAAGAAATGACGAAGAATGGAAAGACAGAATAATATATTGGGGGCCTATGGGTTGCCTTACAGGATCATATTTAATCGTTAAAGGTCATCCGACTCCTCAGGATATATATCCGCTCATGATCAGGGCCTTTGAACATTTGTCAGAATATGACGGTCCGGTTCCCGGGGCAACAGCTGAGAACTGCGGAAACTATCTTCTTCACGATCTCAGCATCGCAAGATATGAAGCAAAACAATATGTGACAAGACTAAAAGAAAATCCCTGTTTCGAATATCCTGTTGCAGAGCGAATTCAAACAGAAAAAGGAATGACATTCTTCGATTCCTGAAAAAACAATTATATAAAGCAAAAGCAGAAGGATTTGTTTCCTTCTGCTTTTTTTGTTATTTACTCTTAATAAGTATCTTTCTTGCTATCTTCATGCCAATCTTAAACGGAAGCGGTCTTAAATGTTTGTCAGCTTCTTTAAGCATATCGATTATTTTTATTCCCTGCGGACAATGTTTTTCACATTTGCCGCAGCCGACACACTGAGTGGCAAAACCCGGTTCTTTTCTCATTGCCATGTTTTGTGCGAATTCGAATCTCGCGGGATTCTTCTTTTCCATATACATAAGATTATAGTAGAAGAAGTTTCCTTGAATATCAACTCCCTTAGGACAAGGCATACAGTATCTGCAGCCCGTACATCCCACTCTTTCCTGTTCTTTGATTATCTTTTTGATTTCTTCAACTATTGCAAAGTCTTCATCGGTAAAAGAACCTGCTTCGGCATCAGATGCAATTCTGATATTTTTCTCAACCATTTCGGTTGAATTCATTCCGGATAAAACACAGGTTACTTCGCTCTGATCCCAGAGCCATCTTAATCCGAGCTCTGCGGGTGTGTAACCGTGACTGTCTTTTTTAAGAACATTCAGAGCTTTTTCGGAAAGTCTGACGAGCTTTCCGCCGCGAAGGGGTTCCATAATTACAACCGGAATTCCCTTTTCCGCTGCGGCATTAAGTCCTCTTCTTCCTGCCTGAGTGTGTTCATCAAGATAGTTATACTGAATCTGACAGAAGTCCCAGTCATAAGCATCAAGAATCTTTAAGAACATTTCGGTATCACCGTGATATGAAAATCCGATGTTTTTGATTCTTCCGGCTTCCTTGTTCTTTTTTATCCAGTCAACAATGCCAAGAGTCTGAAGATGTTCCCACTCAGAATAGTCCGTGAACATATGCATGAGATAGTAGTCGATATAGTCTGTTCTGAGTCTTGAAAGTTCTTCATTGAAAATTTTGTCGATTGAACTTTCAGAACGCATAATATACTGAGGAAGCTTTGTTGCTATATATACTTTGTCTCTGCAGTTGTTTTTCTCAAAGATTTTACCGAGACAATCTTCACTGCCGGGATAAATATATGCGGTATCAAAATAGTTGACGCCTTTTTCAATTGCGAGCATCACTTCTTTTTCTGCCTTGGCAAAATCAATTGATGCACCTTTCTTTGAAAAACGCATGCAGCCGTAGCCAAGCTGAGAAATCATATTTCCGTTCTTGTCTGCTCTGTACTTCATAAACACCTCAGTTATTTATGTATTTTTCAGCAAATCTCACTGTTTCCATTGCATCTTTGCCATATGCAGTTGCACCGATTCTTTCGGCGAGTTCCTCCGTAAGCACGGCACCGCCGACAATGGTCGCACATTCGGGATACTTTTCTTTAAGAAGCTTTATTGTTTCTTCCATTGCTGGTACTGTTGTTGTCATCAGTGCCGAAAGTCCGACTATCTGAGCATTTAATTCAATTGCCTTATTCACAACAGATTCAGGTTCAACATCTCTTCCCAAATCAGTTACGTCAAAACCATAGTTTTCAAGAAGGAGCTTAACGATATTTTTGCCGATATCATGAATATCCCCTTTAACCGTTGCGATAACAATCTTTACACCGTTGCCCTGCTTATCGCTGCCGTCCATTGCTGCTTTGATTTCGTCAAATGCACTTGATGCGGCCTCAGCACTCATTAAAAGCTGCGGTAAAAAGATTTTCTTGTTTTCAAAGTTCACTCCGACACTGTTGAGGGCGGGAATGATTTCTTCCTGTACGATTGAAAGAGGCTCCGCCGACTTAAGCAATTCTTTTGTCTTTCCTGCAGCCTGCTCTTTAAGACCTTTTTCAACAGCTTCTTTTAATGTGAGTTCAGACTGGGTCTGAATTGTTGCCGTTTTGGTACTTGTTGCGGATTCGGTAAAACCGATATATCCGAGACAGTTTGCATCTTTGTTGCGAAGCAGCTTCCATGTGTAATATGAATTCATCATCTCTTCAGAGAAAGGATTCATGATTGCCGCAGAAAGACCGTTTTCAAGAGCAATTGTAAAGAAAGCGCCGTTTGCACGGGATCTTTCCGGGAGTCCGAATGATACGTTTGAAACACCGAGAGAGGTATGACATCCGAGCTGCTCTCTTATGTATTTAAGTGCACCCAATGTTACATTGGCCGCATTGGTGTCAGCACTTACTGTCATTGTAAGAGTATCAAATATGATATCGTTCTTTTCAATTCCGTACTCAGCTGCTCTTGCAAGAATTCTCTTTGCGATTGCGATTCTTCCTTCAGCAGTATCCGGAATTCCGTTTTCATCAAGTGTCAAAGCAATGATTACACCGCCATATTTTTTTGCAAGCGGGAAAATTGCATCCATGTTTTCTTCTTTTCCGTTAACAGAATTAATCAGAGCTTTTCCGTTATATCTTCGAAGTGCCTTTTCCATTGCAACGGGATCAGATGTGTCAAGCTGAAGCGGCAAATCACAAACAGCCTGTATTTCACCTGATACATATGTGAGCATTTCTGTTTCATCAACTTCAAGTGCACCGACATTTACGTCAAGAACATGTGCTCCTTTTTCCTGCTGATTAACAGCTTCACCTAATATATAATTAATATCTTTTTCGGCAAGTGCCTGTTTGAGGCGCTTTTTACCGGTTGGATTTATACGTTCTCCGATCAGAATAGGATAATCGTCAAAATCAACGAATTTCGTAGATGAAGTAATAACTGTCTTATGTTTAATTTCAATTGGTTTCAAAGGAATATTCGTTGAAATTGCAACTGTTTCTTTAATATATTCAGGCGTGGTTCCGCAGCAACCTCCGAAAATACAGACTCCCTTATTAAGCAGATCTTTCATTTCTTCTGCAAATTCCTCAGGGCCAACATCAAAAACGGTTTTACCGTCTTCCACACGAGGCAGGCCGGCGTTAGGTTTACAAAGAACAGGAACTGAAGCAAGTTCAAGATACTTTTCAACAATCGGTTTAAGCTGTTTCGGTCCTAATGAACAATTTACGCCGATGGCATCTGCTCCCATACCTTCAAGCATGGCAACCATGATTTCAGGGCAGGTTCCGCTTAGAAGTCTTCCGTCTTCTGAATATGCATTTGAAACCATAACAGGAAGGTCTGAATTCTCTTTTACGGCAAGAAGGGCTGCTTTTGTTTCATAGCAGTCATTCATTGTTTCAATCATAAAAGCATCAACGCCGGCTTTAACAGCCGCCTTTACAACAGAAGAATATGCTTTTACCGCATCTTCAAAATCAAGGTCTCCCAAAGGTGCAAGGAGTCTGCCGAGTGATCCGATATCGTAACCCACGAATTTTTCCTGAGGTGCAGCAGACAGTTCTCTTGCCTGCTTTACGTTACTGACCGCAACTGCAACACATTCTTCAAGTTCACTGTCTGAGTATTTAAACGCGTTAACACCGAAAGTATTTGTCATGACAATATTGCTTCCGGCATCATAATATGCTTTATGGATTTTTATAAGTTCTTCAGGATGTGTTTTATTCCATTCTTCGGTTGACACGCCTGCGGGAAGACCCGCTTTCTGAAGCAACGTTCCCGTTCCGCCGTCAAGGCATACTCTGTTGTTTTTCAAAAAATCACGAAAGGTCATTTAAGACTCCTTTTTCTCTGTTCCGATAATTGCCGTAACTGATTTTGACGGCATCATAAGGCAGTTTTCATTCAGTATTATTCCGAGATTCTTTCTGCAGTCCAAAACCCGCATAATATCTCTTTGCATTGTAATTGGCAGGTCTCCGTATCCGGGGCTGAAACGCGGATGAAGTTTATAACCTTTTGCATCATATTCCGCACGAATCATTTCATTGAATGCATCGCACAGAGATTCTGCTCTCTCACTTCCGATTGCCTGAAACATAAGTGCTTTTGCAGGAGAAATCCTGTTGTACTTTTCAATCAGTCTGTCAGGTGCAAAGCCGACAGTTGCCGCAAAAAGAATTATCTTTTCACAATTCTTCAGATTGGTCTGAAGATTCTTTGAATCTGTAAAAGCAAACTCCAAATCAAGTCCGCCGTCTTTTTCGGTTATGTCAAACTCCGCATAAGAAACACGGTAAGTGATACCTTTAAGCTCCTCAAGGCAGCTGTCAAGCAAAGAATCATCAGCTTCTCCGTAATGTGAATATCTTTTTATTTCTTTGATATTAAATTTCGGTTCCTCAATCGAAATCGTTCTTACGGGTGTCATTATAATTCCTTACCCAGTATGCTGCTTAAGTTAGTCATAATCTTTTCGGCAACATCCGGTTTATTCATTGTGTAAACGTGAACATGATAAATGCCGTTTGCAAACAAATCTATAATCTGACCTGTTGTGTAAACAATTCCGGCTTCCTTCATAGACTGATCATCCGTGCCGAATCTGTCAACCAGAGTCTTAAACTTCTGAGGCATAAATGAACCTGAGAGTTTAATTGCTCTTGTAATCTGTTTTGCATTTGTAATAGGCATAATACCCGGTAAAACAGGAACCGTGATTCCCGCTTCCCTGATTTTGAAAAGATAGTTATAGAATAAAGTATTATCGAAGAACATCTGAGTTGTAAGGAAATCACAACCCGCATCAACCTTCTCTTTCAGATATTTGATATCCTCTCTCTGATCCGTGCTTTCAGGATGAATCTCCGGATAGCAAGCTCCGCCGATACAGAAGTTTCCGTCACTTTCCTTTAGTTCTCTTACAAGTTCAATTGCATGACTGTAATCCCAACCGCTTCTGTCGGCATCAATCAAATCAGCCGGAATATCCCCGCGAAGAGCCATGACATTTTCAATGCCTCTTGCCTTCATGTCGGCAATTCTTTCTTTAACGGTTTCTTTTGTGGAAGAAACACATGTGAGATGCGCAAGAGACGGAACGTCATACTTTTCACATATGTTCTGTGCAATGTCCAGAGTAAATTTGCTTGTTCCTCCGCCCGCTCCGTATGTAACAGATACGAATGACGGCTTCAGTGCCGCAATTTCTTCAGTGGCGCTTTTAACATCTTCAAATTTAGAAGTGTCCTTTGGCGGGAAAACTTCAAAAGAGATTGTATATTTATTTTCTTTGAGTAAATCTGCGATTTTCATAGTATCTCCGATTTAATTGTTTAAAATCTTTAATTTGTATTTTACCAATTATCCTGAATATTCTCAAATAAGAGATTTTGAATAGTCATAGTGTTCTGCTGTTTCCGGATTTCTGAATTCATGCTTTTCATAATATCCTATGAGTTCTCCGTTTTCATCACGAAGAGCAACAATATATTCATCCTTGTTTCTCTTTTCATCATATACGGTATATATCATGTTGTTATCTTTACTCTCCGCGAACCAGGAAACCACCTTTCTGATTATGCCCTGAGATCTTTCATTGTGACAGTCCATGATATTACTGCCGAGCAAAGCTTCGCCGCCGTATTTATGATAGCTTTTTACTGCAGCGGGATTCATATATACGATTGTGTCAGTAAGATCACATATCACGACAGACGCTCTGTCCTGTTCCAAAACACTTTTGAATAATTTGTTTAACATAAACACCTCAGAATAAAAGTTTCTTAAGTTCATCCGGATTCTTTTTGGGATCTTTAAGATGAAGCACATTACAGCTATATTTTTCTTTCAGTTTAGCTTCTGTTTTCGGAGCTTCTCCTCCGCCGCTGCATAATACGAAAGTAAGTTTCTTTGAAGAAAAGTCAATATCACTCATCAGTGTGTTTGCGGCACAAGCCGGCTTACCGTTCCATATGGGAAACTCAACAACGACTTCTTCATATGCTGAAATATCTTTATTATAATCGTTCAGTGCGGCCTTTTTACCGAGACCTGCCAGAAGTCCGCCTTTCATAATACAGCCGAAAAAGCTTTTCGGCATTTGCTTCTTTGTGGTTATCTTAACAATATCATACCTGTTCTTTTTGTATTCATCGGCAACAACATCGCCGTTACCGGAAAGACTGTAATATATGAAAAGCTTACTCATTGAAATCTCCTTCATAACAGATATCTTTTTAATTATATAACAAAACCTCCCCGCCATAAACAGCAGGGAGGTTTAAATCATAATTTTTTCAAATTATTTCATTTCCTCATCTTCAGAGAGAATGTCCTTTTTGAATTCTTCATTCATTTCAGGATAAGCTGAAAGCATTGGCTCCACTGCTTTGCCCTTCTTACGATCAAAGTAGTTCTTTGTGATTTTGGCAACAGTTCCGCTCATTGCAATAAGAGCTATTAAGTTAGGAATAGCCATAAGACCGTTGAATGTGTCTGAGATATCCCAAACGAGGTTTGAGCTGATTACTGCGGCTGCAACGATAAGCAATACGTAAATGATTTTGAAAACAAGAACGGCTGCATTCTTTGTCTTAACGTTCTTTACTTTGCCGAAGCAGAATTCGCATGCCTTCTCACCATAGTATGACCAAGCCATAATTGTTGTGAAAGCGAACAGCGGTAAAATCACAGCAAAGCATGCAATACCGAATCCGCCGAAGTTTTCTGAGAACATTGACATTGCCCAAGATGAGTCGTCTCCCGTGTTTCTGATGCTTCCGAGTTTGTCAGAGAATGTTGTGAGGAACATAAGAGCTGATAAAGTACAAATTACGAATGTATCGAAGAATACTTCAAATACGCCCCATAATCCCTGTTTAACAGGCTCTCTTGTTTCAGATGCAGAGTGAGCAATTACAGAAGAACCGAGTCCGGCTTCGTTTGAGAATACACCACGTGCCATGCCTTTTTTGATTGTAACTGCGAATGTGTAACCGAGAACACCGCCGCCTGCTGCATGAAGTGTAAATGCGTTCTTAAAGATAAGACCGAATGCTGTAGGAATAGCAGTAACATTTCTGAAAATAACAATCAAAGCAAGTACGATGAACAAAAGACTCATAAAAGGAATGAGTTTTGATGCAACTTTACCGATTCTCTTAATACCGCCGATGATGATTACGGCAGCAACGATTGCAATAATGATACCGATTAAGAGTTTTACAAGTGTTTCAGAAGATGATCCTGATTCAACATTGAAGATAGGTCCGATGGCTCCGACAAGTGTTCCTGAAATTTTGTTTGTCTGAACACCGCTCATACCGATGGCTGCAAATAAGCAAACAACAGCTGCCATGTATGCAAGAACTTTTGCAAGTCCCTTCCATTTCTTAAGACCGTTGTCAATGTAATAGAATGCACCGCCTGAAAGGTTTCCTTCTTTGTCCTTTTTACGATAATAAAGACCAAGTACGTTTTCCGAATAGTTTGTAACCATTCCGAAGAAAGCTGAAATCCACATCCAAAGTACGGCACCGGGACCACCTGTTAATATTGCGGCAACAACGCCGACAATGTTACCAGTACCTACAGTACCTGAAATGGCTGTAGAAAATGCTTCAAACTGAGAAATTGAATTAACCTTTTCATCCTTGTATTTCTTCTTTCCCAAAGATTTAACGGTCGGAACAATTGTTGTATTCAGAGAATCACCGAAATGAGAAATCTGAAGTACCTTTGTGCGGATTGTAAGAATCAAGCCTGTACCTAAGATAAGGATGATTACGGGCCAACCCCACACGATGCCGTTTAAGAAATCGTTGATTTCCGTAACGGTGTCAATAAAAGACTGCCACATATAAAAAAGCCTCCGAAAATAAATTATTCAGCGGCTCCGAAGAAAATATAACGAAAATATAACATCTGTAAAAACAAATGTTGCTCCGTCCTTTTGCCTGAGAGATTAGGAATACTTCCCTTGCACCTTCGGCACTCATAAAAATGAGGTTCTCCGGAGAACGATCGGTTATCAGTCCTTATCCATACGAATACCTGAGAGTTTTACTCCTTCGGTGCGGCAAAGCCGGCTATCCTGATAACGTCTTCTCGCTTAACAAGGCCATATTAGCACAAAACACATAATCTTGCAACGAAAGAACAATAAATCATTCTTCAATCACTTCTTCTGCGTTTGTCCCGTTAATATAAAGAGTTTTTGAGTGATCCGTATGATAAGGCAAATTATGAATCACTGTTAATTTCATTAATGCTCTTGTATACGAAATATACTTTTCATTTTCTGTCATATCTCTGTCTACAGTAATTACTTCCTGAAATTCAAGGCCTTTAACTTCCTTCACTGTATAAATCGCGTACTTTTTAATTTTATTATGATTAAGTTCTTCTTGTAAGTCTTCTTTTGTAAGGAATGGCATTCTTTTCATTAATATTAAATTCCTTTGCTACGCCCTTTATAAACTTCTTAAAAGTAAAACCAGGGATTAGCAATAAATAATTACTGCTGTTTATTTCATCATTAAAAATTAGAAATTTTAATCTATGCAGCATTACCATTGTTTTTCCTGATCCGGCACAACCCTGCAAAGCAAATGTACTGTTGGCCGGTAAAGCTCTAATATCGTTTTGCTTTTCCTGAATAGTTTGTATAATACTCTTAATACTGTTATTTGCTTTATTTCTTATTAATGCTTTTCGTAAATAAGAATCTGAAATTTCACTGAAATTTTCACTGTTTTTATCAAGAACAACATAAACACTATCTACATGTCGGTCTTTTGTTTCAAGGTTACGAGAAAATGATACAGAATCAGATTTGTCTGGGTATCTCCAAGCCTTTATAATATCACTGAATGCCCTGTCATTTGCATTTATAAGATTTACTCCCATTAGCCGACTTTCAAGATAATTATCCATTATAAAATACTCTGTTGAATCATTAAAAGTAACATGACCACAGTGTAATGAATCGTCTTTAAAATATGGAATTATTTGTGCTTTTCGTTCCCAATACGGGCGATTTGCTTTTTTCTCACCTTGTATTCTAGCAATATCATCATAATCAATACCCGATGAATACTCTGTTATATCAGGAAAAGGTAGTTGAGAGTTAATCGCCTGAATCTCCTTATTCAAAATATCATAAGTTTCAAGTAACTTACAGTTTTCTTCACTTATAATATCCTCATCTTTTGAAACAAGCTCATTAAGTTTAAACAAATCCAGTTCTACTTTTGCCATAATAATCCCAAAATTTCATATATTTTATACAAAAAAAGTGGTCATAAATAATTATGACCACATGTATGG